>NZ_BATC01000128.1 GCF_000466985.1 Brevundimonas abyssalis TAR-001
GCTGTCCGGCGTATGCCCCCGGGAACGCTGAACCGCATCCTCGGTCGACCGACAGTGGGCCGCGACGGCGCTCTGACGGGCCCCAATCTGGAGCTGCCTGGCCGAGGTCAAGCAGGCGCCGCCCTGAGCTTCGAGCTGCAAGCTCCGGCGGGGTCTCCTACGCTGGAGGATCTGGCGCCCTCAAGGCCATCGGCTGCGACGGCGCCATCATCGGCCGGGCCCTTTACGAAGGCCGCTTCACCCTGTCCAACGCGCTGGAGGCGGTGCGATGACCGCCCGGCGCATCATCCCCTGTCTGGACGTGAAGGACGGCCGGGTGGTCAAGGGCGTGCGCTTTGTGGGGCACACCGACATGGGCGACGCCGCCGAACTGGCCGCGCGCTACCGGGACGAGGGCGCCGACGAGCTGGTGTTCTACGACATCACCGCCTCGCCGCAGGGGCGCACCCTGGACTACGGCTGGGTGCGCGACATCGCCCGGCTGCTGGACATCCCGTTCTGCGTGGCCGGCGGCATCCGCTCGGTGGATCAGGCC
>NZ_BATC01000127.1 GCF_000466985.1 Brevundimonas abyssalis TAR-001
GATCTGACCGACCACCCCGGCCTTCAGCACCGAGCCGAACCCTTCGCGCATCGGGGCCACCACGGGCGGCCCTCCCGCCTCGCGCCAGACCAGCGTCACCTGACTGTCTTCCAGCGTCCAGGTCACCGAAATCTTGCCGTGGACGTGGCTGCAGGCGCCGTACTTGTTCGCATTGGTGGCCATCTCGTGCATCAGCATGCTGATGGGCTGAACCTGCTCGGGTGACAGTCCAACCTCCGGCCCCTGCACCTCGATGCTGTCCCTGGGGCACAGAGCCTCCAGCTCCTCGCGGACCACATCCTCCAGCCGCCCGCCCTCCCAGCGCCGGCTGGCCAGCGACGTCTGGGCCCGCGCCAGGGCGTTGATCCGGCCGGCCAGGATGGTCTTGTAGCTCTCCAGATCGTCCGCCCGCGTCAGTTGCGCCAGCGAGTGCACCACCGCCAGAACATTGCGCGCCCGGTGATCCACCTCCCGCATCAGCAGGTTGCGCGCCGTCTCGTTGCGCTTCTCCTCGCTGATGTCCCGCGCCTCGATGACCGTACCCAC
>NZ_BATC01000126.1 GCF_000466985.1 Brevundimonas abyssalis TAR-001
CAGGTGGTCATCGCCGAGGCCATGGCGGCCAAGGCGGGCGGCGCGGACCGTTTCTGCATGGGCGCGGCCTGGCGCGAGCTGAAGGACCGCGACCTGCCGAAACTGGCGGCCATGATCGGCGGGGTGAAGGCCTGGTCTGGAGACCTGCGCCACCCTCGGCATGCTGACGGCCGAGCAGGCGAAGGAGCTCAAGGAGGCCGGGCTCGACTACTACAACCACAACCTGGACACCGGGCCGGAATATTACGCGAGGTGGTGACGACGCGCACCTATCAGGAGCGGCTCGACACCCTGGAGCATGTGCGCAACGCGGGCATGGCCACCTGCTGCGGCGGCATCGTCGGCATGGGCGAAAGCGCCGTGACCGGGCCAGCCTGCTGCACGCCCTGGCCACCCTGCCCGAACATCCCGACAGCCTGCCGGTCAATGCGCTGGTCCCGGTCACCGGCACGCCGCTGGGCGAGCGGGTGATGCGGGAGGGCGAGATCGACCCCATCGAGTTCGTGCGCACCGTGGCCGTGGCCCGCATCGTCTGCCCCAAATCCATGGTCCGCC
>NZ_BATC01000125.1 GCF_000466985.1 Brevundimonas abyssalis TAR-001
GGCTTCAAGACCGCCCTCCACAGGGCCCGGCGCACGGCCGGATCGCCCAGGGTCGATCCGGAGGCCAGCCGTTCGGCCATGCCCTCGGGGGATTCGTCGCCCAGCAGGGCGCGCACGCGCGGATCGTCCACGGTCAGGATCTCGCGGGTCTTGGACAGCCACCAGCTGAGCTGCAGCTCGTCCAGCGCCGGATAGGTGGGCAGGTCCGCAAACAGGCGCTGCTGCACCAGCGGCAGGCGGCTGTCGGCGAACTCGGGCAGGCGCTGTCCCGAGGGCTTGTCCCGCTCCTGCGCAGCGCGCACCAGGGTCTGGGCGAAGCCGAACAGACGCGAACCGCCGCCGGCGCGGCCCTCAAGCAGGCTGTAGGCCGGATAGAGCCGCGCCTGCACCGGCTGGATCTCCGCCAGCGTCGACCACGGATCGCCCGCCTCGGCCGCCAGCGCCGGATCGGCGGCGACCCGGGCGCGGAATTCCTCTTCCGCCGCCTGACGCCGCCCCATGAAGTCGCCGTCGATCAGGGCGCGCATGCGGCCCATGCCGCGCTTGTAGGTGTTCTCCACCCC
>NZ_BATC01000124.1 GCF_000466985.1 Brevundimonas abyssalis TAR-001
TGGCCCACGGCCATGGCCACCACCGCCGGCATGCCCTGGCCGCCGTACTCTGTGTGGGCGTGCAGGGCGGGCCAGCCGGCCTCGACCATCTGCTTGTAGGCTTCCTTCCAGCCGGGCGGGCCGGTGACGACGCCGTCCTTCCACTCACAGCCGTGCTGGTCGCCGGCGCGGTTGATCGGGGCGATCACCTCCTCGGCGAATTTGGCGCCTTCCTCCAGGATCTGGCCCACCAGATCGGAGGACACGTCCTCGAAGCCGGGCTTGTTTTCGTAGCGGTCGATCTCCAGCACCTCGTTGAGGATGAATTGGAAATCGCGGACAGGCGCCTTGTAGGCCATGGGTCAGGCTCTCGCTTTGAAGAATTCTTGATCGTCGTCGTGGTGATGGTTCAGCCGCGCGCGCAGGGCGGACTCATAGTCCTCGGCGCCGGGCAGAAGATCGGGCCGGTGTTCCGACAGCCGCTTCTCCATGGCCTCGCAGGCCGATTCGGCCACCTTGATGGCCTCGTCCAGATCTTCGCGCTGACGCTTCAGCGCCTCGACCTGGGCCCGGTGGCGGGGCAGG
>NZ_BATC01000123.1 GCF_000466985.1 Brevundimonas abyssalis TAR-001
TCATCCGCCCTCTCGGGGGTGGAGAACACCTACAAGCGCGGCATGGGCCGCATGCGCGCCCTGATCGACGGCGACTTCATGGGGCGGCGTCAGGCGGCGGAAGAGGAATTCCGCGCCCGGGTCGCCGCCGATCCGGCGCTGGCGGCCGAGGCGGGCGATCCGTGGTCGACGCTGGCGGAGATCCAGCCGGTGCAGGCGCGGCTCTATCCGGCCTACAGCCTGCTTGAGGGCCGCGCCGGCGGCGGTTCGCGTCTGTTCGGCTTCGCCCAGACCCTGGTGCGCGCTGCGCAGGAGCGGGACAAGCCTCGGGACAGCGCCTGCCCGAGTTCGCCGACAGCCGCCTGCCGCTGGTGCAGCAGCGCCTGTTTGCGGACCTGCCCACCTATCCGGCGCTGGACGAGCTGCAGCTCAGCTGGTGGCTGTCCAAGACCCGCGAGATCCTGACCGTGGACGATCCGCGCGTGCGCGCCCTGCTGGGCGACGAATCCCCCGAGGGCATGGCCGAACGGCTGGCCTCCGGATCGACCCTGGGCGATCCGGCCGTGCGCCGGGCCTGTGGGAGGGCGGTCTTGAAGCC
>NZ_BATC01000122.1 GCF_000466985.1 Brevundimonas abyssalis TAR-001
CGCCAGGCGGGCGTTTTTTCATGGACGGGCCGTGTAACGGCATGGGTCCGGCCTCGCTGGGCCGGGACGGAGAAAACATCCGTATACAGCTGAAATTATTAGGGTTTCGGCACAGATTGCGGACGCCTTAACCCCCGCTTAATGTTGCTGCACTGCAACACATCGCGCCCTGTCACAAAACCGAAGCGTATCTGTCTTCCGAGTGTCGGGAGTGAGCCTAAACGGCGCCTATCCATCATGGCCGTACGCATCACTTCGCCCGCCGGGCGTCGCGCGGCCGCAGAGAGGGGATACTCTGAGAATGAGACTCAACCATCTGCCTACGGCGCTCCGCCGTCGTCATCGCCCTGGCGGCGGCATCCGCCGCCTCCGCTCAGTCCACCGGCACTCTCGCCGTCGAAGGCACGACCGAAGTCGAGGAAGTGGTCATCACCGGCGTGCGCGGTCCGCGCTCGCTGGCCGGCGCCATCGTCGCTGAACAGGAGCCCAAGTCGCGCTCCACGATCACGCAGGAATATATCGGCAGCCAAGCCGCCGGTCAGAGCATCCTGAACACGATCAATCTGATTCCGGGCGCAACTTCACCAATAACGAT
>NZ_BATC01000121.1 GCF_000466985.1 Brevundimonas abyssalis TAR-001
ATCGTTATTGGTGAAGTTGACGCCCGGAATCAGATTGATCGTGTTCAGGATGCTCTGACCGGCGGCTTGGCTGCCGATATATTCCTGCGTGATCGTGGAGCGCGACTTGGGCTCCTGTTCAGCGACGATGGCGCCGGCCAGCGAGCGCGGACCGCGCACGCCGGTGATGACCACTTCCTCGACTTCGGTCGTGCCTTCGACGGCGAGAGTGCCGGTGGACTGAGCGGAGGCGGCGGATGCCGCCGCCAGGGCGATGACGACGGCGGAGGCGCCGTAGGCCAGATGGTTGAGTCTCATTCTCAGAGTATCCCCTCTCTGCGGCCGCGCGACGCCCGGCGGGCGAAGTGATGCGTACGGCCATGATGGATAGGCGCCGTTTAGGCCTCACTCCCGACACTCGGAAGACAGATACGCTTCGGTTTTGTGACAGGGCGCGATGTGTTGCAGTGCAGCAACATTAAGCGGGGGTTAAGGCGTCCGCAATCTGTGCCGAAACCCTAATAATTTCAGCTGTATACGGATGTTTTCTCCGTCCCGGCCCAGCGAGGCCGGACCCATGCCGTTACACGGCCCGTCCATGAAAAACGCCCGCCTGGCG
>NZ_BATC01000120.1 GCF_000466985.1 Brevundimonas abyssalis TAR-001
CGGCGGACGGCCATATCCTGGTGGTGGGCGCCGGGGGCGGGCTGGACACGCGGGCGATGGCCCGGTTCGCGCCGGGCTGGCGGTTCACCGGGGTCGATCCGGCGGCCAAGATGCTGGATCTGGCCCGGGTGGTCCTGGGCGACGAGATCAATCCGCGGGTGGAGTTGATCGAGGGCGGGGTCGAGGCGGCGCCCGAGGGACCGTTCGACGGGGCCACCCTGATTCTGGTGCTGGGGCTGATCCCCGATGACGGGTCGAAGCTCAGGACGCTTCAGGAGATCCGGCGGCGCCTGAAGCCGGGCGCGGCCTTCGTGCTGGTGGACCGCTGCGACGATGCGGACAGCCCCGATTTCGACCGCAACATCGACCGCTACATCGCCTATGCGACGGCCAGCGGCGTCGATCCCGACACCCTGGGCAACGCCCGGGCCAGCCACCGGGCGAACAAGGCCATGGCGACCGCCGCGCGCGACGAGGCGCTCCTCAAGGAGGCCGGGTTCAGCGGCGTCCATACCTTCTATTTCGCCATGAATTGGCAGGGCTGGGTGGCCTACGCATGAGACCTGTCTTCATCAATGTCGGCGAGCGGACCAACGTCACCGGCTCGGCCAAATTCCGCAAG
>NZ_BATC01000119.1 GCF_000466985.1 Brevundimonas abyssalis TAR-001
ATCTGCACGGCCACTTTTTCGAGTTGGTGACGGGTGGTCCCTCAGGCCATCAGCCGCTGAAGCACACGGTCAATGTGGCGCCGGGCTCCACGGTCACCTTCGATCTGACGGCGGACGCGCCGGGCGACTGGGCGTTCCACTGTCACATGCTGATGCACATGCACGCCGGCATGTTCAATGTGGTGACCGTGCGCCCCCTCGATGGAGACGCCGCATGAGCCGTCTGCTGATCTGCCTTGCACCGCTTGTGGCCGTCGCGGGCATGGCCGCCGCCCAGGATCATGATCACCATCACGCACCGCCGCCGCCGCCGGCGGAGGATCCCCATACGGGTCACGACATGAGCGCCGAGCCGCAGCCGGACCCCCACGCCGGGCACGATATGGGGCCGCCTGCCGACCCGCACGCCGGGCACGACATGGGACCGCCTGCTGATCCTCACGCCGGGCACGACATGGGCCAGCCGGCCGATCCTCACGCCGGCCATGACATGGGACCGCCCGATGTGATGACGAGCGCTGACAGTCCCGGCAGGCCGCCGGAGGCGCCGCCCCCTCCCGCCGCACTGTCCGGCCCCGCTCACGCGGCCGACGCCGTCTGGGGCGAGGCGGCGATGCGGCAGGCGCGGGGAATCCTGCTGCGCGAGAACGGCGACATACGCACGACCGCCGTTGTGATCGATCGCTTGAGGCCGGATT
>NZ_BATC01000118.1 GCF_000466985.1 Brevundimonas abyssalis TAR-001
ACTCAAAATCCGGTTCCGAAAGGAGTGTCGGTTCGACCCCGACCGCCCGCACCACTTGTTATCGATCACCCATCCCGGCTTCGGCGGCATCGCCGCGCCCGTGACTTCCGAAACGGGCTTATGGGTTTTGCCGGGCGGTGATGATCGTCCTCTTCAGAACCAGGCCTTGATCCCGACCACCACCCGCGTGTGTTCGGGATCGCCGCCGAGGGCGCGGGTCAGGTCAGCGGTGTCGCCCAGGTCGCGGCTCCACTCCACCCCGACATAGGGCGCGAACTCCCTGGCGATCTCGTAGCGCAGCCGCACCCCCGCCTCCACGTGGGTCAGGCCCGACCCCAGGCCCAGCTCGGGAATGTCGGAGGCCGAGGCCTCGAGCTCGAACCGGGGCTGCAGGATCAGGCGCTGGGTGATGCGCTGGTCGTATTCAGCCTCGACGCGCGCGGTCAGATCGCCCTCGGTCGACAGGAAGGCGGCGGCGTCGACCTCCCACCAGTAGGGGGCCAGGCCCTGAACGCCGAGCACCAGATGGGTGGGGTTTTCACCGCCCTCGCGGAAATCCTGGCGCACCCCGGCCTGGACGTCCCAGAAGGGGGCGACGGCGCGACTGTACAGCGCCTGCACCTCGCCCTCGATCTCCCCGTCGAAATCACCTTCGCCCTCGGACTTCCACCAGAAGCGGTTGATGTCGCCGCCGGACCAGCCGCCCGCGTCCCAGAGCCAGCTTTCCT
>NZ_BATC01000117.1 GCF_000466985.1 Brevundimonas abyssalis TAR-001
ATCTGCACGGCCACTTTTTCGAGCTGGTGACGGGTGGTCCCTCAGGCCATCAGCCGCTGAAGCACACGGTCAATGTGGCGCCGGGCTCCACGGTCACCTTCGATCTGACGGCGGACGCGCCGGGCGACTGGGCGTTCCACTGTCACATGCTGATGCACATGCACGCCGGCATGTTCAATGTGGTGACCGTGCGCCCCCTCGATGGAGAAGCCGCATGAGCCGTCTGCTGATCTGCCTTGCGCCGCTCATGGCCGTCGCGGGTATGGCCACCGCCCAGGATCATGGCCACCATCACGCCCCGCCCCCGCCGCCGGCGGAGGATCCCCATGCGGGTCACGACATGGGCGCCGAGACGCAGGCGGACCCCCGCGCCGCCCATGACATGGGGCCGCCGGCCGACCCTCATGCTGGACATGACATGGGCCCGCCTGCGGATCCCCACGCAGGTCATGATATGGGGCCACCTGCCGATCCCCACGCCGGGCACGACATGGGGACGCCGACCGATCCGCACGCCGGTCATGACATGGGCCCGCCCGATGTGGCGACCAGCGCTGACCATCCCGGCAGGCCGCCGGAGGCGCCGCCGCCTCCCGCCGCGCTGTCCGGCCCCGCTCACGCGGCCGACGCCGTGTGGGGCGAGGCGGCGATGCGGCCGGCGCGGGGAATCCTGCTGCGCGAGAACGGCGACATACGCACGACCGCCGTCGTGATTGATCGCTTGAGGCCGGATTTGGT
>NZ_BATC01000116.1 GCF_000466985.1 Brevundimonas abyssalis TAR-001
CGGCTTCCAACCCAGCAGGGCTGGTCGCCCTATCCGTCCAATGACGACCGCGACCAGTCCTACATGAAGACCCTCAAGCCCAAGTCGGACGGTCAGGCCGAACTGATGGAGGCCATCGACACCCACAATCTGGCCCTGGCCCTCGGGCCGGCAGGCACCGGCAAGACCTATCTGGCCGTGGCCAAGGCGGTCGAGGCGCTGGAAGCGGGCAAGGTCGGCCGCATCGTTCTGTCTCGTCCGGCGGTCGAGGCCGGCGAGTCCATCGGCTACCTGCCGGGCGACATGGAGGACAAGCTGGCCCCATATCTGCGGCCCCTCTACGACGCCCTGTCGGACCGCCTCTCCATGAAGCGGGTCAAGGCCCTGATGGCCGAAGGCCTGATCGAGATCGCGCCGGTGGGATACATGCGCGGCCGCACCCTGAACAACGCCTTCATCGTGGTGGACGAGGCCCAGAACTGCACCTACGTCCAGCTCAAGATGTTGCTGACCCGGCTGGGCTGGCACTCCACCATGGTGGTCACCGGCGACCCCCAGCAGTCCGACCTGCTGCCCTCCTTGTCCGGCCTGTCCGACATCGCCGAACGCCTGGAGGCCGTGTCCGGCATCGCCGTGGTCCGCCTGGCCGAACAGGACATCGTCCGCCACCCTCTGGTGGCCAGCATGATCGGGGTGCTCTGACCACGATCCTCCCCCATCGAGGGAGCCGCGAAGCGGTGGAGGGGGCTGCCCGCTCCACCGACTTCCGGTCAGAC
>NZ_BATC01000115.1 GCF_000466985.1 Brevundimonas abyssalis TAR-001
CGATGGGGGAGGATTGCGCGCGCCGGGATGGGCGGCGCTAAGCCAACGCCCCCCGCACCCGCCACCCGGCCGCCAGCCCCAGTCCCGCCAGCACGGCCATGGCCAGATAGCCCAGCGCGCCATAGGCGTCGTACAGCGGGCCGGCCATCAGGGTGGCGAGGCCGATCAGGACGCCGGAGGACAGGGCCGACAGCAGGGTCTGGGCGGCGGTCTGGTTGGCGGGCGGGGCGAGGCGCTCGACGATCTGCAATCCGGCGAGGAAGGTGGCGGCGAAGCTGAGCGCATGCAGGGCCTGCAGCGGCCACAGCAGCCACAGGGGCGGCATGAAGGCCAGAGCGACCCAGCGCACCACCGCCGCGCCGCCGCCGATCATCAGCAGCAGCCACGGCCCGATCCCGCGCCGCCGCCGCCACGGCTCCACGATCCACATGAACAGCACCTCCACCACCACGCTGAAGCCCCACAGCATGCCGGTGATGGACTCCGGGATGCCCCGCGCCTTCCACTCGATGGCCGAGAATCCGTACAGGAAGGCGTGGGTGGCCTGGATGGCGCCCACGGCCAGGATGGCGGTCATGAACACCGGGTCGGCGACGAGGGCGCCGAGGCCCTTGAAGCGCTCACGCTTCGGCGGGGCGGCGCCCGGGTGGACCCGCTCGGCGGGCAGGACGGTCAGGGCCGTCAACGCGCCGATCAGGAAGGCGGCGGCGAGCCAGACGATGATCACATCGGGCGAGGCGCGCAGCAGCAGCGCCCCCATGCCCACATTGGCGGCCACGAAGGCCAGCGACCCGGCGCTGCGCGGGGCGGCGAAGGTGAAGCCCTCGCGGGCGGCGCCGCGCAGGGTCAGCACGTCGGCCAGGGGGATGACCGCCGCGGCGGCTGTCGCCCCGATGAACCACAGGGGCAGCCACAGGGCGAAGCCTTCCACCAGCCCGGCGGCGCCGTAGCCGGCGGCGGCGATGACGCTGAGAATGGCGATGGCGGTGCGGCGCAGGGCGAAGCCGTCGGCCCAGACCGCGATCATGGGGCCGGTGACCAGACGCGCCAGCATGGGGGCGGCCAGCAGGGTGCCGATCTCGGCCCCGCTCAGCCCCTGGGACTGGAACCACAGACCGGCGAACGGCAGGCTGACGCCGGTGGCGCCGAACAGCAGGATGTAGTGCAGCGCATTGCGCCAGGCGGTGCTCATGGCCGGGCCTTTAGCAGGCCGGGCGGGTCACACAACCAGCCGCTCATTCCCGCGAAAGCGGAACCCAGTCCTTTGGGTGTTGCAGCGGGCGAAGGATCATCCTCGGCTCGCCAGTCCTGAAGCACAGGCGTCAAGCTGGACAGAGCTGGGTCCCCGCTTTCGCGGGGATGAGCGG
>NZ_BATC01000114.1 GCF_000466985.1 Brevundimonas abyssalis TAR-001
CTTCCTTTGCAGGGCGAAATCGCCGCAGGCCGGGCAGGCGGCGGCCATGGGCTGGGCCGGTGCGGTGGGCGGGGCCTCGGCGTCCCGCTTCTGGCCGAACGGCAGGACCACCAGATTGTCCGGCGCGGCGCCGCGGGCGAAGCCTTGGAGATGAAGCGGGCGGCGGGCACGGCCTCGGCGTCGCCGCCGTCACCCCCGCCCAGCCCGTCCGCGTTCAGGGCGTCGGGATCGGCGTTGGCCAGCTCGGAACGGTCCAGATAGCTGACCGCCAGCTCGCGGAAGATGTAGTCCAGGATCGAGGTGGCCGACTTGATGGAGTCGTTGCCGGTCACGCGGCCCGCGGGCTCGAAGCGGGTGAAGACGAAGGCGTCCACGAACTCGTCCAGCGGCACGCCGTATTGCAGGCCGATGGAGATGGCGATGGCGAAATTGTTCATCAGGCTGCGGAAGGCGGCGCCTTCCTTGTGCATGTCGATGAAGATCTCGCCCAGTTCGCCGTCGTCGTATTCGCCGGTGTGGATGTAGACCTTGTGGCCGCCCACGGCCGCCTTCTGGATATAGCCCTTGCGGCGGTCGGGCAGCTTGCGGCGGGTGCGGTCCCGCTCCACCACCTTCTCCACCACGCGTTCGGACACGAGGCGCTCTGCGGTGTCAGACGAGGACTGCGCGCGACCGGACGCTTCGATCGGCGGCAGATCCAGCAGGTTTCCAAGCGGGGCCGGGTCCGCCACGAGCCGGATGGCGCGCGCGCCGGCCAGGGCCCGGCGGGACACGGCGCGCATGGCCTGTTCGCCGGCCGCGTCCCAGTCCAGACGCTCGGGCGTGAGGTCCGGCAGGTCGCTGAACGGCGCCACGGCGGCGGCCACGCTCGTCGGATCGACGCCGAGAACCGCGCGCAGCCCGGGCGACGCCGCGTCCCAATCGGTCAGATCCGTATGGCCGAAGGCGTGGGCGGCGGCCCGGGCCCGGTCCTCGTCGCTGACGCCCAGGTGGGCGAGCAGATCGAAACCGGGGTTCGCCCGGTCGTCGGCGGTGACGCCCAGGACGTCGTGCAGGAAGCCGGCGTCCAGCACCGGGAGGAAGGCGTGCTCCAGCCGCTGCACCGTCGCCAGGGCCGTTTCGATGGCCTGAAGCTCAACGTCGGTGAAGCCGAGCGCCCTCAGGGCCCCGTGGTCCAGCCCCGGCGCCTCGACCAGGGTGCGACGGCCCAGCAGGTGACGCTCCGCGGCCTCCACGTCGCCGCCCAGCGCCGCAATGGCCGTAACCGCATGGGGCGACAGCGCGGGGGCGGTCTCGCCCTCCGCGGTCTCGATCAGGATGCGGTGGGGGGCCGCGCCGTCCAGGGACGCGCCCAGACGCAGCGCCAGTTCGGCGTCGTCGGAGAACAGGCCGATGAGCGCGT
>NZ_BATC01000113.1 GCF_000466985.1 Brevundimonas abyssalis TAR-001
CCTGCTGGGTTGGAAGCCGCCGGACCTTGGCGTCCTCGGAAAACTGGCGTGTATCGAACACGCCCTCCCTGGCCATTTCACGGGATTGGCGCTTGAGGGCGGAACGCTTGGTCATGGTAGCCTCCGAGGCATGAAAAAAGGCGAGACCCGGAAGGGACCCGCCTCGAACGAGAGCGTTGGGGAGGAGAAAAGACGCAGGGCGCCGTCGCAACCGGTCGGGGGCAGGGCTCCCGGCGGGAAAACCCGCCGCCGAACGAAACGCGACACGCAAGCGTCCTCGTGTCTGGCCGGACCGGGCGTGATCCGGCTACGGATCCGAAGTCGCTGGCGCGATCTCGAATCGCTGAACAAGTTTGATGCTAACGTGGTTTCCAAACGCTTAAAGCGCTGAAAAAGATAAAAGTTACGAGGAGTTCGGATGACTGTTTACAGTCTTGACGCAAAGCAACCGCAGCTTCCGCCAGAGGGCGAATACTGGATCGCGCCGAATGCGACGGTGATAGGAGACGTGATTCTTCACCCGGGCGCCAGCATCTGGTGGAACGCGGTGGTGCGTGGCGACAACGAGCCCATCACCATCGGGCCGGACAGCAACATCCAGGACGGTTCGGTGCTGCATAATGACGTGGGCGTGCCGCTGACCATCGGCCGCGGGGTGACGGTGGGGCACAAGGTGATGCTCCACGGCTGCGACATCGGCGACAACAGCCTGATCGGCATCAACGCCGTGGTGCTGAACCGGGCCAGGATCGGCCGCAACTGCATCATCGGGGCGGGGGCGATCATCACCGAAGGCAAGGAGATCCCCGACAACTCACTGGTTGTGGGGGCGCCGGGCAAGGTGATCCGCACCCTGGAGCCGCCCCAGATCGAGATGCTGAGGATGTCGGCCGAGCACTATGTGCAGAACTGGAAGCGGTATGCGCGGGGCCTGACCAAACTCGATTAGGCGATGCGGCGGCCGTCGACGGCCGCGAGGGTCAGGGCGGCGCGGCGCACGGGCGGCGTGGCGGCGGGGGTCATGGCGCGCACGATCAGGCCCTGGACATCCTTCGCCTCGTCGCCATCGGCCCCCAGGGGCTGATAAAGACCGAGCAGCCGGTCGGGCAGGCCGGTGGGGCCGCGCAGGGGGGCGGCCACGATCTCGGCGGGCAGCAGGGCGCCGTCCTCCATCTCCATGTCGGCGCTGAAGATCATGGGGCGGCCCTCGCGGAACGCCTGGGCCAGCCCCCGGTGGACCATCAGCCGGCTTTCGCGGCGCCAGACCTCCAGCACATAGGCACCTTGAGCGGGCGGCCATGAGCGCGCTCGATCCAGCCGCCGGCCAGGCGGAACACCAGGCCCTCATCCCGACGCTCGGCGAGGAACACCTGCGGCAGAAGGCGGCCCAGGGCATTGGGGTCGAAGGCGGCGCGATCGGGAATGCGCGACGCGCCGGGCAAGGCCGTCCACGCGTCCACAAGCCGCTGAATGCCGGAATGAAACACCGAATCTGTCATCGGCGGCGCCTTCGCAAGGGTCGGGCCGCCCGGCGCCGGGGTCAT
>NZ_BATC01000112.1 GCF_000466985.1 Brevundimonas abyssalis TAR-001
CCGCCTCGGCGCCCTCTTCAAGCTCATCGGCGTATTTGATCGAACAGCATACGGCTGGGCGAACGGAGTCGCCACGGGACGGCCGGCTCCGTGGTCCTCCAGAGCTGCGCGCACATAATTGGTCGCGCCGTCCAGCGTCGCAACGTCGGCGCTGGGCCGGTCGTCGATGCCGCCGGTGAAGATGATGCGGCCCTCCTCGTCGATCACGCGCATGTCGGGCGTGGTGACCGCGCCATAGGCCCGGCCTGTCTCGCCGGTGGGGTCCGCCAGCAGGTGGGTGAAGCTCGCGTCGTACTCGGCCCGCCAGCCGCGCGCGTCCTCGCCCTCCACATAGCCCTGGGTGCCCGGGGCTGACGAGATGATGGTCAACCAGACCACGCCGTCCTGGGTCGCCTCCTGCTGAAGCGCCTGCATCGGCCCGGTGTAGTGCTTGCGCACATAGGGGCAGTCCTCATTGGTCCATTCCAGAACCACCACCCGGCCACGGAAATCGGACAACGAAACCTGTTCGCCCTCGGCGCTGACCAGGGTGAAGTCCGGCGCCATCTGGCCGTCAGCCTCGGCGGTCTCGGTGGTTTCGGGTGCGTCGGCGGGCGCCTCGGCCGGTTGATTGCAGGCCGCCAGAGCGAGGGCGGACGCGGCGGCCATGGCCAGGATGCGGATCTTCATGGGATGGGCTCCTTGGTTGGTCGAAGGGATCAGGCGGCGTCGTTGAGCGCCTCGGCCACGAGGCCGGGGGTCAGAAGCTGGGGCAGGATGCGCGGCGCGTCGGAACCGGAACCATAGATCAGATACAGCGGAACGCCCGAGCGGCCGTGCCGCTCCAGCTCCCGCGCGATGGCGTCATCCCGCAGGGTCCAGTCCGCGACCATATAGACCGCGCCGGTGGTCTCGACGGCGCTCCGCACCCGGTCCGACGCCAGGGCGGCGCGCTCATTGACCTTGCAGGTCACGCACCAGTCGGCGGTGAAGTTCACGAACACCACCCGGCCTTCGGCCCGGGCGGCCTGAACCGCCGCGGGCGACCAGGGCGTGGAGGACAGGGCCCCGCCTTCGCTTGCGCCGGCGGCTGCCTCAGGGGCGCGGGCCAGCGAGGCGCCGCCGCCCGCCAGCCCCATGGCCGCGACGATGGACAGGACGGCGGCCACGGTGCTGACCACCCCGCCGCGTCCCTCGGCCCGCGCCGCCTGCCGCCAGCCCCACAGGAACAGGCCCAGGGCCAGCATCAGGCGCCGGTCATCAGCAGGGCCAGGGACTCCGCCCCGGCCTGACGGGCGAACACCCACACCAGCCACAGGGCCGCGCCGTACATGGGAAAGGCCAGCACGCCCTTGAGCCGGTCCATCCACGGACCGGGGCGCGGAAACCGCTTCAGCAGGCCCGGCGACAGGCTCACCGCCACATAGGGCAGGGCCAGACCCAGCCCCAGCATCAGGAACACCGCCACGGCCATGGGCGCGGGCATGACGAGCGCGGCGCCGAGGCAAAGGCCATGAAGGGCGCGGTGCACGGCGCCGCCACCACCACCGCCAGAACGCCGGTGAAGAAGGCCCCCACGCTGCCCGGCAGGCGCCGACAGGCGTCCGCCCGCGCCGC
>NZ_BATC01000111.1 GCF_000466985.1 Brevundimonas abyssalis TAR-001
CTGGCCCGGGAGCGGCGCGTGGCCGTGGAGGCGCAGCAGGCCGAAGGCGACCGGAACGCCGCCCAGCTGGCCCGCATGGAGACGCGCCTGCGCCGCCGCCTGACCACGGGCGAACCGGGCGACAATCCGCTGGATTGGGCCGTGGACCAGATCAATCTGGCCCAGGTCCAGCTGACGCGCATGCGCCTGACCGGACGCGGCGAGGCCGGGCATCTGGGTCTGGTTCTGGTGGAAGCGGCCGAGACCGCGCGCGAACTGGGCGCCGGGCTGATCGCGGACCGGGCCGACCAGTTGCTGGCGGCGGTGCGTCAGACCTTTCCCAGCAGCCCGGCCTGAGTCCTCAGGCGGCCTGACGGCGCAGACGCCAGAACCGAAGCGTCCTGAGCGCCGTCTCACGCGGCAGGTCGGCATAGTGGCGGGCGTATTCGCGCGCCTTGCCCATGGCGTTGTCCTCGCGGTTCAGCAGCACCACGGCATAGGTCAGGAACAGGGCCCGATCCAGATCCGCTGACTTGCAGACCACCGCCAGGGCGTCCATCTCGCGGCGCTCCACGATGGTGCGGGCGGTGTGGAAATCGATGTCCGACAGTTCGGCCAGGGCGATCAGGAAGGCCGTGCGGCCGCCCGAGCGCAGGAACCGCGCCAGCACCTCCGGCGTCAGCTGATTGGCGGCCTTGAGCTCCTGCACATAGGCCAGTTGCTCCTTGTAGTCCGGCGGCAGCACCCCGTCGGCGGCGGCCACGCGCGCGCGGCCCGCCTCCAGCGCATTCTCCAGCAGGGCCGGGTCCAGCTTGGCGTTCTGCTCCAGGATCTGCTGGCGCAGCCGGGCCTCGACCACGAAATACATCTCGTTCAGCAGGTCCGGCGGCAGGCTGGCGCGATTGACCACCGCCTCATGCAGCGCCGGATTGGCACGCGCCCGGTCCACCGCCGCCTCGCTGGAGGCGCGCGACAGGCGGGCGCCGTCGTTGCGCAGCAGGGCGCCGAGGGTCTCGTCGTCGCCCCGCTCTACAATGACGGAGGACAGGGCCTCCGACACCGACGAGCGGCTGGACACGGCGCGCAGGCGATCCTGTCCACCCTCACGCACCGCCTTCATCAGATCGGCCTGGTCCAGCACGGGAGAGGCGGCGAGAACCGGTGCGGCCACCGCGTCCGACCCATCCTCGGCCAGAAGCCGGATCAGACGGCGCGGGGCGTCGGCCTGGGAGGCGAAGCGTTCGGCCAGTTCGGCGCGAACGGCCTCCTCCATGTCATCGGCCAGGTGCGCCAGCACCACGCCATAGTGCTCGGTCTCCGCCTCGGACCGCGCCGTGGCGCCGAAGAAATGATCGGTCAGGTCACGCAGCAGGGCGCGGCGCTTCTCGCTGGAGCCTCGCGCGCCATGTCGATCAGCTCGGGCAGGCGCGAGCCCGTCTCCACCGATTCGGTCATGGCCTCGCTCACAGGTCGTCGCCCGCCACGGACGGCGCCAGGCCGCCCTGATTGCGCATCAGGGCCGGGGGCGGCGGCGGCTCGGCCAGATCCACCGGCGCGCTGTCAAGGAAGAAGGGCGCAGGCAGGGTCGTGGCGTCCGGTGTGCGGCCGGCCTCGCGGTGAACCGAATAATAGCGGGCGCCGTCGCGGCTGTTCGTGCTCGCCCGGGGTTGCGGCGCGGGCTGGGTCGAAGGCTGGGAAGACGGCTGGGGCGCGGGCTGGGCCGCGCCGGCG
>NZ_BATC01000110.1 GCF_000466985.1 Brevundimonas abyssalis TAR-001
CCCGGCGAAGGCCGGGATCCAGATCATAAGGCGGGGTGGCTGGAGACGGGCCCCAACGCATCTCCGGCTTCCTCCGGCGCGCGCCATCTGACCCCAGCCTTCGCTGGGGTGAGCGGAGGGGTGGAGGGGGCGGTGTCCCGGGCTCATCGCACCATGATAGGGGACCTGACACGGGCGGGATGAAATCGACCGCGATCGGTGGCCAATCCCTTGTGTGCAAGGGCATTGGGCGGCGGAAATGCGGGATTATCCCGGCCTCCCGCTACTCGCCGCGCGCCTTCTTCTCCGCCAGCTTGGCCAGCACGCGGCCGCGGCCCTTGGACAGGGCGTGGATCACGCCGCGGAAGGTGGCCACCTCCTGCTCGGTGAAGGCGGCGCGGCCCAGCATGACGCGCAGGTTCTGGCTCATGGAGCGCTTCTTCTCGGGCGGATGGAAGAAGCCGCCGGCGTCCAGCTCGGTCTCAAGATGCTCGTACATGCCCAGCAGCAGGTCATTTGAAGCGGGCGGCTCGCCCTGGCGAAACTTCGGCGGCGGGGCGTCCAGCACCAGGGTGCGCCACTCATAGGCGTTGATGGCCACGGCCTGGGCCAGGTTCAGGGAGTGGTGGCGCGGGTCGATGGGGATGGTGACGATGCCCGAGGTCAGGGCGATGTCGGTGGTCTCCAGCCCGGCCCGCTCGCCGCCGAACAGCAGCCCGGCCTTCAGGCCCGAGGCGGTGTCGTCATAGAGCACGCGGGACGCCTCGCGCGGGGTGCGCACCGGCTGGCGCGTCTCGCGGGGGCGGGCGGTGGTGGCGAAGACGGTGTTCAGGTCGGCGATGGCCTCGGCCACGGTGTCGAACACGCGCACGCCCTCCAGCACCCAGTCGGCGCCCGAGGCGGTGGCCCAGGCCCGGTCCTGGGGCCAGCCGTCGCGCGGGGCGACCAGCCGCAGGTCCGACAGGCCGAAATTGGCCATCACCCGCGCGACGGAGCCGATGTTGTCGGCCATCTGCGGCTTGTCGAGGATGACGGCGGGCGGGGTCAGGTCGGTCATGCCGCTCCCCTACAGCGCCGGGCGCGTCGGCGAAAGTCAGGCCCGGCCCAGGGCGGCCTTCAGCGGTCCCAGATGGGGCGCGTAGTTGCGCCACCGGCCCGAGGCCCGGCGATAGAGCGGCTCGCGCACCTGCCACACGCTGGCGGTCCGCACGGCGTTGTCCAGGGCGTGGAACGACAGGCAGCCGTCCTCCCAGGCCAGACCGCAGAAATCCAGCAGCCCGCGCACCTTCTCCTCCGGGTCGGCCACCAGGGCGTCGTAGTCCAGGGTGTGGATGTCGTCGGGCCACAGGGATTTCCAGTGGTCCATCAGCCGCTCCTGCTGGATCAGCCAGTGGGCCGTGTCCTCCAGATCCAGCGCCCACGGCATGGCGTGGCTCAGGTGCAGGAACCAGCACGACAGGCAGTTGTCGAGCGGGTCACGGCGGGTGTGGATGATGCGCGCCTGCGGGAACAGGGTCTTGATCAGGCCCAGGTGAAGGAAATTGTCCGGCCGCTTGTCGGTGATCACATCGGCGCCCGGCAGGCGCGTCCGGAAACCGTCCAGATAGGCCGCGCGCAGGGAGGCGATGCGGCCCTCGTCCAGTGTCTTCAGGCTGTCGGGCCAGGGCTGAAGGTCGCGCCGGACCAGAGCGGGCAAAAGCTCAAGCTCGCCCCCTGGGGTGACCCGGCTGTGCGCGGCCAGGATCTGCTCGGTCAGGGTCGAGCCCGAGCGGAACATGCCGCAGATGAACAGGGGCGCGTCCTCGCCGCCCTCGCCATCCCCGGCGTCGGGAAAGGCCGCGATCAGCTGGTCGACCACCGTCTCCTGCGCCGCCCGGTCATAGCGCGCGCCGGGCGGCCCCGGGATCAGGCGGCTGTCGCGGTTGGCCTGTGCGTACGTCGCGAAGGCTTCGTCATACGCCCCGGCTTCGTCCAGCATCCGGCCGAGGGCGAAGCCCAGATCGGCCCGCGCCATGCGCTCGTCCGGCGAACCCGTGCCGATGGCCTTGAGGGCGGC
>NZ_BATC01000109.1 GCF_000466985.1 Brevundimonas abyssalis TAR-001
CGGTCATGCCCACCGAGGGCATGGCGTCGGTCGACCAGCATGAAGCGGTCCAGCGGCCGGGCGCGCAAGGCGATCTTCAGGGTCGCGTCATGCACGTGGCGGCCGTCAACGATCAGGCCGCACCAGCAGTCGGAATCATTCAGGGCGGCGCCCACCACGCCGGGCTCGCGATTGCCCAGCTGGCTCATGGCGTTGAAAAGGTGGGTGACGCCGGTGGGCCGCATCGTCCGGCCGGCCGGCGCCGTCGGCGCCCGGGTCCAGGGCCGGGACGCGGGGCCCGTCCGTCAGGGCCGGGGCCCGGGGATCCTCGCCCGGTCCGCCGGCAGGGGCGGGGCCTCGGCGCGCCGGGCCGGTTCGAAGGGCACGATCTGACGCGCCGGCGTGTCCGGCGGCGGGTCTCCCTTGGGCTCGCCCCGGTCCCAGGTGGCGAACAGGAAGGCGGCGCAGCCCGCCGCCAGGGCGGCCACGGTGATCCAGCGGCTGCGCGGCCCGCCGAAGCGGCCCGCCACCGGGGAGATGCCGCGGTCGGCCTGGGCGGTGCGAGGATCCGCGCCGCGGGGGTCCGGCGCGTCCGGGCGGGCGCTGTCGGGTCGGGGATCCGTGGGGTCGGCCGGGCCGGTCATGACGCGCCTCCGGTCCGGGTGCGCTGGACCCGGGGCGAGGCGGCGCCCGTGGCGGGGCCGCCCGCGCGGTCGTCGAAGGCTTCGTTGAAGATGCACAGGACGGCGTCGCCGCGGCGCAGGCGCAGGCCGCGCACCACCCCGTGAATGACCACGAACTCGCCGCGCACGTCGTAGGGGACCAGGCGTTCGCGCTCCCCGTCCGTCTCGAACAGGGCCGGCAGGGGCCGGCCGCCGGGGAAGCGCAGCACGGTGAAGCGGCCGTTGTCGCTGACTTCGCTGGGCTGCAGGGCCGGGTCGCCCTGGACCGAATAGGCCAGGTTGCGCGGCCCCTCCAGGCGCCGGCCCCCAAGGCCAGATCGATCACCCGGTCCCGGGCGGCCGCCGTGCGCCGGGCCAGGGCGGCGGCCTCGGCGGCGCGCGCATCGTCGGGATAGCGGAAGCGCAGCTGATAAAGCGGCTCGGCCCCCGACCCGGCGGTCAGCTCGAACACATAATGCCGCGCGGCGCCGGCCCGGTCGGTGACCACGAGCAGATTGGTGGGGCCGTGGGACTCGCGGGGCTTGAGGAACAGCACCGCCCCTTCGGCGGCCACCTCCCAGGCCACGGCGTCGCCCACGGCCGCATGGCGGATGGTCTCGTCCGGGGCGAACAGGATCTGGGTGGCGGTGCGCATGGCGCCGTCGATGCGGTAGACGGCGCCGGGCGCATAGGCCGCCTCGCGGATGCGGCGGTCGCCGGCCGGGGCGTCCCGGCCCAGGTCGGACGGAGTCAGACCGGAGCGGGCCAGGACGGCGTGGCCGAAGGCGGCTGGCGCCAGGCCGGGCGGAGCCGGGCGGGGATCGGCCAGGGCGGGGGCGGCCAGGCCGGTCAGGGCGGCCGCGCACAGGAGCGACAGGAAAGGTCTCACGGGATCACCTCCGGATCGGAACGGTAGGACAGGACCTGGAAGCCCAGGGGGTTGAGCAGGCGGTCCGCCTCGGTCAGGGGGGCGCGGCTGTAGGCGAAGCGGATCGTGGCGATCCAGTCGCTCTGCTCGCTCTGGTGGGCGCGCCGCACGGTCAGGCGGTAGCGGACCGTGGCCACCTCGGGATTGATGAAGGCGACGGTGCGGATCGAGGCGACGGCCTCCGCCTGGGGGCCGTAGAGGTTCTGGGGGCTGGACGGATTGGTCCCGCGGAACTGCTCCGCCCAGCGCTGCTGCGCCTCGGGTCCGGACAGGATCGACACCAGACGGAAATTCTCCCGGGCTGCGGCGTCCAGATAGCCTTCGCGGGCGCGCACATAGCGGGCCAGGAAGTATTTGCTGACCGCCTCTTCGTACTGAACGGGGCCGGACTCCGCCGACAGGCCCCGGGCCACATCCACGGCCCCGGTGGCCCGGTCCACCCGGATGACGAAGGGCTCCACGGTCTTGAGCGGGGTCAGGGCGGCCACCGCCAGC
>NZ_BATC01000108.1 GCF_000466985.1 Brevundimonas abyssalis TAR-001
ATCGCCGACGACGACGGGGAGCAGCATCCGCAGGGGGCGCTGAAGCGCCTGATCGGGCGGCACGGCATCGACCGGGCCGAGGTGCGGGCCTGGCCCGCGCGGGACACGGGCGAGAGCGCGCGGCTGGGCCGGGCGCGGCGCCGGCTGATCGCCGAGGCCCTGAAGCCGCCGGCCTCCACCGCCGACTGGACCAAGGCCATCGACGAGATGCGCAAGGGCGGGGGCGACCCCATCGCCGAGGGGCTGGAGGGCCTGACCGCCGTCACCGCCCGCACCGAGGAGGCCGCCGCAGCGCTGGCCGCCGTGCTGATGCGCGAGGGGGTGGAGACCGCAGGTCAGACTGTGGCGCTCGTCACGCCCGATCCGCTGTTCGCGCGGCGGGTGCAGGCGCGGCTGGGGCGATGGGGCCTGATGGCCGACTCCTCGGCGGGCTCGCCCCTGTCGGAGACGCCGGCGGGCGTGCGGCTGGCCCAGCTGGCGCAACTGGCCAAGGCCTTCGGAGCGGTTCCGCTGCTGGCCATTCTGAAGCATCCGTGGACCACGCTGGCCGGGCCGGACGAGATCGAGGCGCTGGAGCGCGAGGGTCTGCGCGGGGCGGGGCCCGCCGACTGGGACGCGGTGCGGCGTCGGCTGGAGGCCAACCGGCATCGGGCCGGCAAGCGCCGCAAGGACGAGGATCAGGCGCGCATCGATATGGCCCACGGTCTGGTGGACCGGCTGGAGGGCGTGCTGTCGGCCCTGACCGGCATGGACGACGCGACGCCCGCCGAGTGGGCGCGGGTCCTCTGCGAGGCGGCGGAGGCCTTGGGCGAAGGCGTTGAGGTCTGGCGCGGGCCGGACGGGGCGAGCGCGGCGCGGCTGATGGCTGCCTGATGACCGAGGGCGCGGAGGCGGGTACGCTGAACGCCTCGGCGTTCGCCGAACTGCTGGGGCGGCTGATGGGCGCCGAGGTGGTGCGCACGGGCGGCGACGCCCACCCGCGCCTGAGAATTCTGGGGGCCATCGAGGCGCGGCTGGTGCGGGCCGACCGGGTCATCCTGGCCGGGCTGGAGGAGGGGGTGTGGCCGCGCGGCGGGGGGACCGATCCGTTCCTGTCGCGGCCCATGCGCAAGACCTTGGGCCTGCCGCCGCCGGAGCGCCGCATCGGCCTGTCGGCCCATGATTTCGCCCAGATCGCTTGCGCGCCGGAGGTCTATCTGCTGCACACCGAGCGCCGGGACAATCAGCCGTCGGTGAAGTCCCGCTGGCTGTGGCGGCTGGAGACGCTGGTGCGCGGGGCGTTCCCCGATGCGCCGCGCCTGCCGCAGCGGGCGGACCTGCACGGACTGGCCCGGCGGCTGGACGCGCCCGACGCCGATCCGCCGCAGACCCTGAAGCCCGCCGCGCGGCCGGCCCCGACGCCGCCGGTCGCTGCGCGGCCGACGAAGATGTCGGTGACGCGGGTGGAGGAATGGGTGCGCGATCCCTACGCCACCTACGCCCGCTTCGTGCTGAACCTGCACCAGATGGAGCGGCCCGACGAGCGGGTGGACGCGCGCCTGCGCGGCACGGCCATCCACAATGCCCTGGAGGTGTTCGCCCGCGAGTGGGAGACCCTGGGTGAGACCGGGGCGCAGGACCGGTTCCTGAACCGCTATCTGGCCGAGCTGGAGGCGGCGGGCATGACCCCGGCCGCGCTGGCCCGGGAGAAGGCGCTGGGCGCGCGCATGGCCGACTGGGTGACCGGGTTCGAGCGCGACCGCCGGGCGAAGGGGCCCCATGTGGCGCTGGAGGCTTACGGCCAGTGGTCGCCCATTGAGGGCTTCCTGCTGACCGCCCGGGCCGACCGCATGGAGGTGGCCGAGGGCCGCCTGTCGGTGATGGACTACAAGACCGGCGCCCCGCCGACCAAGAAACAGGTGGAGAGCGGGTTCAGTTCGCAGCTGTCCCTGACCGCCGCCATCGCCCGCGAGGGCGGGTTCGGGGCCGTGCTGAAGGCCGAGCCCGACGACCTGCTGTATGTGCGGCTGACCGGCCGCGACCCGGCGGGCGAGATCATGGACCGCAACGGCGACGCGGGCGCCGCGGCCCTCGCCGACGAGGCGGTGGAGGGTCTGAGGAAACGCATCCGCCAGTACGCCAGCCCGAGCCAGCCCTATCGTTCGCGCATCGCGCCGCAGTTCGCCCAGGCGCGGGTGTCGGACTATGACCATCTGGCCCGGGTGGCGGAATGGTCCACGGCGGCGGAGGGGGACGAATGATGGTCGGTTCGAACATCCTCCCCCGCTCGCGGGGGAGGGGGACCATC
>NZ_BATC01000107.1 GCF_000466985.1 Brevundimonas abyssalis TAR-001
CCCAAATCACTGGGTCCCCGCGTTCGCGGGGATGAGCGGGATTCAGGGCAGCCAAGGGCTCTCGCAAAGGCGTCTGAACGCAATTGAGGCCGCCGGATTGCGCCGGCGGCCTCGCATTGTCTGACCGCTGAGCGGCCGATCAGATCCTTGCCTGAAAGGTCAGGCGCGGGCCTCGCAAGAGGTCCGGGTTCCGATCTCCGCTCGCGTCGAGTGACAATGAGACACCGGATCACCTCCTTTCAGCTGTTGTACCAGGACTCACGAGGTTAGAAGCGAACGGCGACTTCGCAAGGGCTTCTTCCGCATGGTGACTGTTTCGTGATCGACACCCCCGCCTGGGACCCCGACCAGTATCAGCGTTTCCGCGCCCAGCGGGATCGGGCCGCGCTGGACCTGCTCAGCCGACTGCCGGACATGGACCCGCATGAGATCTGGGACCTGGGCTGCGGCACGGGGGAGCATGCGGCGATGATGAAGCGGCGCTGGCCTGAAGCGTCGGTGCACGGGCTGGATTCCAGCGCCGAAATGCTGGCGCGGGCGCGGGCCTTGCCGGATGAGGTGGACTGGATACAGGGCGACGCGGGGGCGTGGGCGCCGGAGCGGCCCGCGGACCTGATCCTGGCCAACGCCTCGCTGCAGTGGCTGCCCGACCATGGGGCGCTGTTCGGGCGGATTGCGGATCAGCTGGCGCCAGGCGGGGTGTTCGCCTGCCAGATGCCCATGGCCTTCGAGACGCGGCACCACACCATCATGCGCGAGACGGCGGCGGAGGGGCCGTGGGCCGGGGCGCTGGAGGGCGTGGACACCATCGCGCCGCTGCTGACGCCCGAGGGCTATTACGACGCGCTGGCGGGGGTCTGTTCGGACATCGACATCTGGGCGACGACCTATCTGCAGGTGCTGGACGGGGAGGACGCGGTGCTGGAGTGGATGAAGGGCACGGCGCTCAGGCCGTATCTGACGGCGCTTTCCGGCGCGCTGCAGGACGCTTTTGTTTCGGCGCTTTCGGGGCGGCTTTCGTCGGCTTTCCCGCGGCGGACGGACGGGACGACCCTGATGCCTTTTCCGAGGCTGTTCCTGATCGCCGCTCGCTGAGCGCGGCCTTGAGGGCGCGGCGCAGGCGCAGGTGGGTGACGGGGCCCTTGAGCTCCGCCAGGGCGGCGGTGGCGGCGGTCCAGCCGGCCTTGACCGCGGGCTCGAAGGCTTTCCAGTCGCGGATCTCGACGCCGCCCAGTTCGGGCATGACCAGCAGGTCGGTGGCGGCGCGGGACTCGGCCAGGTCGGCGGCGCTGGTGATGGTGGCCGAACGCATCAGGATGGAGACGATGGGCGGGCCCTGGCGCCAGTCGCCGGAGATGATCCAGCGCCACCAGGTCTTGGGATTCTCCACCACGCTGGGATCGACGGTGTGGGTGCGCGAGACGTCCACGGCGACCACGGGGCCGGGCTGCAGGCCGCGCATGACGTCGGCGGGCAGGTTGCGCAGCACCGCGCCGTCCACCAGCACCTGGCCGTCGATCACCGCGGGCGGCAGGACGCCGGGCAGGGAGATGGAGGCGCGCAGGGCCTGTCTCAGCATGCCGCGCCGGTGGACCACATAGCTGTTGGCCGTCAGGTTGGACGAGCCGCAGAAGAAGGGCAGGGGCAGGTCGGCGATGTCCACGTCGCCATAGGCGTCGATCAATAGTTGATTAACCTTACGCCCATGGGTCATGGCGACGATGGGGAAGGCGATGTCGGTCAGGGGGCTGTTGACCACGAAAGCCTTGCGGATGCGGTGCTCCAGCTCCTGCTGACTCCAGCCCAGGGCCACGCCGGCGCCGATCACGGCGCCCATGGACGAGCCGCCCACGAAGTCGAACGGCACCCCCGCCTCGCGCAGGGCGGCGATGGCCCCCAGATGGGCGTAGGCGCGGGCGCCGCCGCC
Organism: Brevundimonas abyssalis TAR-001; assembly: GCF_000466985.1. GTDB lineage: Bacteria > Pseudomonadota > Alphaproteobacteria > Caulobacterales > Caulobacteraceae > Brevundimonas > Brevundimonas abyssalis. The sequence continues at coordinate 1,928 of NZ_BATC01000107.1, forward strand.
GGACAGGACCAGGCCGACGCAGGTGGCGGTGAGGGTGCGGGCGATGCGGGCCTCGTCGTCGGCCAGGCCTTCGCGCACATGGAACCAGCGGGCCGGGTCGACGGCCTTGAGCCAGCGGGCGGTGTCGCGGGGCGGCGGACCGGCGGCGGGGCGCAGCAGGATCAGGTCGGTGAGCTGATGCTCCTCCAGCGAGCCGCTGCGCTGGACCGGCGGCATGCGGGCGGGGCCGTCCAGATCGCCGACGACGAACAGGCGGTCCACCTGACGGGCGCACAGCCCGGCCCAGGCGGCCTCGTCCTGCTCGGCGCAATAGAGGACGAAGTCGTGGGTCTGCTCGATCAGGGACAGCCATTCGGCGGCGGAGTTGAGGGCCGAGGAGTCGATGACGCGGGCGGTGAAGCCCAGATGGCCGATCTGGTCGCGGACCCGCTCGACGAACTCGCGGATGGGCTTTTCGCGGGCCGAGACGAAGCCGAACACGCTGGGGTCGGCGGCGCGCTGGGAGGTCTCGCGCGAGCGGCGCACCATCAGGCTGGCCAGCTCGACCATCACGTCGGGATGGGCGCGGGCGGCGTCGAGGAAGGCCTCGCGGGGCAGGGCCAGGATCTCGCTGTCGCGCAGGGCGACGGCGGTGGCGGTGTGGGGGGTGCCGGCGATCAGGGACATCTCGCCCGCCGTTCGCCGGGCCGGATGACGCCGAGGAACTGGGGCTCGGGGTTATCTTCCTTCTGGCGGAAAACCCCGAGGCGGCCGGAGCGAACCAGATAGAGAGTGTCGGCGGGCTGGCCAGCGGTGAACAGGCGCTCGCCCCCGGTCAGGGCGAACCAGCTGGCCCGCGTCTCGCCCTCGGCGGCGAAGATGTGGGCCAGGGCCGCTTCCAGACTGGCGTCGCGGGGCGTGTTCATGACGGGCCAGACTAGGGGGATTCTGTTGCGGTTTCGGTAACGTCGCGCGTTCTCCTCCCCCAAAGCGAAGCGCATGGGGGAGGGGGACCGC
>NZ_BATC01000106.1 GCF_000466985.1 Brevundimonas abyssalis TAR-001
CAGGCCTGACGGGGCTCCCCGCCCTCCCCTCGGCGGCCGTCTCCGGCCGCTCGCCCGCCGCCCTCAGGCGCCCCAGCCGAGGGCGGCTTCCCCTCCACAACAAGAGTCGGCGGCGCACAGTCGTGCGCCGCCTCCGCACCCAGCGGCGGTCTCGTTCGGCCCCGCGCAATTGTGAGACCAACGGCAGCCTTCCTTCGGGCGCGTCCGGGCCTGGACGCCCGCCGCGACGCGGGCCGGCGCCGGGCGCCGACCCGCCGGGGCGTCAGCCCTGTCGGTCGTGCAGCCAGGCCACGGCGCGCTGGGCGTGGGCCGCGGCCGAGACCAGGAAGCGCTTGTCGGCCTTCAGCACCTCAAGCCAGTGCCCCAGATAGGCGGCGTGGTCCTCGCGCGGCTCCAGCTCAAGACCGAGATCGGCGCACAGGAAGGCGGCGCCCAGCTCCGCCACCAGCTCCTCGCGGGCGTAGGCCTGGGTGGCGCGGCTGAAGTCACGAGCCAGGCGGGAGCCATGGCCGGTCCAGTGCACGCACTCATGGCCGAGGGTGGCGTAGTAGGCGCCCGCATCGCGGAAGGACGCGAACGGCGGCATCTGCACATGGTCCGACGCCGGAACGTAGAAGGCGGCCGAACCGCCATGACGGATGTCGGCGCCCAGCCGGGCGAAGAATTGCTCCGCCTCGGCCTGCCGCGCGTCGGGATTGACCGGCTCGGGGGATGACGGTCTGTAGCGGTCCGGCAAACCCTCGATCTGCTCCACATTGAAGACGGTGTAGGCCTTCAGGAAGGGAATGCGCCGTTCGCTGTCCTCGCCGTCCTCGTCGGCTTCGGTGCGGACGATCTGGTTGGCGTAGACCACCGTCGCGCCGGTCTCGCCCCTGCGCACATGGGCGCCGAGGGAGAGGGCCTGACGGAAGGTCATCCAGGTGGGCGAACCGTAGCCCCGACTGAGGGCCTGGGACCACAGCAGCAGGATGTTGACGCCGCTGTAGGGCGTTCCGTCATGGCGCAGGGGCCGGGTGACCGGCTTGCCGCCGGTCCAGGGCTGGGTCCAGGGCCGGACGCCGGCCTCCAGCTGGGCGATGATGGTTTCGGTGATCCGGGCGTGGACATCCGGACGTGCGGGTGCGGGGCGCGTCATGGCGGCCTCCTTGGGTTGGAATGTCGGGAAGAAGGGGCGGCGGCGCGCCGGGCGCGCCGCCGCCGGCTCGGTCAGCGGGACCAGATCAGGCTGTGCCCGCCGTCCATTTCGACCAGGGTGGCGTAGATCGGGGCCGGGAAGCTGGGGTCGTCCAGCTTGACCGAGAGGTAGTCCCGGTTCTGCTGGCTCGTGCGCTTCCAGGCGGCGCCGAACTCGGTCTGGCCCGCGAAGATGCGGTAGTCCGGCCCCTTGTCGTCGGCCTTGTCATTGGGCCGGAGCGTCGCGCTCCTGACATTCAGGGTCAGGGTCTTGATGGACCCGGTGTAGCCGTCGCCCTGGGCGGTGAAGTTTCCGATAGCGGCCATTGTCGTCTCTCCTTTGCTGTCGAGCCGCGCCGATCGCGGCCTCGATGGCGATCGACGGACCGGGAGACGGACGGCGCGCAGGGCGAGCGCAGGGAGCCCCCGCAGCGCAGCGGAGGACCGGGACGCGGGGGTTTCTTGTTTCGCGAGGAAGGCCGCCAGGCCGGGGACGAAACCCACGCGCCCGGTTGCGCCAGCCGACCGGGTTCCGGTCAGATCCGTCCACCGAGAGGCCGCGCCGGCCGGCCCGCTCCAGGAGACGAACAGGCCGTTGTCTCAGACAACATCCCGCTCCGGGGCGTCGCCTCTCGAACGCGGCCCCGTACTCTGGCTGACGGCAGAAAAGCGGACTCGCGTTCAAGAACCAGGCGGGTTGCCGCTGGGGCGCAAGCCCGCAGGCCGCAGCGGGACCGTGCGGCGTGCGCCGTCATGGTGTAAGCCGCTCGCGCCGCACAACGGCGCACATCCCCGGACATCTGGACCCGACGCCATGACGCTTTCCGCCCCCGACCATCGGCTCATCTCCAGCATCGCCAGGACGGGCTGGCGGGAGGGTGATCGTCTGGTGCAGCTCGTGGCGGACGGCGCGCGCCTTGGCTTGCGCTTCACGCCCAGGCTGGCCCTGGACCTGGCCCTGCGGCTGCTGCAGCCTCAGGCCAAGGCCGCCAACCATGCTCCCCTCGGCATCAAGGCCGGGGCCGTGACCACCGCGAGAACGGACGACGGCCATGCGGTTCTGTCCTTCGCCCTGCCCGGCGAGGCCCGCCTGTCCATCGTCCTGGCTCCGGAGATGGAGCAACGGTTGGTTCACGACCTGACTCAACCGCCCCGCGAGGCCCCGCCCCGCTTGATGCACTGACATCTTCGGCTGGGTCTGCCGCGTCTGCGCCGGCGGCAATCAGTATCAAGCCTATTGCGGAGGATGGGAGAATGACGCCCGCAACCTGGCTAGCCCTGCCCCACGCCCGATCCGGCAGGGTCAGGACGTGGTGGACGGTCAGAGGTTCGAATCTCTACGGGGGCACCTTCGCCCCGAGCCTCCGAGGCTCGCTGACTTGGGACGTTCGGAAGGTCAGCTCAGGGCTCAAGGCAGACCTTCCGCAGGTCTGCTCCTTGGGCTGGCCGCCAATCTGCTCCATCTGCCGCCGCAACTGACGCCTTCACGCGCCTTGCGCCGCATAGCGAGGGATCGAAGCGCCACTCGCGTAAGGTTAGGGCGCACCGAGTTTTCTTCAGAGGGTCTGTCCATCATGTTTCGTGTTCCCGTCGCCCTCGCCGTTGCGGCTGCCGTTGTTGTTTCGGCTCAACCGGTTTGGGCCCACGCCCGCCTTGTCAGCGCGACGCCGGGAGACGGGCAAACCGCGTCCGCGGTGCGGTCGGTCAGCCTGACCTTCAGCGAGCGGTTCGCGGCGCCGTTCTCGAGCATCGAACTCGAAGACGCCCATGGGCGGGCCATTCCGCTTCGCAGCAGCGTTTCGTCCGACGGCAAGACCCTGTCCGGCCGCCTCGAGACCCCGCTGCCGGCCGGCGTGTACCGCGTGACCTGGGCGATCGCGGCCTCCGACGGCCACCGCATGACCGGCTCCTACACCTTTACGGCCCGCTGAACCGATGATCGAAGGCGGCGTCGTCGTCCTGCGC
>NZ_BATC01000105.1 GCF_000466985.1 Brevundimonas abyssalis TAR-001
GGACCCGGTGGACGGAGTCGCCCCCTCCCACCATCCTTCGGATGGCTCCCCCTCCCCCGCTGCGCGAGGGAGGAGAATGTCAGAGGCACCCTCATCCCCGCTTACTCCCGGCCACCCCGAACCGCAGCCGGCGGTCCGACAGGGACACCAGCCCGCCCAGCGCCATCAGCGTCGGCCCCAGGAAGATCAGCCGCGCCCACGGGTTCCAGTGCACCCGCACGGTCCAGGCCTGGGCGAGGGTCTCGGTCGCCCGCCGCTCGCCCAGCACCACATAGACGTCGTCCAGGCCCCGGAAATCCAGTCCCACCTCGGTGGTGGTCTGCCCGCCCGCCGGGAAGAAGCGCCGCTCGGCCGTCAGGGTGCGCGCGCCCGCACCGTCCTCGCGGGCCACGGTGAACACGCCCTGTTCGGCCAGATAGTTCGGCCCCTCGACGATGCGCACATCGTCCAGGGTCACATGCCAAGGCCCCGCCACGGCGACCGGTCCGCCGGGCGCCGTCACCGCCACCGCCTCGATCTTGAAGGCCGTCTCGGCCACCGCCCCCATGACGAACAGACCCAGCCCCGCATGGGCCAGGGTCATGCCGAAGGCGCCCACGGGCAGGCCGGTCAGCCGCCGCCACACCTCGGCGCGGGGCGCCCGGAACAGCCGGATGCGTTCGGCCAGCTCGGCCAGGCGCCCGCGATCAGCCACACGCCCAGCCCGATGCCCGCCGCCGCCATGGCCTTCATGGGATCGAACACGAACAGGGCGATCAGGGCCGCCGCCATCGCCACGGCGAAGGCCAGGGTCAGACGCTGGACCACGCCCTTCAGGTCCGCCCGCTTCCACGCCAGCAGCGGCCCGGCGGGCAGGATGATCAGGGCCACCGCCATCAGCGGGGTGAAGGTCAGGTTGAAATAGGGCGGCCCCACCGAGATGGTCTCGCCGGTCACCGCCTCGAGCATCAGCGGATAAAGGGTGCCCAGCAGCACCGTGGCCGCCGCCGCCGACAGGAACAGATTATTGAGGACCAGACTGCTCTCGCGGCTGACCGGTGCGAACACCCCGCCCTTGGGCAGGCCCGGCGCGCGCCAGGCGAACAGGGCGAAGGCCGCGCCCGCCGCCACGCCGAGGATGGCCAGCAGCAGCATGCCGCGCTCCGGGTCCACCGCGAAGGCGTGCACCGAGGTCAGCACCCCCGAACGCACGAGGAAGGCGCCCAGCATGGAGAAGGTGAACGCCATCAGGGCCAGGAACACGGTCCAGCCCGCCAGCGCCCCGCGTTTCTCCGTCACGATGGCCGAGTGCAGCAGGGCCGCCCCCGCCAGCCACGGCAGGAACGAGGCGTTCTCCACCGGGTCCCAGAACCACCAGCCGCCCCAGCCCAGTTCGTAATAGGCCCAGAACGACCCGAGGGCGATGCCGATGGTCAGGAACACCCAGGACGCCAGCGCCCAGGGCCGCACCCACCGCCCCCACGCCGGATCGACCCGGCCCTCGATCAGGGCGGCCACCGCCAGCGAGAAGCACACCGAAAAGCCGACGTAGCCCAGGTAGAGCATGGGCGGATGGATCGCCAGCGCCGGGTCCTGCAGCAGCGGGTTGAGCGAGGCGCCCTGCACCGGCGCCGGATCCAGACGCGTGAAGGCGTTGGAGGTGAACACCGTGAAGGCCAGGAACAGGGCGTTCAGCCCGCCCTGCACCGCCACCGCCGATGTCTTGAGCCCGAACGGCAGGCCGCGCCCCAGCGCCAGCACGGCGCCGAAGGCCGTCATGACCAGGCACCACAGCAGCAGCGAGCCCTCGTGGCTGCCCCAGGCCCCGGCCACCCGATAGAATAGCGGCTTGGCCGTATGGCTGTTCAGGGCCACGTTGCTGACCGAGAAGTCCGACACCACGAAGGCCCAGATCAGGGCGCCGAAAGCCACCGCCACCGCGCCCGTCGAGGCGAACGCCGCCCCCTGCCCCGCCCCGGCCAGAACCGGCGAGCGCAGCAGACGGCCCGCGCCGGACGCCGCGGCCTGCAACAGGGCGAGGGCCAGGGCCAGGGCCAGGGCGAAGGCGCCGAATTCCGCGATCATTCGGTCACATAGGCTGCATTGGAGGGCGCGGGCTCATCGCCGCCGCGCCACTCGCCGGTTTCCCTGAGGCGATCAGCCACCTCGCGCGGCATGTAGGTCTCGTCGTGCTTGGCCAGCACCTGCGTGGCCTGGAACACCCGCGCCTCGTCGAACGCCCCTTGCGCCACGATGCCCTGCCCCTCGCGGAACAGATCGGGCAGGTCCCCCTGGAACACGATGCGGGCGTCCGCCGCATTGTCGGTCACGGAGAACGCCACCGAGCCGTCGGCGCCCTGCTCGACGCTGCCCGGCAGCACCAGTCCGCCCAGCCGGATCATGCGGCCCGCGGGCGCGGCCTCCTCGGTGACCTCGGACGGGCTGTAGAAGAAGGTCACGCTGTCGCGCATGGCCCACAGCGACAGGCCCACGGCCAGCAGCAGCACCGGCGTCACGGCGGCGACGATCCAGAGACGGCGGCGCGCCTTGGGCGATCGGGGCAGCCAGCTCATGCGCCCTCCTCCACGGCCGCCAGATCGGCCTGAAGCTGGACGCGGCGCCCGTCGCCCGGCGGCAGTTCGGTCAGCAGCGGCTCCCACAGGGCGCGGGCGGCGTCCGCCTCGCCCCGGGCCAGGGCGGCGCGGCCCAGGAAATAGCGGGCGGCCTGGGCGTTCGGGTCGCGGCGCAGCGCCTCGCGGAAGGCGGCCTCGGCGTCGCCCCCCACCACCCCCTGCTGGGCCGCGGTCAGGGCCTCGCCCAGACGCGACCAGCTGACCGGGTCCTCGGCGTCCAGGGTCAGGGCGCGCCGGAACGCGGTGGCCGCCCCGATGGGATCGCCCGCCTCGAACCGCGCGCGGCCCAGAAACACCTGCGCCTCGCGGTCATTCGGATTGTCCCGCGCCACCACCTCGGCCACGGCGGCCAGACGCGGCGCGTCCAGGGTGTCGAGGGCGCCGGCCCAGCGCTCGACCCGGGCCTCGCGCGGCTGATCCGGCATGCCCGGCGCGCCCGTGACCCAGTATACGCCCAGGGCCGCCACGGCCGTGGCCAGCAGTCCCGCCAGCACCCAGCGCCCCTGCGTCAGATCCGGCGGCGCGGCGCCGGCGTCATCCTCGCTGGCCAGAAACCGGCGCCCCGCCTCCGCCCGCGCGACGCGCCAGG
>NZ_BATC01000104.1 GCF_000466985.1 Brevundimonas abyssalis TAR-001
CGAGGACATCAAGGCCAAGACCCAGACCCTGGTCCAGGCCTCCATGAAGCTGGGCGAGGCCATGTACGCCGCCCAGCAGGGCTCCGGCGACGGCGCTGACGGCGCCCAGGCCGAGCAACCCGCCGACGACGGCGTGGTGGACGCCGAGTTCGAGGAAGTCTCGGACTCCGACGACAAGAAGAGCGCCTGAGGCGGTCTGACCGAGCAGAGCCCCGCTCGCTTCTCCAGTGAGGCGAGCGGGGCTTTTTTCTGATCGCGGATGGCGATACCCCTGACCTTCATGCGGATATTGCATCCGTCGGGGCGGACACCATCTGAGGCATGACGACGGCGCCGGAGCCTTCGGCGCGACGGGGCGAAACAAGGAATCGGGTACGCCTTATGGCGCGTGACTTCTACGAAATCCTGGGCGTCGAGCGGACCATCGACGCGGCCGGCCTCAAGGCGGCCTATCGCAAGCTGGCCATGGCGCACCACCCGGACCGGAACGGCGGGTGCGAGGACTCCGCGGCCAAGTTCAAGGAAATCAGCGAGGCCTACGGCGTCCTGTCGGACGACCAGAAGCGCGCGGCCTATGACCGGTTCGGCCATGCCGGGGTCAACGGCGGCGCGGGCGGGCGCGGCGGCGGGCAGGGCTTCCACGACATCAACGACATCTTCTCCGAAGTGTTCGGCGAGGCGTTCGGCGACGTGTTCGGCGGGGCCCGCTCCCAGCGCGGCGGACCGCGCCGGGGCTCGGACCTGCGGCATGATCTGGAGATCACCCTGGAGCAGGCCTACCGGGGGCTGGATGCGGAGATCACGGTCCCCACCACGGCGACCTGCGAGACCTGCAACGGCTCGGGCGCCAAGGCGGGCAGCCAGCCGACCACCTGCGCCACCTGCGCCGGTCAGGGGCGGGTGCGTCAGGCCAACGGCTTCTTCGCGGTGGAGCGCACCTGCCCCCACTGCGGCGGCCAGGGCAAGGTCATCAAGGACCGCTGCGGCTCGTGTCACGGCCACGGCCAGGTGCGCAGGAACCGCACCCTGTCGCTGAAGATCCCGGCGGGCGTGGACGACGGCTCGCGCATCCGGCTGGCGGGCGAGGGCGACGTGGGCATGGGCGGCGGCCCGCGCGGCGACCTCTATGTGTTCCTGTCGGTGAAGCCCCACGAGCTGTTCGAGCGGGACAATCTGGACCTGCTGGTGACCGTCCCCGTGCCCATGACCGTGGCGGCCCTGGGCGGCGAGATCGAGGCCCCGTGCCTGGTGTCGGAGGCCTGCGACGGCCAGTGCCGGGCCTCCGTCAAGGTCCCCGAGGGCGCCGAGACCGGCAAGACCGTGCGCATCAAGGGCAAGGGCATGCCCCGGCTGGACGGCCGCGGGCGCGGCGACCTGGTGGTGGAGCTGTTCGTGGAGACGCCCCAGAACCTCAACGCCCGCCAGAAGGCGCTTCTGAAGGAGCTGGCCGAGTGTTGCGGCGAGGCCCAGAACCCCCGCAACTCCGGCTTCGCCTCCAAGGCCAAGCGGTTCTGGAGCGAGATCACCGGCAGCGACGATACGCCCAAGAAGGAAAGCGCGGCTTGAGCGGCGTGATCCATGTGGCGTCTCGGGCGCCCGGGGCCGCATGGGCCGCGCCGTCGGCCAGGTGCTGGACGCGCGCGAGGATCTGGTGGTGGCCGCCCGCTTCGACCGCGGCGAGACCCCGGACCTCTCCCTTTGCGACGTGGTCATCGATTTCTCGACGCCTGACGCCTCCGTCGAACTGGCCCGCCATGTGGCGGCGCGCGGCGGCCCGGCGCTGGTGATCGGCTCAACGGGGCTGAGCGACGATCAGGAAGCCGAGATCACGAAAGCCGCCGACAAGGTGGCCATCGTGCGCAGCGGCAATTTCTCGCTGGGCGTCAACATCCTGGTGGGACTGGTGGAGCGCGCCGCGGCCCGGCTGGACGCGGCGGACTGGGACATCGAGGTGCTGGAGAGCCATCACCGCAAGAAGGTGGACGCCCCCTCAGGGACCGCCCTGATGCTGGGAGAGGCCGCGGCCATGGGCCGGCATGCCGACCTGGCGGAGCTGCGCATTGCGGCGCGCGAGGGCATAACCGGCGAACGCCCCGTTGGCGGCATTGGCTTTGCGGCCCTGCGCGCCGGGGGCATCGTGGGCGACCACACCGTCCTGTTCGCCTCGGAGGACGAGGTCCTGACCCTGAGCCATTCGGCCATCGACCGGTCCCTGTTCGCCCGGGGCGCCGTGGCCGCCGCCGTCTGGGTCAAGGCCCGCAGCCCCGGCCTGTACGACATGCAGGACGTGCTGGGCTTCCGGCAGGCCTGAGCCCTCTTTCCTGATTTCGGGCCCCTCCCCGTTCGGCTCCCCGTCTGTGGCGGGTGAGATTTCAAACTCGCGGGCGGAAAAAACAGGGTGCGAATTGTCCGAATGGTCCGAAATCGGCTTCGCGGACGGCGCGGTTTCGGCCGCGTCGCCAGCCGTGACGGGCGTGGCGGTTTCGGACTGCGGGGCGGAAAAAACAGGGTGCGAATTGTCTGAATTGTCCGAAACGCCGACGCCGGGGGCGCCGGGCGCCGCCGGTTCGGGCGCGGCCTCGGCGGACGGCCGCCGTATGTGCGCATAGTAGTTGGGCATCTCGGCGAAGCGGGCGTTGATGGCGGCCTGGCGGGCCTCGAGATTCGTGTGGTCGACCCAGGAGGGCGGCGGCGGCGGCGACGGTTCGGGATCGGGACGCGCCGCCTGGGCCATCAGCTTTTCATGCAGACGCATCCACGACCCGGCCTCCACCGCGCGGCCGGCCTGCAGGGCGCGGTTCATGCGGATCAGGGCCGTGTGGGCCATTTCCCGATAGTCGGGCAGGGTCGCGGCCTCGTCGGAGTCCAGGTCCACCGGGTCGGGGGCGGCGTGGGGCGTGTCCAGGCGGCGCCATCCCCCGGAGGCCGCGCGGTCCCGCAGGGTGCTGACCTTGAGGCCGTAACGGGCGCAGACGTCCGCCGCCGTATCGCCGGCCTGATAGTCCTGCCGGGCCAGATCCCAGACCTCGTCCGACGCCCGGCGATAGCCGCCGCGCGCGGCGTCCCGGGATGGGGCGTCATTGAAGAAGGCCGCGTCGATCTCGGCCCGGTCCTGCGCCGAAGGCCAGTGCGCCGGGTCGCGCCCGTGGTCGTCCATGATCCGTCTCCTCGCGTGGAGGCGGGAGTTTACGGGCCGTGGGAAGGCGGCGGCGTGTTTCGGGGTGTTCTGGCGCGAAATCGGGGCGGGGCAAGGGATTGGGGGCGGGAAATGCGGGGATTAATCCTCCCCCATCGGGGGAGGTGGATCGGCGCGAAGCGACGAGACGGAGGGGGCTGAGGCCGAGGCTG
>NZ_BATC01000103.1 GCF_000466985.1 Brevundimonas abyssalis TAR-001
GGCCCGCCGCGCCCTGGCCGAAAGCGCCCGGCGCGCCCCGGTCCTGGCCTACAGCCGCGGCGGCCAGACCGCCCCGGCCGCACCCCCGCCGGGCACTGCAAGCAGAGTCACCCTCGCCGCCGGGGCGCCGGACGGGGGCGGCTCATCGCTGGAGCGTCTGCGGCAAGCGACCCCCATCGGCCGGGTTTCGGCCGGACGCCTGCCGGACCGGCGCTTTCTGATCACCGCCGGCGCCGTCATCCCCTGCATTCTGGAGACCGCCATGGACAGCGCCGCGCCCGGCCAGGTGCGCTGCGTCGTGCCGCGCGACGTCTATTCGGACGACGGGGCCGTTGTGCTGCTGGATCGCGGCTCGCGGATCCTGGGCGAGTATCGGTCCGCCCTGGAGCGGGGACGCGGGCGGCTGTTCGTCTTGTGGACGCGCGCGGTCACGCCCGACGGCGTCGCCATCGCCCTGGCCTCCCCGGCGGCGGACGCCCTGGGCCGCGCCGGATTCGACGGCCGCATCGACAGCCATTTCTGGCAGCGCTTCGGCGGCGCCCTGCTGCTCAGCGCCGTGGAGGGCGTCTCCTCGGCGGCCGCGGACGCCGCCCGCGACCCGGCCGCGGTGCGCCGGCCGTCCGGCGCCGCCGCCTCCGCCCTGGAGCACAGCGCCGACATCCCGCCGACCCTGCGCAAGGACCAGGGGGCGGAGGTGTCCATCTTCGTGGCCCAGGACCTGGACTTCAGCGGGGTCTACGGCCTGGGGGCGTCCTGATGGCCGACACCGCCATCCTGGACCACTACTACGCCCCGCTGCAGCCCTTGCTGGCGCCGGACGACGTCACCGAACTGGTGGTCAACCGGCCGGGCGAGGCGGGGGTGGAGCGGTCCGGCCTGTGGCGCTGGCACGACGCGCCGCAACTGACCGAGGCCTGGCTGCGGACCTTCGCCGTGGCCGCGGCCGCCCACACCCGTCAGGACGTGGGTCTCCAGGCCCCCATCTGCTCCACGGTGCTGCCGGACGGGGTGCGCTGCCAGATCGTCCTGCCGCCCGTGGCGCCGGCGGGGACGGTCTCCCTGACTTTGCGCAAGCCGTCCCGCCGGTCCCTGACCCTGGACGACTTCGCCGCCGCCGGGCTGTTCCGGGGCGTCCGGACCGAGCCGGGCGACCCGGACGGCGTCGACGCCGAGCTGGTCCGCTTGCGCCGCGCCGGCGACTGGCCCGCCTTCTTCCGCCTGGCGGTGGCCCGACGGCGCAACATCCTGGTCTCCGGCGCCACCGGCTCGGGCAAGACCACCTTCGCCAAGGGGCTCATCGCCCTGATCCCTCCCGAGGAGCGGCTCATCACCATCGAAGACGCCCGCGAACTGGTCGTGCCCCATCGCAACACCGTGCATATGCTCTATGCCCGGGACGGCCAGGGCCCGGCGCCGGCGGGGCCCAAGGCCCTGCTGGAGAGCGCCCTGCGCATGCGCCCGGACCGCATCCTGCTTCAGGAGCTGCGCGACGGCAGCGCCTTCTTCTATCTGCGCAACGTCAACTCCGGCCACCCGGGGTCCATCACCACCGTCCACGCCGATTCCGCACCCCTGGCCTTCGAGCAGCTGACCCTGCTGGTGCGCGAATCCGAAGGCGGCCGCGACCTGCCCCGCGACGACATCCGCGCCCTGCTGCGCCTGCTCATCGATGTGGTGGTGCAGATGAAGAAGACGGGCGGCCGCTTCCACATGACCGAGGTCTGGCATGAGCCCCGCGGCGCATCCTCCAGCGTCTAGCAAGGCCCGGGCCCTGGCCGCGGTCCTCGCCGCCGCCCTGGTGCTGGCGGTCGTCCCGCCCCTGATCGCCCTGGCCGGTCTCGGCCTGCTGTCGCCGGACCTGGACCCCGCCCGGGCCCCCGCCTGGTTCTGGCATTATCGCGGCGATCCTCAGGTCCGGGCCTGGCTGGCAGCGGGCCTGGGCGCCGCGGGCCTGCTGGTCGGCCTGGGCGGCGTCCTGCTGCTGGCGCAACGCCGCCCGCCGCTGCACGGGGCGGCGCGCTGGGCCGGCGCCGCCGAGGCCCGGGCGGCGGGGCTGCGCGCCCGCGAGGGCATCGTCCTGGGCCGCGCCGGCGGCGGGTTTCTGGTCTCGGGCGGGGACGAGCATGTGATGGTCTACGCCCCGACCCGCACCGGCAAGGGGGTCGGCGTGGTCATTCCCAACCTTTTGGCCTGGCCCCATGCCGCGGTGGTGCTGGACATCAAGCGCGAGAACTACGCCGCCAGCGCCGGCTACCGGGCCGAGCGGGGCCAGCGAGTGCTGCTGTTCGATCCCCTGGCCCTGGACGGCCGCACCGCCCGCTACAATCCCCTGGGCCATGTGGACCGCGACGACCCGGCCCAGGTGCTGGACGAGCTGCAGCGCATGGCGGCCATGCTGTTTCCGGGGCACGATCACGCCGATCCCTTCTGGTCCGAGGCGGCGCGCACCGGCTTCATCGGCGTGGGCGCCTGGGTGGCGGCCAGCCCGCCCCTGCCCTTCACCCTGGGCGAGATCTACCGCCAGCTGACCGAGGACGATCCCCGCCGCCGGTTTCCGGCGGCCATGGAGGCGCGCCGTCAGGCGGGCCGGCCCCTGCCGCGCGCCTGCGCCGCCGCGCTGCAGGATTTCTGCGGCGCCGGCGAGAACACCTTCGCCTCCATCCGCCAGTCCATCACCAGCCGCATGGGCCTGTGGCTCAACCCGGCCGTGGACGCCGCCACCAGCGCCAGCGACTTCGATCTCAGGGACGTGCGCCAGGGCCGCCTGTCCCTGTATCTGGGCGCGACTCCGGACAATCTGCTGCGGGTGGCGCCCCTGTACAGCCTGCTGTTCCAGCAACTGGTGGACCTGAACAGCCGGACCCTGCCGCGGCCCGGCGACCGGCCCGTGCTGGTGTTGCTGGACGAGTTCGCACGCCTGGGGCCCGCCCCGGTGCTGGCCCACGCCTTTTCCTGGGTGGCCGGCTACGGCCTGCGCCTGCTGCCGGTGATCCAGAGTCCGGCCCAGCTGCGCGGCATCTACGGTCCGGACCTGGCCGAGGCCGTCCTGACCAACTGCGCCGTGGAGGTGGTGTTCGCCCCCAAGGACCTGAAGACCGCCCAGGACCTCAGCGAGCGGGTGGGCGCCTACACTTACGGCGCCCGCAGCCGCAGTCGGCCCCAGGGTCTGGGCGCCGGACGACGCAGCCTGACCGTGTCGGACCAGCGCCGCCCCCTGATGCTGCCCCAGGAGTTGATGCAGCTGCCCGCCTCCGCCCTGCTGGTGTTCAAGGCCGGCGTTCCGGCCGTGCGGGGACGCAAGATCATCTGGTACCGCGATCCCGCCTTTCGCCCGCGCCTGCGCCCGCCGCCGGAGATCGCCCCGGCGCCCCGGTCTGCGCCCCTTCCCCCGCCTCCTGCCCCGGGCCAGC
>NZ_BATC01000102.1 GCF_000466985.1 Brevundimonas abyssalis TAR-001
CCCTTCGGGCTGCTTGAGCGCAGTCCGCCGTCCTTGCGTCCGAAACCGGACCGCTTCAGCTCAGATCTCGCCGAGGGCGGCCAGATAGAGGTCCAGGATCGCCTCTTCCTCCTGGCGCTTGGCCTTGTCCAGCTTGCGGATGCGGATGACCTTGCGCAGGGTCTTCACGTCATAGCCCTCGCCCTTGGCCTCGGCGAAGACCTCCTTCATGTCGGCCATGATCGCCTGCTTGTCCTCCTCCAGACGCTCCAGGCGCTCGATGATGGTGCGCAGACGGCCCTGGGCCGAGGCGTTCAGGACGTCAGGATTGGCGAAGGCGGCGTCGTCGGCCATGGGAAGTCCTTTTTGGGCGCTATCGCTCGGCGCGCGGCGCCTCGCTGCTTGAGCGCGGTTGATTTGGTGCGCTTTGTTCGCGCGCAACATGGATGGTTGAAGCTGGGTTAGCGCCGTCGCCGCAACGGCTCAACGGCGCACGCGAAAAAGGCCACGGACAATCGTCCATGGCCTGTGGATCATTCCGCCGCCCGGCCAGTCCGCGACAACGCCCTCAAGCAGAGAGCGCCCGCGGCGCGAGCGATAAGGCGCTAAAAAGCCTTAACCCTGGCGCGCCTTGAAGCGCGGGTCGGTCTTGTTGATCACATAGACGCGGCCCTTGCGGCGCACGATCTTGCAATCGCGGTGGCGCGACTTCAGCGACTTCAGAGAACTACGGACCTTCATGGTCTCATTCCTTCGTGGCCCCCCCGGCGTGAACCTGTCGGGCGCGATACAAAATGAAACGCCGCAAGCGGACCTGCGGCGGGGAGACGGGCCTATAGGTCAGCTACGCCTGCCCTGTCAACGGGAAACCACCTCAAACCCGACCGCGTCCGCCTGTTTCATCCCCCTCCCCTCGCCCGGGCCCATAATGACCCTCCTCACGAGGCGCAGGAGACGATTTCGGACAATTCAGACTATTCAGACCCTGTTTTTTTGGCGCCAGAGTCTGAAATCCGCCCTCAGGTAGAGAGGCCTCCGGGACCGAGCGTTAGGGTTGCGAACCTTGCCCTCAAGCAGCGAGCGCCCGCGCGGCGCGAGCGTTAGGGCCAGAAACGCCCTCAAGCAGCGAGGCTCCGCGAGCCGAACGATAGGGCCAGAAAAATGGAGCCCATGCCCTCAAGCAGCGAGGCTCCGCGAGCCGAGCGCTAGGGCAAAAAAGATGGAGCCCATGCCCTCAAGCAACGAGCCGCCGCGCGGCGAGTGGTAGGGCAATAAAGGATGGAGGCCTGGCCTCCGAGTCGAACGGAGGGTCTGCGGATTTGCGATCCGCCGCGTATCCTCTCCGCCACCAGGCCGCATCGAGGCGAGGAACCTATGGCATGGCGCAGTTAACAGAGGACGAGCGACAAGGGTTAGCGCGTTCATCATCCGTGGCGCCGTCATGGCGAAAAGACGGCCAAACCGCGCTCTCCTTTCGCGCGCTTGTGATTGTGGTGGCAGGGCGCAACGCGCTAGGCTTGCACCATGAAAATTCGCCTTGTTCTCATTGGTCTTACGGCGGCCTGCGCTCCCCTGATCCCCGAACCGCCGCGTGGCGGGCCGGCCCAGGCGGCGCAGCCGACGGCTGCCGCCGCCACCGCGACGGCGGCGGTCCAGCCGGTCCCCTATGAGGATCAGTCCTTCGAGGGCTGGAAGCAGGGCTTCCTGGCCCGTCACGGCGGGGCCAACCGCGCCGCCTTCGAGCGCGAGCTGGCGGGGCTGTCCCCCGATCCCAGCGTCATCCGCCTGGACGGCAACCAGCCCGAGTTCAGCCGCCCGGTCGGCGCCTATGTCCAGAACGCCGTCAGCGCCCAGCGCATCGCCGAGGGCCGCGACCGTCTGATGTCCGCCCCTGTGGCGGCCGAGCAGCGCTATGGCGTGCCGCGCGAGATCCTGGTCGGCATCTGGGCCCAGGAAAGCGCCTTCGGCCAGGTCCAGGGCGACCACGACGTGATCCGCTCCCTGGCCACCCTGGCCCACGACGGCCGCCGCCGCGACTGGGCCGAGGAACAGCTCAAGGAGGCCCTGACCATCATCGTCGAGGGCCGGGCCCCCCGCTCGCGCCTCAAGGGCTCGTGGGCCGGCGCCATGGGCCAGAGCCAGTTCATGCCCGACAACTACCGCCGCCTGGCCGTGGACGGCGACGGCGACGGGGTGGTGGACATCTGGAACTCGCCCGCCGACGCCTGATGTCGGCCGCCAACCTGCTGAACAACGCGGGCTGGAAGCGCGACCAGCGCTGGCACTACGAAGTGACCCTGCCCCGGGGCTTCGACTACGCCCTGGCCGAGGGCGAGCGTCAGCCGTGGTCGTACTGGGCGCAGCGCGGCGTGGTCCTGTCTCGGGGCGGGGCCCCCAGCACCGCCGAACAGGCCGAGGGCGCGACCATCCTGCTGCCCCAGGGGGCCAATGGCCCGGCCTTCCTGGCCCTGCCCAACCACTACATCATCCGCCGCTACAACAACTCGGTGGCCTATGCCTTGGCCATCGGCATGACCGCCGACGGCATCGCGGGCCGGCCCGGCCTGGTCGCGGCCTGGCCCGACGAAGCGCCCCTGTCGCGGGACCAGCGTCTGGGCGCCCAGCGCGCCCTGGCGGCCGCCGGTTTCGACCCCGGGGGCGTCGACGGAATCGTCGGCTCCGGCACCCGCCGGGCCCTGCGCGGGTGGCAACAGGCCAACGGCCTGACCCCCGACGGCCACCTCACCGCCGCCCTCGCCGACCGCCTCATCGCCGAACAGCGATAACCCGCTTGCCGGACGGGTCGAACACCGGCACGACGACCGGCCATGAGCGACCGTTCGATCCGGAATCTGGCCAACCTTCAGGCGTTCGGCTCCACCTCTCGGGTGCTGAACCTGTTGGCCGTCTGGCGCCGCCATGGCCACACGGACGAATGGCGCGAAAAGCCCCTGTTCCAGACCCCGGCCCTGAATCAGGGCCTGATCATCAAGCACCGCCTGCGCCGCGACGAGGTGGACCTGTTCCACGTCTATCGCCAGTCCGCCACCAAGGTCATCCTGCCCCTTGATCTGGATGACCTGCGCCTGGGCGGCCGGTTCATCTTCATCGGCCAGCGCAATTTCGACCGGGCCCTGCGGGAGTATTTCGGGGTGTCCGTGGACGAGCGCGACCTGGAGACCCTGCGACTGATTGATCAGCTGCCGTCGCTGGACCCCTTCCTTCTGCGCGAGCAGGTGTCACGCGCGGGCCTGGACGTGGCGCGCTGCTATTTCGAGCTGACCGAAGGGGACATGAAACGCATGTTCGGCTTCGTGGAGTCCCAGATCGCCCCGCTGGTGGCCATGAGCATGGCGGCCGGAACCTCACTCCCCGGCAAGGCCCGGGGCACCGCCAGTCTGGTGTCCAGGATCCTGTCCAATACCGACGGCGCCGGGATGCAGCCCCTGGGCGAAACGCTCCAGCTGGCGCCTGGGCAGTACGCCGAGGGCGTGTTTTGCTGGAAGGGCTTCCTCTACTACAAATGGTCCGCCGCCACGGTTCTGAAAGAGGCGCGCGCGGTGGCTGACGCCATCGCCACCATGCAGCCGGCCGGGCCGCTCGACACAGAGTCCCGTCTCTACATCGAGCGCGGCCGTCAGGTTCTCCGGCGCAAGATTCTCAAGACCTGCGAGACGGTGGTTGAAACCCTGAAGATCTATGACCGCGCCTATGCCAGCCTGACCGAAGACGGCCGGCGACCGCCTTTCGGGAGTTCCTGCTGGACGCCCCGCACATGTTCATCCGTCTGGGCGAACAGGTCGGAGCGGTCAGGCACATCGTCAGCTTCTGGAATTTCCGCTTCGCCCCCGGCGCCCCGCGCGTGTCGGTCGAGGAGCTGATCGACATCTTCATGGACTTCGAAACCAGCCTGATCGGCCGCGAAATCATCGACTGACGCCCACTAGCCGCGAAGCGTCCGCGACGCGAGCACAGGCCCAACCCGGCGCCCTCAAGCAGCGAGG
>NZ_BATC01000101.1 GCF_000466985.1 Brevundimonas abyssalis TAR-001
CACTGATCACTCGCCACTCACCTTCGCCTCGATCCGCTCCAGCGTCGCCCGCGTCGCCACAGCCTGCTCCTCCAGCCGCGCCAACCGCTCGGCCACCAGCCGCTGTTCCGCCACCCGGCTCTCCAGCGTCTCGATCCGCGCCGCCGCGCCCCCGGCCCAGATCAGCGCCGCCGCCGTCTGCACCGCCACCGCCACGATCACCGCCCAGGGGATTTTTCGTTCGCTCATCTCGTCCTCCAGACGAGGTTCTGGGTGCTAGGGACCAGGTTCTAGGGAACGAAGCCGCCCCCCTCCCTGGCCCCTAACCCCTAGACCCTCGAACCTACCCCAGCCATCTCCCGCCGCTCCGCCTCGCTCAGAAAGCTGGCCGCCTCCAGACGCGCCCACAGGGCGTCGCGCTCCGGCTGCAGCGCGGGCACATGGTCCAGATCCGCCTCGATGCGGCAGTCCGCGAACCGGGGGGCCAGCCAGGCCGTCATGGCCCCCGCCGTCTTGGTCACCAGCGGAACCACCGTCCCGCGCCAGAACGCCGCGTTGGCCTCGCGATAGTTGGAATAGGTGGCGTCCCCGGGGATCCCCAGCAGCTGCGGCGGCACGCCGAACGCCAGGGCGATCTCCCGCGCCGCCGCATGTTTCCCGGCGATGAAGTCCATGTCCGCCGGCGTCCAGGCCATGGGCTTCCACTCCAGCCCGCCTTCCAGCAGCAGCGGCCGCCCGGCGTTCATCGCACCCTGGTGCCGGTCGCCCAGCTCCGCCCTCAGCGTCTCGAACTGTTCGCTGGTCAGCCGCTCGCCGTCCTTCGCGCCGTAGACCAGCGCGCCCGACGGCCGCGCCCCGTTGTCCAGCAGCGCCTTGTTCCAGGCGCCCGAGGCGTTGTGCACGTCGATGGCGGAGGCCGCCGCCTCCAGCGGCGAAAACCCGTACCAGTCGTCCACCGGATTATGCAGCTTCAGGTGCAGCACCGGCGAGAACCCGTCCGCCGCCCGGCCCAGCCGCACGGTCCGCCCCGCCACGGTGTAGTCATAGGCCGCCGGCCATCCGCTCGGCCCCGGAACCACTTTCACCCGGTCCGGGCGCAGGCCGTACACCTCCTCCAGCCCCTCGCCCGCCGCCTCCAGATAGGCGTTGCCGGCCGTCTGCAGGTTCGCATAAAGCGCCTCGAACAACTCGGCCCGCCCCTGCTCCGGATTGGGCCGCGCCAGCACGCGCGCCAGCGGGTGATCCGCCCCCGCCCGCTCGCCGCCCTGAAACACCGCCAGCGGCACCGACGCCGCCGCCTCGGCGATCATCCGCACGCAGCGATAGGCCACCGGGTTCTTGCCGAACCCCTCTCGCGTCAGGCTCTCATAGTCCCGCGGCGTCCACACCGCCCGTCCCTGCTGCGTCCAGGCGATCACCCGCCCCACCGCCGAGTCCTTCACCTCCGGCGCCCGCCGTTTCAGAAATTCAAACATCATTCTCCTTTCGCCTTTCCCCTTGTGGGATAGGCCTGAGTCGCAGCGGACTGCGCAGCAGGCCGCTCCTGGCGACCAGGGTGAGGGGGCTTTGCTCACTTGGTCCAACTTAGATTTCCAGTTGGCCAACCCCCATCCCGTGCTATTCTCCCGGCATGACCACGCAGGTGAACATCGCCGAGGCCAAGGCTCGCCTTTCCGAGCTGGTCGCCCGCGCAGAGGCTGGCGAGGACATCGTCTTGGCCCGCGCCGGAAAGCCGGCTATCCGGCTCGTGCCCACGGGCGTCTCCGAACGGCCCCGGCATTTCCGCATCGGCGCCTTCGCCCACCACGGGCCGGTTTCCGAAGAGTTCCTGGACCTGTTCCTCGAGCCCGATCCGGAATTCGACCCGGACAAGGACATCTTCCCGAGTGAATAGGGTTCTGATCGACACCCACGTCCTGGTATGGAGCCTGTTCGAGCGTCGCCTTTCGGCCGCCGCGCATGCCTTGATTGATGAGGCGGAACAGTCCCTGGTCAGCGCCGTCAGCATCTATGAGATCGATGCCAAGCGCCGGGTCGGCGGACAGCGTCGGGCCACCGCCGCCGACCTGCATTTCCTGCCCACAGATCTGACGTCCGTTCTGCCTGGTCTGGGCTATACGCTGACCGACATCACGCCGCGGCAGGCGTGGATTGCCGCCAACCTCCCCATCGCCCACGGCGACCCGTGGGACCGCATCCTGCTGGCCCAGGCCCGCGACCTCGACGTCCCGCTCATCAGCGCCGACGCCGTGCTGCGTCGCCACGCCGGGGACGTCCCGGTCATCTGGTGATCGCTACAGCGCCCTGATCCTCGGCCCTTCGCCGCGCTTGGCCAGCATCAGATCCGTCACCGCCCACACCAGCGCATCGGCCCGGTCCGGCGAGCGCTTCGGCCCCTCTTCGGACCCCAGCGCCATCAGCTCCTCCTCCAGCTCGGTGAAGGCGCCGCAGTGGATCACCCGGCCCTGTTCGTAGAGCATGGCCACCGGCTCGGCCCGCGCCCGCTTGGCCCGGCTGGCGTGGACCAGATCCACCCGCACCGGACACCCGGCCTGCCTCAGCACGGCCGACACCATCTCCCCGCCCTGGTTGCCCTCGGCCAGCACCCGGTCGGCCCTGAAGGCCCGCGCCGTCTCCGCCACCCGCGCCGCCCAGCCGCCGGGGGTCAGCCCCCGCACCGACCGGTCCGCCAGCACCCAGGCCCGCCCGTCCAGCCGTCCGGCCGCCACGATCCCGCAGGCGTCCCCGCCCGCACTGATCGGCGGATCCACCGCCACCACCACCCGTTCGAACCGCTCCGGGATCTCGCCCGTGAACGCCACGCGCGCCCGGCTCAGGTCCCCGGCCCGGAACAGGGCGCCGTCGCCCTCCGTCACCAGGCCTTCCAGCTCCTGCGCCGCCAGCCGCGTGCCGCCATAGAGCGACGTCAGATGCTCCAGAAATCCGGGCGACAGATTGGCCGCATTGTCCGCCGTGGCCATGCGCGTCACCGTCGTGCCGGGCGCCGTCATCAAGCGCCTCAGGGCCGGGATCGGCCGGGGCGTCGTGGTCACCGTCAGGCGTGGCCGCCGCCCCAGCCTCAGCCCGAACCGAAGGGTGTCGAGCACCCTCTGCGGCTCGCGCCAGGCGCACAGCTCATCGGCCCAGGCTGCATGAAACTGCGGCCCGCGCAGGCTCTCGGGGTCCTCCGCCGACAGGGCGTAGGCGATCGCGCCGCCCTGCCAGACCAGCCGCCGCCGCGCCCCCTCCCACCGGGGCCGGTCGTCGGGTGGCGCCAGCTGCATCACCCCCGACGGCCCCTCGATCATCACCTCGCGCACATCGTGCAGGCTGGGTCCGATCAGGGCGATGCGCTTGCCTTCCCAGGCCCGGTCCAGCACCCATCCGGCCCCGGCGAAGGTCTTGCCCGACCCCCGCCCGCCCAGCATCAGCCACAGGGCCTGCGCCTCGTGCGGGCCCTTCTGGTCCTCACGTGCCCGCAACAGCCAGGACTGCTCCAGGGCGCTCGTCACCTCCGCTCCCAGGGCGTCCCGCTCCGCCGCAGTGAGGCCCTGGAGCCATCGCAGCGAAGCGAGCGTTAATGGCGGCCTGACGCCGTTCGAGATCGTGGTCATTCGCCCGGAACTCGTCCCCCTCCTGTTTAAGGCCCGCGCGAACGGCGCGGCTCACGGCCTGATCGTCCCCGGCGCTCGCGGCCCGCCTCACGGCCTGAACGGCCCGCGCCATGGACGCCTTGGCCACGGCCAGCATCCGCGCCGCCACGATCAGGTCCTTCAGCCTGCGGACGTAGGGGGGCCGCTCTTCGTCGGTTTTCGGCTTCTGGCTTTTCAGCAGCCGGACCTGTTCGGCCAGCATCGCTTCCAGTTCGTCCAGGCACCACGCCGTCACATCGCCCGTCCCGCTCTCTTCGGTTTTTCCCGTCATGCCCCAAGAGTACGGGACCAGCGTCCACGGTCGGAAAAACGGACGAAATTAACCGCCCGACCCTTGTGCGCCTTGGCATTGGCTCCGAAAAATGCGGGATCAAACTGCGGTTTCCGCCCGCATCTGCTCCTCCCCCGCTCGCGGGGAGGGG
>NZ_BATC01000100.1 GCF_000466985.1 Brevundimonas abyssalis TAR-001
TGCGGTAGGACATCTGTCCCCGCTCGCGGTAGGGCGCGGGGATGGCGGCCGAGCCCGGCAGGCTCATGCCCAGCGCCTCGGCCAGGCTGTTCATGGTCGAGGCCGTGCCCATGGTGTTGCAGTAGCCCACCGACGGCGCCGAGGTGGCCACCAGCGCGATGAAGCCTCATAGTCCAGCTCACCCCGGGCCATCATCTCGCGGGCGCTCCAGATGATCGAGCCCGAGCCCACCCGCTCGCCCTTGTTCCAGCCGTTCAGCATGGGCCCCACCGACAGGGCGATGGCGGGGATGTCCACGGTGGCCGCGGCCATCAGGCAGGCGGGGGTGGTCTTGTCGCAGCCGATGGTCAGCACCACCCCGTCGATGGGATAGCCGTACAGAAGCTCCACCAGCCCCAGATAGGCCAGGTTGCGGTCCAGCCCGGCGGTGGGCCGCTTGCCGGTCTCCTGGATGGGATGGACCGGGAACTCCAGGGCGATGCCCCCCGCCTCGCGGATGCCCTCGCGCACCCGCTTGGCCAGCTCGATGTGGTGGCGGTTGCACGGCGACAGGTCAGACCCTGTCTGGGCGATGCCGATGATCGGCTTGCCCGAGCGCAGCTCCTCCAGCGTCAGGCCGTAGTTGAGATAACGCTCCAGATACAGCGCCGTCATGTCCGGGTTCGCAGGGTTGTCGAACCACAGACGGGAGCGGAGAGGCTTGGTCATACAGCGACAGTCTTCAGTGGGCCCACGACGGGCGGGGACGCCGGAACACGCGCCCCGACCTTTCATTCATGAAGAACTTATCGCATACGAAAATGCCGGGCCGCAAGCCCGAGGCCGTCCATGGCCCCGCCTGACCCGCTTCAGGCCTGGGACGCGGAGCCCATGTCGGCGGAGATGGCGGCGGCGGCGCGGCGCAGATGGATCAACGCCGTGGCCATGTCGCAGCCCACTGTGGTGTGCTCGATATAGGGGGTGATCAGGGTGGCGATGACGCCGTCCGCCCCCATCACCGGCGCCGACAGATCGGTCACGCCCTTGACGAAATCGCTGGCCCGCTGAGCGTAGCCCTTGACCGCCGTGGCGTCCGCCTCCTCGGCGAAAGCTCGAACATGGCGTCGCCGTGCAGCCGGCGCAGCACCTCCTCCAGCCGCGCCCGTCCGGCCGGCGAGGCCAGGCCGTAGAACATGCGGCCCGAGGTGGCCTCGATCAGATTGCGGCGGTAGCCGATGCGCACCGAATAGCCCAGGTCTCCGGGGCTCTCGACGCGGGCCACCACCACGATCTGGGTCTCGCTGGGCACCACCAGATGGCACGACTGAACCGTGGTCTCGGCCAGAATTCGCATGGCCGGCAGGGCCGCCTCCACCAGCGACTTCACCGGCGCCTGGGCCATGCCCAGGGTGAACAGGCGGTTTGTCAGGCGATAGCCTTCGGAGGACTGTTCGATATAGCCCCGGAACTCCAGCACCTGGATCATCCGGAACAGCTCGGACACGGAACGCTTGAGGGTCACCGACATCTGCGACGGCGTCATGGGTCGTCCGTGGCTGGACAGCAGTTCGAGCACATCCAGGCCCTTCTCGAGCGCGGGCGCACGGTATTTGCGCTCCCCGAGCTCTTCTTCCAGCGGCGGCATGGCTTCCCCGATCAACCTGTCTCTCCCCAAGTCTTAGCGCCGCCGCCACCCCGATAGAAGGCCGTCCGCGCCGCTTCTTAACCTGCGCCGCCGGATCAAACCATATATGAAATGACTTTCATTGCGCGTCGCTTGAGGATGTCGTAGCCCTTCGTTCAGCGGCCGAATTCAACGGCCCCTCGGGGGAGACATTCATGACGCTGGCGCCGATCGACCTGATCCTTCTGGCCCTTTACGGGGTCGGCATCTTCGCCCTGGCCCAGTGGGTCTCCCGCGACCGGCCCGGCGAGCAGAAGAACACCACCGACTATTTCCTGGCTTCGAAGAGCCTGCCCTGGTGGGCCATCGGCGCTTCGCTGATCGCGGCCAACATCTCCGCCGAACAGATCATCGGCATGTCGGGCTCGGGCTATGTCATCGGCCTGGCCATCGCCTCCTACGAATGGATGGCGGCCCTGACCCTGCTGATCGTGGGCAAGTTCTTCCTGCCCATCTTCCTGAAGAACAACATCGTCACCATGCCCCAGTTTCTGGAGCAGCGGTACGGCGCCAGGATCCGCAGCGTCATGGCCGTGTTCTGGCTGGTGCTCTACGTCTTCGTGAACATCACCTCGATCCTGTGGCTGGGCTCGCTGGCCATCACCACGGTGACGGGCGTGGACCAGACCCTGGCCCTGTTCGGCCTGGCGGCGTTCGGCCTCGTCTATCAGCTGTGGGGCGGGCTCAAGGCCGTGGCCCTGACCGATGCGGTGCAGGTTGCCCTGCTGGTGGCGGGCGGTCTGGTGATCGCGGTCATCACCCTGAACCAGATCGGCGGCGACGGCGGGGTGCTGAACGGCTTCGCCCGCCTGACCACCGAGTTCCCCGAGAAGTTCGACATGATCCTGTCTCCGGACAGCCCGCACTATGCGGCCCTGCCGGGTCTGTCGGTCCTGATCGGCGGCATGTGGATCATGAATCTGAGCTACTGGGGCTTCAACCAGTACATCATCCAGCGCGCGCTGGCGGCCTCCAGCATCGACGAGGCCCAGAAGGGCATCGCCTTCGCCGCCTATCTGAAACTGCTGATGCCGCTGATCGTGGTGCTGCCGGGGCTGGCCGCCCTGGTGCTGGCGCCGGACCTGACGCGGCCCGATCAGGCCTATCCCACCATGATGGCCCTGTTGCCTGTGGGTCTGAAGGGGCTGGTCTTCGCCGCCCTGGTGGCCGCCATCATCGCCACCCTCGGCTCGCTGGTGAACTCCATCTCCACCATCTTCACCCTGGACCTGTACGCCAAGGCGCGCCCGAACCTGTCCCAGCATCATCTGGTCACCGTGGGCCGGCTGTCGGCGGCGGCGGCCATGCTGATCGGCGCCCTCGTCGCCCGGCCGCTGCTGGGCAATTTCGATCAGGCGTTCCAGTTCATCCAGGACTTCACCGGCTTCTTCACCCCGGCCATCGTGGTGATCTTCATCCTCGGCATGTTCTGGCGCCGCGCGTCCGAGGCCGGCGCCCTGGCCGCGGCCATCGGCGGGGTGATCCTGTCGGGCGTCATGTGGTGGCTGAACAACGAGGGCCTGCTGGTCATGCCCTTCATGAACCGGGTGGGGATCGTGTTCCTGATCGCCCTGGCGCTGGCGGTGGTGGTGTCCCTGATCCGCCCCGCCCCCGCTTCGGCCCTGAAGGTCCAGCTGGACGGCATCAGCTTCCGCACCTCCGCCGCTTTCAACCTGGCGGGGGTGGGCGTCATCGCCTTCCTGATCCTGGTCTATTCCATCTGGTGGTGAGCCGGGTCAGCGCCCGAGGCTCACCCGTCCCGCCCTAGTGATTATCCCTCGGCGCGCGGGCGATGGTGTCGACGATGCGGTGGTATTTGACGGCGTTCTCGAGGGTGGCGCCGGTCTCCAGCTGTCCGGTGAGGCCGCGCTGGATCTCCTGCCACGGGGTCTGGGAGGCGGGATAGGCATAGCCGCCGGCGGCCTCCAGCGCGGCCTTGCGCGCGGCGATCTCGTCGTCGGGCACCATCAGGGTGACGGTGGAGGTGTTCAGATCCACGCGGATGTGGTCGCCGGTCTTCAGCACGGCGATGGTCCCGCCCGCCGCAGCTTCGGGCGAGGCGTGCAGGATCGACGGCGACCCCGAGGTGCCCGACTGGCGGCCGTCGCCGATGCAGGGCAGGGCGGTGATCCCTTGCTTGATCAGGTGGGCGGGCGGACGCATGTTGACCACCTCGGCGGCGCCGGGATGGCCGATGGGCCCCGACCCGCGCATCACCAGCACCGAGCGCTCGGTGATGCCCTCGGCCGGATCGTCGATGCGGTGGTGGTAGTCCTCGGGCCCGTCGAACACCACGGCGGTCCCCTCGAAGGCCTCGGGATCCTTGGGGTCCGACAGATAGCGGTCGCGGAACTGGGGGGAGATGACGCTGGTCTTCATCACCGCCGAGTCGAACAGATTGCCCGACAGCACCACGAAGCCTGCGTCGCGCATCAGCGGGTCCTCGAAGGGCCGGATCACGTCCGGCAGGACGATCTGCGCGCCTCTGCAGTTCTCGCCGAGGGTCTTGCCGTTCACGGTGGGCGCGTCCTCGCGGATCAGGCCCTGACCCATCAGCTGATTGACCACGGCGGGCACCCCGCCGGCCT
>NZ_BATC01000099.1 GCF_000466985.1 Brevundimonas abyssalis TAR-001
CCGAGCCCGAACCTGAGCCTGAGCCTGAGCCTGAGCCTGAGCCTGAGCCTGAGCCCGCGCCGGCTCCGGTCGCCCCCGCGCCGCCGCCCGCCGCCGTCATGGCGACGGTCATGGCCATGCAGCGCTATTCGCCCTACGTGGCGCCGAGGCGGGCGGGCCTGCATGTGTTCGGCGAGACGCCGGCCGCGCCGCAGACCGCCGAGCCGGGCGAGGGCGTCCTGGTGCTGACTCCGCCGCCCGAAGTCGAGCCGGAGCCGCCCACCCGCGAGGTCTGGCCCGAGGCCGAACGGCCCGGCCCCGCCGTCGAGGAAGAGCCCCTGTTCATCGAGGATCCCGCCATGCGCGCGGGCGCCGAGCCGGTGTTCATGCCGGAGTCGTTCGAGCCGGAGCGGCGCGGGCGGCTGGACTGGAGCGAGACGGGCGCCTTCCTGGGCATGGGGGCCGTGGGCCTGACCGCGTTCGGAGCGGCGGTGGCGGGCTTCACCATGGCGGCGGACCGTCCGGTGGGCGCGGTGCTGGACCAGACCACGGTCGCGTCCGGGGTGCTGGCGCTGATCGGCGCCCTGTGCGTGGGGATCTCGGCCTATAATCTGTATCTGCACTGGGCCCGCCGGGAACAGGACTGAGCCCGGCTTTGCGAACGGGCCGGGCGGTGCTACGCCGCTGCCATGAGCATTCCCAACGCCCCCCAAAGCATGAATTTCGGCCTCGGCGAGAACGCGGACATGATCCGCGAGACCACCGCCCGCTGGGCCGCCGACCGGCTGGCGCCGCGCGCCGCCGAGATCGACGAGACCAACACCTTCGCCCGCGACCTGTGGCCCGAGATGGGCGAGCTGGGCCTGCACGGCATCACCGTGGAGGAAGAGCACGGCGGGTTGGGTCTGGGCTATCTGGAGCATGTGGTGGCCATGGAGGAGGTGTCGCGCGCCTCGGCCTCCATCGGCCTGTCCTATGGCGCCCACTCGAACCTGTGCGTGAACCAGATCCGCCGCTGGGGCACCGAAGAGCAGAAGCGCAAATATCTGCCCAAGCTGATCTCGGGCGAGCATGTGGGTTCGCTGGCCATGTCCGAGGCGGGCTCGGGCTCGGACGTCATGTCCATGAAGACGCGAGCCGAGAAGAAGGGCGACCGCTACGTCCTGAACGGCACGAAGTTCTGGATCACCAATGCGCCCTCGGCCGAGACCCTGGTGGTCTATGCCCGCACCGGCGACGGCAACGGCGGGGTCACCGCCTTCCTGATCGAGAAGGGCATGAAGGGGTTCAGCGTCTCGAAGAAGCTGGACAAGATGGGCATGCGCGGCTCGGACACGGCGGAGCTGGTGTTCGAGGACTGCGAGGTGCCGGAAGAGAACATCATGGGCGGCGAGGGGCGCGGCGCTGCGGTGCTGATGTCCGGCCTGGACTATGAGCGCGCGGTGCTGGCGGCCGGGCCGCTGGGCATCATGCAGGCGGCGCTGGACGTGGTGCTGCCCTATGTGCGCGAGCGCAAGCAGTTCGGAAAGGCCATCAGCAGCTTCCAGCTGATGCAGGCCAAGATCGCCGACATGTACGTGGCCCTGAACTCGGCGCGGACCTATGTCTATGCGGTGGCGCGGGCCTGCGACGCCGGCCAGACCACCCGCTATGACGCGGCGGGCGCGATCCTGCTGGCCAGCGAGAACGCGGTGAAGGTGTCGCTGGAGGCCGTGCAGGCCCTGGGCGGCGCGGGCTACACCAAGGAATGGCCCGTGGAGCGGCTGGTGCGCGACGCCAAGCTGTACGACATCGGCGCGGGCACCAACGAGATCCGGCGCTTCCTGATCGGGCGGGAGCTGCTGGGGGCGTGACCGTCGGGTTGGGCATAGCACCTGGAGACGTCCTTGCGGACCTTCGGAACCGCTATGCCGAGCCGCAGCGGCGCTACCATACATGGGCGCACATCGAGGCCCTGCTCGGCTGGTTCGCGTTGCGGCGGGATCATCTGCACGACCCGGTCGCGGTCGAGCTGGCGATTCTGTTCCACGACGCGGTCTATGACCCGGCGCGATCCGACAACGAGGCCCAGAGCGCGCGCCTTCTTGAAGACGCCGATCTCCCGGACGTGACCGACGATACGCGGCTCCGCGCCATCCGGATGATCGAGGCCACCGCCGCCCATGGGCTGGCGGACAATCTCGATGAGAACGATCGAAGCGACATGGCCGAGTTCCTCGACATGGACCTTTCCATCCTCGGCGCAGCGCCGGCGGTTTTCGAGGGATACGAGCGCGCCATACGCGACGAGTACGCCTTTGTGCCCGAAGCGCTGTTCCGGGCGGCGAGACGGGGAATTCTGGAACGCTTTCTGGAGCGGCCGACGCTGTATTTCAGTGACTGGGGGCGTGACCGGTTCGAAGCCCGGGCCCGGTCCAATGTCGCGGCCTCCATCGCCGCCCTGGGCTGACCCCGCTTTCGGGGAGCTGCTCGCGCGCAGCCTTGTTCTGCGAAGATGGCTCGCCTATAGTTCGCAAATGGCGAACCTTGACGACTATCTTTCGCGACGACGAGGGATGCAGGCCGAGCTTGCCCGGCGGCTGAACCTCGGGGCGGGGACGCTGAGTTCGATCCGCAGCGGCCATCGCCGCCCGTCGCCGGAGCTGGCGAAACGCATTGAGGCCGCCACGGACGGCGAGGTCCGGGCCGCTGCGCTTCTGGGCCTGGAAGAGCAGGGCGCGCCCTTCGATCATGAGACGGCGCCGCAACCGCTCAGCGGCGGGCGCTGGATGGCGAAGGTGGCGGCGGACGGGTCGCTCTTTCTGACCCCGGAAGCGGTGGCGGCCATGGGCCTGGCGCCCGGCGAGCGGCTGGTGATGCGGCCCGACGGCGAGGAGGTGCGCATCAACTCCTCCGACAAGGCGTTGAAGGCTATCCGGAAGGAATTTCGGCGACTGGTCCCGGAAGGGCGGAGCGTCGTTGACGAACTGATCGCGGACCGGCGGGCCGACGCCGCGCGTGAGTAGGGTCGTCGTGGATTCGTCGGCTGTGGTCGCGGCCATTCTCGATGAACCGGGCGGGGATGAGATGGCCCTCCGCGACGGTCCGTTCCTGCTCAGCGCCGTCAATCTCTGCGAAGTGCTGGAACGTCTGGGCGCCGACGGCGATACGACGGCGCGGACCCTCGCCATGCTCGAGGCCCTCGGTCTGATGCTGGTCGATTTCACGCCGGATCTCGCGGCCATAGCGGCGCGACTGAAAGCCCCGACGCGCAGCGTGGGCCTGTCCCTCGGCGATCGCGCCTGTCTGGCCCTCGCGTTGCGGGAACAGCGCCCGTGCTGACAGGGGATCGTGCGTGGTCGAAAGTGGACGTGGGCGTCGAGGTTGTGCTGATCCGCTGACGGAACCGGCGCCGCGACGATCGGTTTTCTCCCTCAGAAGGAGACCGCCATGCCCGCCAAATCCGCAGCACAGCAGAAAGCCGCCGGGGCCGCCCTGTCGGCCAAGCGTGGGGACACGCCGAAGTCTGACTTGAAGGGCGCGTCGAAATCGATGGCGGAGTCCATGAGCGCGACGGAACTGGAGAAGATGGCCTCCACCTCGCGCAAGGACAAACCCGAGCACAAGAGCGACCGTTGACGGCCCGCGCGGGCGTCCCATCTGTGGGGCGACGGCGGGGATCGGCCCGGCGTCCCCCGCGCATGACGGACGCCTGATGACGTCTACGGCCCAGACCCTGCCGCCCGATGAGCGCCGGGCCTTTTCCGAGGTGCTGGACGATCTCGCGCAACGTCCGGGGTCCCGGCTGACCCTGGGCGAGATCGTCGATGCGTTTGGGGAGCGGGGGTTCGGGGCGCTGATCCTGATCATCGCCCTGGTGAGCCTGTTTCCGTGGCCGCCGGGGTCCAAGGCGATCCTGAGCGTGCCGATGGTCCTGTTGTCGCTGGAGCTGGCGTTTCAGCGGGACCGGGTGTGGCTGCCGGGATGGACGCTGAACCGGAGCCTGCCGCGTCAGACCTTCGCCCGGGCCGTGGGGCGGATCATGAAGCCGGTGCGCTTCGTGGAGCGGCTGTCGAAGCCGCGCATGCCGTGGCTGACCGGCGAGGTCGCCGACGTGGTGACGGGGCTGACCTGCGTGTTCCTGGCCGTGATGCTGGCCCTGCCGGTGCCGTTCGGCGACCTGTTGCCGGGCCTGACCCTGATCGTGCTGGGGCTGGGGATCATGCAGCGCGATGGCGCAGCGATCCTGCTGGGCGCGGTGGGGACCACCGCCTGCGTGATCTATCTGTTTCTGGTGTGGGCGGCGGTGACGGCTGCGGTCGAGGCGATCGGCGACTGGGCAGGGCGGGTGTTCTGAGAAAGACTCGAGCTTTCTCGCTTCTCCGCTCATCCCCGCGAACGCGGGGATCCAGTCCTTTCGTTC
>NZ_BATC01000098.1 GCF_000466985.1 Brevundimonas abyssalis TAR-001
AAAAGTGGCCGTGCAGATGGATCGGATGGGCCATCATGGTGTCATTGACCAGGGTGACCCGGACCCGCTCGTCACGCTCGAAACGGATCGGCTCGACGATCTCCGAGAATTTCCGCCCATCGAAGCCCCACATGAACCGCTCCATGTTGCCGGTCAGGTGAATCTCCATGGTCCGCGAGGGCGGCCGTTGATCCCTGTTCGGGGCCAGTGAGGCGAGGTCTGTGTAGACAAGCACCCGGTGCGGGGCGTCCTCCAGCCCCATGGGACGCTCGCCCAGACGATTGGCGGGGGCGGGGGAAATCATGTCGACCCCGACTCCGACCGCCATGTCGGGCGGGGCGTTTTCGGGATTCCGCATGTCATGGTTCATGCCGCCGTGATCCGTCGGCGCGGCTGCGGCGCCATGGCCCATGGCGCCGTGATCCATCCCCTCGTGGCCCATGGCTCCATGATCCATGCCGCCCATCCCCATGTCGCGCATGGTCAGGGTGGGCACCTCGCGCAGCGGCGGAACCTCGGCCGCCATGCCCGGCCGCGGCGCCAGGGTCGCGCGGCCCATGCCCGATCGATCCACCGACTCGGCCACGACCGTGTAGGCCCGATCGTCGGCCGGGCGGACGATCACGTCATAGGTCTCGGCCACCGAAATCTGGAACTCGTCAATCTCGACGGGCCGGACGTTCTCGCCGTCGGCGTTGACCACCGTCATGGCCAGACCCGGTATGCGCACATTGAAGATCGACATGGCCGAGGCGTTGATGATCCGGAGCCTCACCCGCTCGCCCGGACGGAACAGGCCCGTCCAGTTCTCCTCCGGACCATGGCCGTTGATCAGATAAGTGTAGGTCGTGCCGTTGACGTCGGCGATGTCGCGCGGGTCCATGCGCATGGCCCCCCACATACGCCGCTGCTCCAGGTCCATGCCGTCTTCGCCGGAGATCAGGCCCGACAGGGTCGTGCGCGACTGGTTGAAGTAGCCGGGGCTCTTCTTCAGCTTGTCCAGGATGGTGTGAGGATGCAGGAAGCTCCAGTCCGACAGCACCAGCACATGTTCGCGGTCGTAGGCCACCGGATCGGCGCCGGCCGGATCGATGATCAGGGGACCGTAGTGGCCCATGGCCTCCTGGAGATTGGAGTGCGAATGGTACCAGAAGGTGCCGGACTGGATGACCGGGAACTCGTAAACGAAGGTCTCCTGCGGCCGGATGCCCGGAAAGCTGATACCCGGCACCCCGTCCATGTGGAACGGCAGCAGCACCCCGTGCCAGTGGATCGAGGTGTCCTCGTCCAGGGTGTTGGTCACCGACAGTCGCACGTTCTGGCCCTCGCGCAGCCTGATGAGCGGGGCAGGCAGCGTGCCGTTGACGGTGATGGCGTGACCGGTCCGTCCGCCGACGGTGAAGGGCGAATGGCCGACGCTCAGCGCCACATCCGGGCCGTTCAGGGTCGCAGGTCGGCCCGCAGGCCCGGCGATCCGCTCTGCGCCCAGGCGGGCAGCAGTCCCTGCGCCGCGAACAGGCCGGCGCCGCCCAGGGCGCCGCCCAGCAGCCGTCTTCGATCCACCGCCATCAGCGTCATCTTGTTTGCGTCCTTGATCGTGCCCGGGTGATACCGGGCCTTACGCGGGCGCCGGCGATGTCCCTCGCGACAGACCGCCGCAGGGTCAGTCGCGGCCCGCATCACCCTTTAGCAGTCCCGCCAGAGTTCTGCGCGCCCGCGCGATCCGCAGCTCGACCGCCTTGGGCGTCAGGCCGAGGATGTCGGCGATCTCGTCGTGGGGCCGGTGTTCGAGAACCGCGAGCAACAGGGGCGCCTTTTGCGTGTCGGGAAGGCGGTTGAGCGCCATCTGGACCCGACGCAGCATCATGCGGTCGTGAGTCTGGTCGTCGGGACCGGCGGCCGGGTCGCCAATCGTCATGGCGGCTGGCTCGTCCAGGCCCATGACGCCGCGCACCATGCGCCGCACCCGGCGCCGCCGGCTCCAGTCCCGACACTTGTTCAGGGCGATGACCCGCAGCCAGGCCCCGAACGGCCGGTCAGGATCATAGCGGCCGATTGCCAGCCAGGCCGCCACATAGGTCTCCTGGACCAGATCCATGGCCTCCTCGGAATCGCCCACATAGCGAGCGACAAACCGGTGCAGTTCGGCCTGCGTCGCCGCCATGAGACGCGAGAAGGCCCTGCGGTCGCGGCGCGCCGCCAGCGTTTCATCCGACGGCGTGACCGGCGACACTGCTCAGCCGGCGTCGGACTGAAGCGTGTCCACCACGGCGCGGTCAAAGATCTCGGCCTGCTCCGGCGTCAGCACCGCCCGCATCTCGAACACATGGGCGATGGTCGCCTTCTGAAGCTCTCCCATGGCGCTGTGGAAATGGTCCACGGCCGCCTGAACCTGCGGCGTGTCGCCTTGGCTCTGGGCGATGGCGTCTGAAAGCTCCCGATTGGCGGTGCGGACCTCGGCCTCCAGTCTTGTCCGTTCGGCGGCGAAACGGGCCTCGATCTCGTCCAGCCGCTGGGCCTGTGCCGCCGTAAGGTCCATCTGATCGTGAACCACCTGATGAAGGCTCGGCGCGCTCGTCTCCCGCCCGGTCCAGGTCAGCACGCCCCAGGCGCAGGCGGCGCCGACGACGGCGGCCAGGATCGCCGTGACCAGGGTTGAACGCCAGTCGCTCATCCCAGGGTCGCTCCGACGAACAGGGCGGAGGCCGAAGGGCTGAAGACGGCCAGCTCCGACCGGGTCGAGGCGCGCTCCGGGGCGGCCAGGCCGCTCAGCCCGCCCACCATCGCCGCGACCGTCAGCGCCGCCATCCTGACGCGAGCCGAGCGGGACCGGGCGCCGATCGCCTCCACCTCGCGCCATACCCGCTGCTCCAGCGTATCGAATGCCGGCCTCGCCGCAGCGGGGGTCCGGGAAATCAGACTGTCGAGATCCATCATGATTGTATCCGTCCATGCTCCCAGACATCATACGCAGGATGACCGTCGGCCCCTCGCGAGGGAAAGGCCACTCCACAGCGTAGGCCATGATAGCCGTCATCAGTCCACAGAGGGGACCCACATGCTCCGCTTCACCCTGGCCGCCATCCTGGCTCTCGCTGTCTCGCCCGCTCTGGCGCACGATCCGGCGTCCCCTGCGTCGGCGCACGCCGTGTCCGTGCCGGAAGCCGCCCAGCCGGCGGTGCTGGCGGTGGATGCGTTTCACGCCGCGCTTGACGCCGGCGACAGGGACGCCGCCCTGGCGCTGTTGACCCCTGACGTGATCGTTCTGGAAGAGGGCGGCGCGGAACGCTCACGGGAGCAATACGCCGGGCATCATCTGCCGGCGGACATGGCCTTTGCGGGGGCGACGCGGAGCGAGGTGGCGCGTCGGGCCGCTGTGGTCGAAGGCGACGTGGCCTGGGTGATGACGGAAGGGCGCACCACCGGACGGTTCAACGACCGCGCGGTTGATCGCCTGACCGCCGAGACCATGGTGCTGACGCGGGGCGCCGACGGGTGGCGCATCCGCCATATCCACTGGTCGTCCCGGGCCCCGAACTGACCTCACATGGCGACGGGCGGCATCTGGACGCCCAGGGCCGCCACCAGGCCGAGCAGAGCGACGCCTGCCCCCAGCTCCAAAAGGACGCTGGACCGGAGCCGGCTCAACGCCGCCCCGGCGTCATGCCCGGCGGAGACGGCCCGGTTCAGGGCGGGCGTGAGCACGAACCGGTTCCGGGCGGCCATGGCCAGCATGGCGAGAAAGACCGCCACCTTGGCTGAGAGAAGGAGGCCATAGGCGTTCGTCCCCAAGGCGGCCAGATTGGACGGTCCGATGAGAAAGACGGCGTTGATGATCCCCGTCACCGTGAGGATCACGACCGCGCCGGCGCCTGTAGCCGCGAACCCGCCCAGAGCCCTCGCGAGGCTCGCGGGTCGGCGCCGCTGGAACGCCTCAACAGCAGGCCGAAGGCGATCAGCGCGCCGAGCCAAAGGGCCGCAGCCCACGCATGAACGATGTCCGCCGCCAGATGGAGAAGGCCCGATCCGCCTTCGGTTGAAGCGCCGTGCCCGCTCCAGGCGAAACTGGCGACGGCGCCCAACAACAGGGCCACGGCGATCCACCGGGCAACCCCGCCGCCCCGACCGGCGATGAGCACAAGCGCCGCCGCAAACGCCAGACCGGCCCTCGCGATGTGAGCCCGGCCAAGCTCCGTGGACTGCGCCACATAGGCGACCGCGGTCGGGTCGAGCGCCGCTGTGGCGACGCCCGCCATCATGGCCGTCTGCAGCAGGAGCCCCGCCCCCGCGGACAGCGCCAGGACCAGGATCGAGACCAGCACGACCCGCCCTATGGAGCCGGCTGCGTGCGGCAGGGTGGGCGGGGCGTACAGGATGAACAGCGGCAGGCCCAGCGCCGCCGTCGCCGACAGGAACTGAACCCAGCGCAGGACGACGACGCCG
>NZ_BATC01000097.1 GCF_000466985.1 Brevundimonas abyssalis TAR-001
GGCGGCGGCGATCATCAGTCCGCAGGACATGGCAGGCTCCTTCGGCGGCGATTCGACGGAATGCCGGTTGCCCCGGCTTACGCCTGCCCCGTAAACGATGTGTTGACCCTGTTCGATCGCGCCCGATTGCGAAGGAGCCCGCCATGGATCTCGACGCCGCCTGGACCGCCTTTGACTCCGTCGCCGCCCGGGATCGCGGCGTGCGCATCGTCGATCAGTTCGCCGCCGACCCGGACCGCCTGTCGCGCCTGACGGTGGAGGCCGCGGGCCTGACCATCGACCTGTCCAAGCAGAGCTGGACCCGGGAGGGGATGGAGGCGGCGCTGGGCCTGGCGCACGGGGCCGAGATCGAGGCGGCGCGGGCACGGCTGTTCGGCGGCGAGGCGGTCAATTTCACCGAAGGGCGCGCCGTGCTCCACGCCGCCCTGCGAGCGCGGCCCGGCGCCGACTATCGCGCCCTGGGCGAACCGGTGTCGCGGGAGGTGAAGGCGGTGCGCAAGGCCATGGCCGACTACGCCCGCGCGGTGCGTTCGGGCGATGAGGCAGGCGCCACGGGCAAGCCGTTCCGGACGGTGGTCCATGTGGGCATCGGCGGGTCGGATCTGGGGCCACGGCTGGTCTGGGACGCTTTGGCGCCGCGCACGCCGGATATCGAGGTCCGCTTCGTGGCCAACATCGACCGGGCCGAGATGGACCAGACCCTGACCGGGCTGGACCCCGAAACCACCCTGGTGATCGTGGTCTCCAAGACCTTCACCACCCAGGAGACCCTGGCCAACGCCGAGCTGGCCCGCCGGTGGCTGGCGGCCGCCCTGCCCGTCGACGGTCTGGACCGGCACTTCATCGGCGTCACCGCCGCGCCGCAACTGGCCGAGCGGTTCGCTGCGGCCGCACCTTCGCCTTCCGGGACTGGGTGGGCGGGCGCTACTCCCTGTGGTCGGCGGTGGGACTGTCCTGCGCCATCGGCCTGGGGCCGGAGCTGTTCCAGCGCATGCTGGACGGGGCGGCGGACATGGACGCCCACTTCCGGGACGCGCCGCTGGAGCGGAACGCGCCGGTGCTGATGGCCGCCGCCGAAATCTGGAACGTCAACGGACTGGGCCGCAGCGCGCGCACGGTGGCGCCCTACGCCCACCGCCTGCGCCGTCTGGCCGCCTTCCTGCAGCAGCTGGAGATGGAGTCCAACGGCAAGCGCATCCGCGATGACGGGTCTCCCGTGCCGCGCCAGACCTGTCCGGTGGTGTTCGGCGAGCCCGGCACCAACGGCCAGCATGCCTTCTTCCAGCAGCTGCATCAGGGGCCGGAGACGGTGCCCGCCGACTTCGTGGTGGTCGCCCGCGACGAGGAGGACCGGCCCCAGCCCGCCCTCTGGGCCAACGCCCTGGCCCAGGCCGAGGCGCTGATGATGGGCAAGTCGCTGAAGGCGGCGCGGGACGAGCTGATCGCCGCCGGTCATGCGCCCGCCGAGGCCGACCGCCTGGCGCCCCACAAGACCTTCCCCGGCAACCGGCCGTCCACCGCCATCCTGATGGAGCGCCTGACGCCCGAGACCCTGGGCGCCCTGATCGCGCTTTACGAGCACAAGGTGTTCGTGGAGGGGGTCATCTGGCGCATCAACAGCTTCGACCAGTGGGGCGTGGAGTTGGGCAAGGCCATGGCTCGCACCATCCTGGGCGAGATCGAAAGCGGTCAGTCCCGCCCCCACGATCCCTCGACCACAGCCCTGATCGATCGCCTGTCCGAGTGACGGCAAGCGAAAGGGGCGGACCCTTCCGGATCCGCCCCTCAGAGAGAGAGAGAGAGAGAGACGATCTAGCGTCGTCCTGAATCCTTACCAGCGGCGGTAATCGCGGCGATCGTCCCGACGGTCGTGGCGCCAGTCGCGGCGGTCCTCACGACGGTCCTGTCGCCAGTCGCGGCGGTCGTCGCGGCGATCATGACGCCAGTCGCGGCGGTCCGCCCGCCGATCATAGCGACGGTCGTAGCGCTGGTTGTACCGGCGCCATTCGTCGGCGTTGCGATAGTAGCGGCCGTCCCGGTAGTAGCGCCCGTTCCTGTAATAGCGGCGGTCGTCATCGTCCGCGCTGGCGTAGCCAGGGCCGCGCCGGCGATTGCGCCGCCGGCGATATAGCTGCCGTCGCCGTTGCCGATCAGGGCGCCGGCGATGGCGCCGATGCCCGCGCCGATCAGGGCGTCGCGCTCGCGGTCATCGGCCGACACGGGGGCGGCGGAGGCGGCGGTCAGGGCCAGGGCGCCCGCGGCGCCGGCGGCGAGGGTGCGGAAGTTCATCATGATGGGCTCCTTTCAGTCGCATCCGCCGAGATGGGCGGGATGTCTGGTGAGCCTTCATCCTGGCCAGCCGGGCTGAACGTCCCCGGAGGCCTCCGTTCATCCGCCGTTCAGGCTGAGGACGGCCTTGCGGCAGGACCGGCCAGGCCATACCGTCGTTACGGGAGGCGCCCATGGGGTTTCGCGTTCGGTCATTCTGCGTCCTGGCGGCGGCAGGTCTGCTGGCGTTGCCGGGGGCCCGCCCGGCTGTGGCCCAGACCGCAGCCCAGACCGGCGTGGGCTCGCGGGTGACCGTCTCGGCGGACCCGGAGGTTCTGGCCCGTTCGGCGCGGGACAGCCGTGACGCGGGCGACCATGCCGGCGCCGCCGAAGCCTTCGCGGAGGCCGGGCGGGCCCTGGTCCTGAACCATGATGCGGCGGGGGCGGCCGAGGCCTTCACGGATGCCGCCCGGTCCCGTCTGGCCCTGGGCGACGTGGACGGCGCCTATGCGGTGCTGGCCGAGGCTGCCCGGCGGCTGGAAGCCGCGGGGCCCGAAGCCCACGGGGCGGCTGGGCGGGCCACCGCATCCCTGGCGCGCATCCGCACCAATCAGGGCCGTTACGCCGAAGCCCTGGCCCTGCTGGACCGGTCCGAGGCGCTGGGCGGCGACGCCCTGGACGGGCCGGGACAGGCGGCCCTGGCCTATGACCGGGCGCGCATTCTGGACTTTCTGGGCCGGGCCGAAGAGTCCGAGGTCCACGCGCGCCGGGCCCTGACCCTGCGCCGCGAGCATCTGGGGGAGGCCGATTCCCTGACCGGCGACGCCCAGAACCAGCTGGCGGTCAGCCTGCAGGCGCAGGGCCGGTATGACGAGGCGGACCGGGCCTACCGTGGCGCCCTGACGGTCTACGAAGCGGTCAACGGGCCGGATCACCCCCACGTGGCCATCGCCCTGTCGAATCTGGGCAACATCCTGCGCCGCCGGGGTCGCGAACATGCGGCCGAGCCGGTCTATCGCCGCGCCGTGCGCATCGCCGAAAGTTCGGGCGACGATGAGCTTCTGGCCCAGTGCCTGACCAATCTGGGCTGGCACCTGCGCATGACCGGCCGCTCGCCCGAGGCCGATCCCGTCTTCCGCCGCGCCGCCGATCTGCTGGTGACGGTGGCCGGGCCGGATCATCCGTTCACCGGCATCGCCTTCGCCAACCTGGCCCTGATCCTGGGCGATCAGGACAGGCATGCGGAAGCAGAGCCCCTGTTCGTGCAGGCCCTGGCGGCGCTGGAGCCGGCCGTGGGGACGGACAGTCCCGACATTCTCGCCACCCTGGACGGCTACGCCCACACCCTGGCGAAGCTGGACCGCAAGGCGGAGGCGGACGCCGTCTACGGGCGCACCCTGGATATCGCCCGCTCGCGCCTGTCGCCGGGCCATCCCGAGGCCATGCGCCAGACCGTGGCCGTGGCCGACTTCCTGCTGGACGACGGCCGGGCCGCCGAGGCGCGGCGGCATCTGGACGAGGCGGAAGCCGCCCTGTTCCAGCGGATCGGCGCCGCAACCGACCCCCGGGCCGGCGCCCTGCGCCGCACCCAGGCCCTGTTCGAGCGTCAGGTTCGCGCCGACTGGAGCTTGGCCCACCCGGCCCGCGCAGAAAATTCTCTGACGCCAAACCCTTGACCCGCATGGCCCGGGGCCTATCTCCCGGCTGCATTAGCACTCGGGCAGGGTGGCTGCTAACAGCCATGGCCCGGGCAGGAACTCGATCCTTTAAGGAGATCATACAGATGGCGTTTCGTCCTCTCGGCGATCGCGTGCTGGTCAAGCGCGTGGAAGAAGAATCCAAGACCAAGGGCGGGATCATCATCCCCGACACGGCCAAGG
Source organism: Brevundimonas abyssalis TAR-001 (assembly GCF_000466985.1). Lineage (GTDB taxonomy): Bacteria > Pseudomonadota > Alphaproteobacteria > Caulobacterales > Caulobacteraceae > Brevundimonas > Brevundimonas abyssalis. The sequence continues at coordinate 4,149 of NZ_BATC01000097.1, forward strand.
AAAAGCCCCAGGAAGGCGAAGTCGTCTCCGTCGGCCCCGGCGCCCGTGACGACAGCGGCAAGGTCAACGCCCTGGAGCTGAAGGCCGGCGACCGCATCCTGTTCGGCAAGTGGTCGGGCACGGAAGTGAAGATCGATGGCGACGACCTGATCATCATGAAGGAATCCGACGTTCTGGGCGTGCTGTCCTAAGCACCCGCGTCGACCACCTTCTTAAACGAAATCAATAGATAGGAGCTGCCGAACATGGCCGCCAAGATCGTACATTTCAACACCGACGCGCGCGACAAGATGCTGCGCGGCGTCAACGTCCTCGCCAATGCCGTGAAGGTGACCCTGGGGCCCAAGGGCCGCAACGTGGTCATCCAGAAGTCCTTCGGCGCCCCGCGCTCGACCAAGGACGGCGTTTCGGTGGCCAAGGAAATCGAGCTGGAAGACGCCT
>NZ_BATC01000096.1 GCF_000466985.1 Brevundimonas abyssalis TAR-001
CCCTTCAAATCCCGATGCGCAAGGTCACCCGTTCTGTCGACGAAGGCGGCCGGGACTTCGCCCGCGACATCGCCAGGACCGATGCCTGCGTCGTCTCCCGGCGCGAGCGGAAAAAAGTCGAGATGCTTTTGCCGTGGTGACAGGAGACGGCAAAGTTTCACGCCGGGGGCCGCTCCGGGCCATGCCTGGAGATGCGCCGCGCCGGAGCCCGCGTGAGGGCCGTCCTATGATTTCGCCGCAGGCTTTGCTTTGGCCGACGGCGTCGGCTCAGGCTGCGGGGCCTCAGTCTTGGGGGCTGTGCGCAGGGCGCCGGTCAAGCCGTCCAGGTCGGAGCCGGACAGTCCCACTTCCGCCATCAGTTGATCGACGAGGGGCGCCTGGGCCCGGTAGCGCAGCGCGCTGCTCACCACCTGGTCGGACAGGCTGCCGCCGTCCTGGCCGCCGGCGGACGCTCCGGCGCCGCCGCCGCCGTTCAGGCCCTCGACCTGAACGATCTTGATCGAGTCGATATTCTCCATCGGCTTGACGGATTCGGCGATGATGCGGTCCAGGTTCTCGATGAGCTTGATGCGGATCTGCATCGCGATCTGTTCGGGAGAGAGGAGGTTGGCGGCGGCGTTCAGAGCATTCTGACCTGCGGCGTCGACCTCGTAGCGAAGACGGGCGGCTTCGGCGGCGGCGCGGACTGCCTCTGCCTCTGCCTCTGCCTTGATTCGCGTCTGGTCCGCGGCCCCGCGCGCTTGCTCGCGCACAGCCTCGGCCCGATCCGCCGCAGCTGACTTTTCGGCCTCGGCGGCGACGCGGATGCCGATCGCCTCGCGCTCGGCTTCCTTGGCCGCTTCGATCAGCTCAATGATCTTCTGCCGGTCCGCGGCCTCACGATCGCGAACCGTCTTCACCTGCTCTTCGGCCTGAACAGCGAGCGCCAGTGCTTGTCAGCCTCCGCCTTGGCCTCGGACTGGGCCCTGGATTTTTCGGCGACGGCGATATCCCGATCCTGTTCGGACAACTCGATCGATTTCGCTTTCTCGATGTTCTGCGTCTCGATCGAACGCGCCTTGGTGATCTCGCGCTCTGCGACCTCCTGCTCCATGGCGATCCGCTGCTGGGCGATCAGCCGGTCAGCTTCAATCCGCGCCTGGTCGATCTGTTGCTGGGCGGTGATCTTCGCGCCTTCGGCCTCGCGGTTCCGTTCGGCTTCCTGGCGAGCGACGTCGGCGGCCTGTTCGGCCCGACGGTTGGCGACTTCGCGCTCCTGCTCGAGTTGGGCGTATTCCTCATCGCGGCTGATCTCGAGGGTGCGGCGCTGCGCCTCCAGGTTCTTGGTGCGGATCTGGACCTGGGTGTCCTGTTCGATGTCGTTGCGCAGCTTCTTGCGCAGTTCGATTTCCTCGGTCAGCCGGGTCAGGCCTTCAGCATCGAAGGCGTTGGACGGATTGAAATGCTCCATCGCCGTCTGGTCGAGACCGGTCAGGGACACGGTCTCCAACTCGAGACCATTCTTGAGAAGGTCCTCGGATGACACCTGCTGCACCTTCTGGACGAAGTGCGTGCGCTGCTCGTGCAGCTCGGTCATCGTCAGCTCGGCCGCGACCGACCGGAGCGCATCGACGAACTTGCCTTCGACCAGCTCCTTCAACTCCCCCGGATTCATGGTGCGCAGCCCCAGAGTCTGGGCGGCGGACGCGATGGCTTCGGCGCTCGGCTGCACCCGGACATAGAACTCCGCCAGCACATCCACGCGCATGCGGTCCTTGGTGATCAGGGCCTGTTCATTGGACCGCTGAACCGCCAGCCGCAGCGTGTTCATGTTGACTTCGATGGTCTCGTGGAGAACGGGCAGAACCAGCGCCCCGCCGTTCATCACGACCTTTTCGCCTCCAAAGCCGGTGCGGACGAAGGCGGTTTCCTTGGCGGCGCGCTTGTACAGCCGCGCAAAAACCAGACCCAGGATCAACAGGGCCGCAAGGCCAAGACCGGCGATGATGGAAATCTCGATGAGCGAGTTCATTTCGGGGAATTCTCCGGACTGCGGTCGATCAACTGGCAGAGTCGAGCAAGGACGCGCTTGTGGTGCGTATGGCGTAATATCGAGCCCCGACGTGCCGAACGAGCAGCACGTTGGAGCCTTGAGCGAAGGCGTCGGTCGGGGTGTCTGGCTCGACCATGACGTAGTGGGCCTGGCCGTGTTCATCGCGAACCCGGGCCTGGGCGGCGCTTTCGTGACGCGCCTCGCCCGTGACGATGGTCGCCACACGGCCGATCAGGCTGTCGCGTGACACGGCCTGGGTCTCATCGCGCGGCATGATCCGGGACACAACCCGACCGAAGACACGCGTCACGGGCAGGGCTATGATCAACGCTGCGGGCGCGGCCATGAACCACGGCGCCGGCTGGCCGAGGAAGGCTGCGAACAGTCTCTGACCGATCAACCCGGTCATGCCGAAGGCGAACAGGAAAACAACGATCAGCATCAACAGCGGCAACCGACCGACGTTGATCCAGGACAGCAGGGAGGGAGTTTCGACATTGACGTCGCCATCCAGGCCGTCGATCCCTTCGCCGACCGCCAGCCCCGCACCCAGCCCTAAAGCCTCGACGACTCCGATCAGGAGCATCAGAACCAGGGCCGCTACAAACGGCACGTTGCCGGCGGCGAGGATGAACTCCCACATAGACAATCAGTCCTTGTCAGCAGCCCGCGCCCTGATGGCGGCCAGGCGCTCGTCGACGCGATTGCGGCGAGCCAGGCCATCAAGCTCGGCCAGCTTGGCGCCCTTTTCGCGCTCGACACCGCCCAGAGCCGGAGCGCCCTCTTTCGCCATCAGCCGGTCGAAGGCGCCGGTTGCACTCTCCACGCGGCGGGTGACGCTGGGCCCCTCGCCGGAGCCCACGCCGCTGTTCGCCGCACCCGCCTCATCGGCCCCGCGCTGACGCGCCAGCAACATCGACTGAAACGCTTCCTCCATCTCGCGGCTTGGCCAGCAGCGCGGCGACGTAGCCCTCCAGCTCGATTTCCCGCTTGCCGGCCTCGGCCACGGTCGCTTCCAGCACGGGGACCTGAGCTTCGACGTCCAGCTGATGTTCGATTGCGGCGCGCGCCAGGTCTTCGCGGCCTTCGCGCAGCGCCAGTTCGATCTGGCCGGCCAGTTCTTCGTGTCGGCTGCTCTGTTCGGTCAACCGCTTGTTGGCCAGATGCTTGCTCGCGATGGTGCGGCCCAATTCCGCCCGCACGTCGTCAACCGCCTTGTCGATCTCGCGCAGTGTCTGCTGCACCACAGCGTCGGGCATCGCGCCCTCGATGGCGTCGATGAGCGCGTGTGCGCTTCCCGAGACGATGCGGCCAACGCGCGCGCCCAATGTGTCCGCCATGATCCTGAACCCTTCCGTTAGCGCGCGGCCGCAGCCGCAGAAACAAGCCGCATCAAATCATCAAGCACCGCCAAGCGGCGGGAGACGACATGTGCGTCGTAGCCTGGCGCGGTCGGCGTGACCGCCCACCGCAATAACTGTTCCGTCATTCTCGCCGCACAGTCCACCAGTCGCGCCTCAAAACGCTGGAGGTCGGCGGCGGTGGTCTCGGCTCCTGGTCTTGGAGCAATCAGTGCGAGGGCGAGAAACTCCTCAGCCGTGGTCATCAGACTCACCGCGACTTCGGAGTGGGTGTCGAGATCCTGCTCTACGGCTCGAAGGGCGCGGATTGCCGATGAGAAATGATCATGGCTGAGGGAGAGAGCCGTCGAAAAGGATTGTATCGGCTCGGCGTTCTGGCGCGCCTGCCGAATTAGCCCGCGGATCTTGTCGCTCGCGGTAACGGCGCCGTCGATCTCGAGGACGGCGAGAAACCCGTTGTCCTCTTCTGACAAGCGGACGCTCAAAGGTGCCGACAGGGAAGCCATGCTCGTTACGTAATACAGCGTAGTGCATTTGTAAACTGATGCCTTGAAATTCAGTTCTGTTGCGCGGGCGCCGGCCGGTCAGGTGGGGCGCTTGATGCGGGGAGATCCAGAGCGAATGTCGCGCCGCCTTGAGATCCGACCAGGGTCAGGTCTGCTCCATTGGTCCGCAGAAGCGCGTGGGCGATCGCCAGACCCAGCCCCGTGCCGCCTTCGCTCCGCCGCGTGGTGAAGAAGGGCTCGAAGATGCGCTGGATGTCACCCGGCGCGACGCCGGGACCGTTGTCGGACACGGTGAGGCGCACCCGCTGACCGTCAACCCGTCCCGTGATCGTGACCCTTGTGGCGCCCAGCTGGCGGCTGTTCTCCATCAGAACAGACAAGGCCATCTCGAGGCTCGCGGCCGGCACTGCGACCAGAGGCAGGCCTTCGGGAAGGTCGACGTCGATCTGCACCGGGCCTCCCCATGCATCCGCGATCCTGACCGCCACGCTGCGCAGGTCGACGGCCGCCCCTGCCTCCGGCCGCGCCATGTCAGCGCGCGCCAGGTCCAGCAGGCGGGCGACCAGCTCCGACAGTCGGCGACTGTCAGCGGCGATGTTATCGAGGAAGCGGCGGCGCTGGTCCGGCCGCATGTCGTCGGCGTGATCCTGAAGAAGTTCGACCGCGCCCTGAATGCCGGCCAGCGGCGTCTTGAACTCGTGGCTGACCGCAGCGGCGAAATCGCGAAGATAGCGGGAGCGGCGCTCCACCGCCTCGGCCATGCGGCCGAAGTCCTCGTAGAGTTCCTGGATCTCCACCGCCGCCGTCGCGGGCGGGGGCGGGACGAAGCCGTCTCCATGGGTGACGTCGCGCGCCGCCCGGCGCAGGACTTCGATCGGACGGGCGATCCCGCGAGAGACCAGCACCGCCAGCACGCTGAGCAGCCCGAGGACGCCGATCACGCCAAACAGGATCTTGCCGCGGTCCTGATAGATGCCCTTGAACAG
>NZ_BATC01000095.1 GCF_000466985.1 Brevundimonas abyssalis TAR-001
TCGGAACCGGATTTTGAGTCCGGCGCGTCTGCCAATTCCGCCACGCCCGCGTCCGGCGGTTCCTCTAGCGGAACAGAGCCGGACGCGCATCTGCTTTCTTCGTGGTCAGCCCACCTGCCAGCGGATCGACAGGTGCACCAGGCCGCGCCGGGGGTCCGATCCCTGGGGGGCGACCGGCTCGAGCCGGTGATGACGGGCGGCGCCCAGGGTGGCCTCGCCGAAGCCCAGGGCCCGGGGCGTTTCGGACAGCAGCCGGCAGTCCTCCAGCACCCCATCCCAGCGGGCGACGCAGGCGGCGTGCGCCACACCGCTCTGCCCCGCGGCGGCGGCCTCGAGCGGATAGAGATTGCGGATGATCGCCGCGTTGGGGCGCTGGGCCCATTGGGGGTTGGTGATCAACGGAAGCGCATCGCTGGGGTCCTGCAGCCGCTCGCCGCAGGCCGTGAGCGTCCGCGCCAGGGGTTCGGCCTGATCGGACAGGTCGAGATTGAACCTCTGGCTCGGCCCGCTGTCGCCGGCCACATGCAGGGACAGGCTGGAGGCGCCCATCAGGGCCCGGGCGAAGCGGCCCGGGTTGCGGGCGAAGACGGTGCGGCCGTCGCCCGAGACGGACCAGCTCTCCCCGACCGGATCGGCGCCGTCGAAGCCGTATTCGACGCGGACCAGATCACCCTCGATCGGCGCGGCCAGCGGCGCCAGCAGGGCCAGCTGGCCCGCATCGCAGCGGGCGAACAGGATCGCGCCGGACGGCCAGCGCGCCTGGGCCGCCGCGCTCAGGCCCTCGCCCTGATGCGGCGTCCATTCCTGGGTCACCGCCCCGGTCGCCACGGCCGACAGCCCGACGGCCGCGAGAATCATCATGCGCATGACACGCTCTCCAGTCCCTGTGCGGCGTCCGCGCCGCCTCCCGGGAAAAATCTAGCACAGGCGGACGGCGATGCATCACTCCCCTGTTCGGGACCGGCCGGTGGGGGTGACAACCGCCCGGGACTGGCCTATACGGCCGCTCACATCGTTATCGACGGGCGTCGGACGACGCTTCTCGGAGCGGCGGCCGCAGGGTCCGCCGCTTTTTTATTGGAGTGCATGGCCTTGCGGGCGAAGACGGCCGAAGACCGCATGCTGATCGAGCTTCTGGACCCCATCGCGGAAACGCTGGGGCTGGACGTCGTGCGGGTGCGCCTGATGGGCGGGACACTGCGGCGTCGGCTGCAGGTCATGGCCGAACGGCCCAGCGACCACGACATCTCGGTCGAGGAATGCGCGCGGCTCAGCCGGGCCATCAGCGAGGTGCTGGACGCCGCCGATCCCATCGCCGGCGAGTACCTGCTTGAGGTCTCCTCGCCGGGCATCGACCGGCCGCTGACCCGCCTGATCGACTTCCAGCTGTTCGAAGGCCACGAGGCCCGGCTCGAAACCGACCGCATGGTCGAGGGTCGTCGTCGTTTCCGCGGCCTGCTGGCCGGGGTCGAGGACGCCGACAGCGCCAATCCCCTGGTGGCCGTCGATCTCGAGAACGAGGACGACACCGCCCTTCTGCCCTTCGCCTGGCTGTCCGAGGCCAAGCTCATCCTGACCGACGCCCTGCTCAAGCGGGGCGAGGAAATCCGCCGCGCTCGCGGCGAACCCGAACCTGACCAAACAGAGGACGAAGCCTGATGGCTGTCACCGGAATCTCCGCCAACCGCATGGAGCTGCTCTCCATCGCCAACGCCGTGGCCATGGAGAAGAACATCGACAAGGAGATCGTCATCGAGGCGATCGAGGAAGCGATCCAGAAGGGCGCCAAGTCGCGCTACGGGGCGCACCACGATATCCGCGCCAAGATCGATCCCAAGACCGGTGAACTGGCCCTGACCCGTCACGTGACCGTGGTCGAGGACGACTGGCAGCCCGAGGACGAGCTGGAGGAGTTCAACGACTCCGCCATGGTCCGCCTGACGGACGCGCAGAAGCGCGACCCCGAGGCCGAGGTGGGCAAGGAATATGTCGAGGAGCTGCCGCCCTTCGACTTCGGCCGGGTGCAGACCCAGATGGCCCGCCAGGTGGTCATGGGCAAGGTCCGCGAGGCCGAGCGCGCCAACCAGTACGAAGAGTTCAAGGACCGCGTGGGCGAGATCGTCAACGGCACGGTCAAGCGCGTGGAATACGGCAACACCATCGTCGATCTGGGCCGGGGCGAGGGCGTCATGCGCCGCGACCAGTCCATCCCGCGCGAGGTGTTCAACATCGGCGACCGCATCCGCACCTACATCTATGACGTGCGCCCCGAGGTGAAGGGCCCGCAGATCATGCTGAGCCGCGCCCATCCGGGCTTCATGGCCAAGCTGTTCGCCCAGGAAGTGCCAGAGGTCTACGACGGCGTCATCGAGATCCGCGCCGCCGCCCGCGACTCCGGCTCGCGCGCCAAGATGGCCGTGCTCTCCAACGACAGCTCCATCGACCCCGTCGGCGCCTGCGTCGGCATGCGCGGCTCGCGCGTGCAGGCCGTGGTCGCCGAGCTGCAGGGCGAGAAGATCGACATCATCCAGTGGAACCCCGACGAGCCCACCTTCATCGTCAACGCCCTGGCCCCCGCTGAAGTGGCCAAGGTGGTCCTCGACGAGGAAGCCGGCCGCGTGGAAGTGGTCGTGCCCGACGAGCAGCTGTCGCTGGCCATCGGCCGTCGCGGCCAGAACGTGCGTCTGGCCTCCCAGCTGACCGGCTGGCAGATCGACATCATCACCGAGAGCCAGGACTCCGAACGCCGCCAGCGCGAGTTCGCCGAACGCACCCAGCTGTTCCAGGACGCCCTGGACGTGGACGAGGTCATCGCCCAGCTGCTGGTCACCGAAGGCTTCGCCACCGTCGAGGACGTGGCCTTCGTGGAGGCCTACGAAATCTCCGACATCGAGGGCTTCGACGAGGAGACCGCCGAGGAGCTGCAGGCCCGCGCCAACGATTACCTGAGCCGCCAGGCTGCGGAGCTGGACAACAAGCGCAAGGAGCTTGGCGTCGAGGACGGCGTGCTGGAAGTCCCCGGCGTGACCCTGCCCATCGCCGTCGCCCTGGGCGAAGGCGGCGTCAAGACGGTCGAGGATCTGGCCGATCTGGCCACCGACGAGATCCGCGGCGGCTTCGAGGTGAAGAACGGCGAGCGCGTGCGCGTGCCGGGCGTGCTGGAAAGCTTCAGCCTGCCGCAGGAAGACGCCGAAATGCTGATCCTGCAGGCCCGCGTGGCCGCCGGCTGGATCGACGCCTCCGAGCTGCCCCAGCCCGAGCCGGAGCCCGAGGCCGACGAGGAAGAAGCCTATGACGAGGCCGAGGCCGTGTTCGGCGGCGAAAGCCAGGCTCCCGTGGGCGAGGCCGACGACGCTGGCGAAGCCGAGGGCGACGAGGGTGTCGAACAGGCCGAGCCGGCCGAGGGCGACGCGGAGGTCTTCGCCGAAGACCCCGAACAACCCCGCGACGCGTGATGGGAGCCGCAGCCGTCCATGGGTCTCGCCGCAGCCACATCGGAGCGTGAACGCCGCGACCTCGTCACCCGCGAGGTCATGGATGAATCACGCCTGATCCGCTTCGTGGCCGGGCCGGACGGCGCGGTGGTGCCCGACCTGGCGCGCAAGCTGCCGGGCCGGGGCCTGTGGGTGGCGGCGGACCGCGCTTCGGTCTCCACCGCCGCCGCCAAGGGCCTGTTCGCCCGGGCCGCCAAGGCGCCCCTCAAGGCCGCGCCCGACCTGGCCGACCAGATCGAACGGCTGCTGGTGCGGCGCTGTCTGGACCAGCTGGGTCTTGCGCGGCGCGAAGGCGCGCTTATCTCGGGCTTCGAGAAGTCTGCGGCGGCGATCCGGGGCGGCCAGGCCGCCTGGGTGATCGAGGCGTCGGACGGCGCGGCGGACGGCCGCGGCAAGATTCTGGCCCTGGCCGCGCGCCAGCCCAGGCCCCCGGAAGTCTGCGGCGCCTTCACGGTCGAAGATTTGGGTTTGGCCCTGGGGCTGGAAAATGCGATACATAGCGTCCTGCTTGCGGGCGGGCGGGCTGATCGCTGGACCCAGGAGGTCGGGCGACTGGCGGGATTTCGACCGCTCCGACCCCAGGACTGGCGTCAGGCCGGGTCTTCGGACCGGCCCGACGCTGCGACTGAGAGCGGGCCAGCGGGAGCCTTCGACGGGCGCGGTTCCGTTTCCTGAGAGGGAAGCGAGACCACGCACGGCTGTTTGTGTTTTTTGAACCAATGGGCGGGTGACCGCCGCGAGTAAAAGCGACCGGATGAGCGACGAGAACGACAACAAGACCGACGGCAAGCCGCAAGGCGGAACCCCCTCCACGACGGGACCGCGCGCGCCGCTGAGCCTGCGGCCGCGCCAGGCGGGCTCCGTGTCCACCGGCACGGTGAAGCAGAGCTTCAGCCACGGCCGGTCCAAGACCGTGGTCGTCGAGACCAAGCGCCGTGTGGGCGCCTCGCCGGGCGTCCAGCGTCCGCAGGGCTTCGACGTGGCCCGCAACCGGCCCGCGCCCGCCGCGCCGTCGGCGCCGCCTTCCGCGCCCCGCGCCGAGGGCCCCGGCGGTCTGTCCGCCGAGGAGATGGAGGCCCGTCGCCGCGCCATCGAGCTGGCCAATCGTGAACGCGCCGAGCGTGAGGCCCAGGCCCGCGCCGAGCAGGAGAAGGCCGCCCGCGACGCCGCCGCCCGCAAGGACGCCGAGGCCGCGGCGAAAGCCGCCGCCGAAGCGCCCATCGCCAAGCCGGTCGAGGCGCCCGCGCCCAAGGCCGCCGAGGCCCCTCCGGTCGAAGCGAAGGCCGTGCCCGCGCCTGCCGCGCCCAAGGCTGAAGCGAAGACCGAAGCGGCTCCGGCTCCGACCCCGGCTCCCGCCGCCGCCCCGGCCGCGCCCAAGCCCGACCTGTCGGCGCCGCCCAAGCGCGCGCCCAAGGTGAATTTCGGCCAGCGCGCGCCCCGCAAGGACGCACCGCGCGAACGGCCCCAGCCGCCGGCCTTCGGCGGCCAGTCCGCGCGCGAAGCCGCCATGAGCGGCCGCCCGGACGCCCCCGCGTCCGCCGCGCCGTCCTCGGCGCCGACCAAGACCGTCCGCTATTCCGCCCTGGCGCCCAGGCCGGCGCCCGGCGCAAACCGCTCCGAGGGCCGTGGCGCCCCCGCCGCGCGCGGCGCCCCGAACCAGCCCCCCGCCACGCCCGAAGTGGCCCGGCCCAGCCGCGCCCCCGGCGCCGGTTTCGGCCGCGCCCGTGAGGACGACCGGGATCGCCGCGACACCAAGCCGGTGTCGCGCGGCAAGGG
>NZ_BATC01000094.1 GCF_000466985.1 Brevundimonas abyssalis TAR-001
GGACACGTCGTGGCCAGGGCGGAATCCATCAGGGCCGAGGCGTCCAGCATGGCGGCCGCCTCGCCGTTGCGGCGGGCCTTCAGCGCCTCGAGCCGGGCGTGGGCGACGGCGAGGCGGGCGGCGAGGGGGGCGGACCGCCCGGGCTCATGGCCGTCCAGGATCAGGTCGATCTGATCCAGAAGATCCGTGCCGCCTCGCTGTTCATACTGCAGCATCAGGCACAGGGCGCTCTCCATGGCCGCCTCGGCGTGCTGGTCCGGGGTGGTGGCGGCGCGGTCCGCATCGGAGGCGGCGGACAGGGCGCGGGCCAGACTGGCGCGGCGGCCGGTGCGGCGCGCGTGCTCGCGCCAGAGGGTCGAGGCCTTCAGTCCGGTGACGACAGGCTCGCGGCATCCGGTGCGATGGGCGTCGGTGGCCTGACCGCGGGCCTCGGCCTCCAGCAGGTCAGCGCCGATCAGCTCGATCCAGGTGCGGTCGCTTCCGTCCCGCGCCTGGGCGAACAGCCGTCTCAGATCTCGTCCGAACCCGAACATGGTGACCGCTCCTTTGTCCCGCATCGGGACCGTCTGACCTCATCCGCCCACAGACAAGCAAACGCAGCGCCGCGCCGGCGGTTCAGCGCCAAGCTTGAATCCCTCAGCCCAGATCCGGCGTCCGGTCCAGACATCGGGACAGGGCGTCTCGCGCGCCGCCCTCTCCAGCGGTCAATTCACGTACGGCCCGGATGCGGGCGCGGGTCTGGTCATTGTCGCTGACTTCCGGGGCTCGGCCCGACGCGTCGGCGGCCTGGCCCACGGCCAGGGACCAGTAGAGCGCCGCGTCGAACAGCATGCGCCCGCGCGGCGTCTCGCCGCCCTCAAGCTCTGACGCGGCCTGGGTCAGGCCCGCGCAGCGCACGGCCGAGTCATAGCCCGTCAGCACCGGCGTCTGCCCCGAAAGGCCTGTCAGCACCGCCATGGCGACCGCGACGATCATGAAGGATTTCCCGTGACGCCCCCAGCGTCGAAGTCGAATGAGAGCACGGAATCAGGGCGTCCGGAAGGCGGCCGCCCCGGCTTATCCCCGCTCTTTCGTCCTGGAGAACGCCACCTTCGGGAAGCGTTCGCCCACATAGCCCGTCTCCCACGACGACTTGGCCAGGAACACTGGCGCGCCGTCGATGTCGGCGGCCATCTGGGGGCGGTACTTGCCCATGAAGTCGTCCAGGTCGGCTTTTTCGCCGGACACCCAGCGGGCCTCGGCCCAGGGGCTGGGCTCGAACATGGAGTCCAGGCCGTATTCGCTGTTCAGCCGGTCGGCCATGACCTCGAATTGCAGCTGGCCCACCGCGCCGACGATGAAGTCCGCGCCCAGTTCGGGGCGGAACAGCTGGGTCACGCCCTCCTCGGCCAGACCCTCCAGCGCCTTCTTCAGGTGCTTGGCCTTGAGCGGATCCCTGACCCGCACCCGCTGCAGGATTTCCGGTGCGAAGTTCGGCAGGCCGGCGAAGCGCACCATGCCGCTCTCGGACAGGCTGTCGCCCACCCGCAGCACGCCGTGGTTGGGAATGCCGATCACGTCGCCCGCGAAGGCGTCGTCGGCCAGCTCGCGGTCCGAGGCGAAGAACATGATGGGCGCATTGACCGACAGAGCCTTGCCGGTGTTCTGGACCTTCAGCTTCATGCCCCGCTGGAACCGGCCGCTCGCCATGCGGAACATGGCGATGCGGTCGCGGTGGTTGGGGTCCATGTTGGCCTGGACCTTGAAGACGAAGCCGGTGACCTCGTCGGCGCCGGGCTGGACGATGATGTCCTCGGGCTCCGGCGCATTGCGGGTCTCGGGCGGGGCTTCCTTCTTCGCCTTCATGACCTTGGGCGCGGGAGCCCAGTCGCCGATGGCCTTGAGCAGTTCGTCGATGCCGAAGTGGCGCAGGGCCGAGCCCCACAGCACCGGCGTCATGTGGCCTTCCAGGAAGGCCTGGACGTCGAACGGCTTGTAGCCGCCCTCCACCAGCTCGGCGGCCTCGATCAAGGCCTCCTGCTCGCCTTGCTCGAAATATTCGGCGGCGTCGGACAGGGGCAGGGCGGGGGGATGGTCCGGATCCTCGGCCGCGCCGGCTTCCTTGCGGGCGTAGGGCTGGAAGCGGCCGGTGCCCATCTCCACCATGCCGCGCAGCCGGTTGCCGCTCTGGGCCGGCCACCAGATGGGGGAGGGGTCCAGCTGCAGGCGGGACGCGATCTCGTCCAGCAGGGCCATGGGGTCCTGGGCCTCACGGTCCAGCTTGTTGATGAAGGTGATGATCGGGATGTCGCGCAGGCGGCAGACCTCGAACAGCTTCAGGGTCTGGGGCTCGATGCCCTTGGCCGCGTCCAGCACCATGATGGCGCAGTCCGCCGCGGTCAGGGTGCGGTAGGTGTCCTCGGAGAAGTCCTCGTGGCCCGGGGTGTCCAGCAGGTTGAACATCTTGTCGTCGTGCTCGAACGTCATCACCGACGCCGAGACGGAGATGCCCCGCTCCTTCTCGATCTTCATCCAGTCCGAACGGGTGCGCCGGTTCTCGCCGCGCGCCCGCACCGCGCCCGCCGCGCGAATGGCGCCGCCGGCCAGCAGGATGTGCTCGGTCAGGGTGGTCTTGCCCGCGTCAGGGTGCGCGATGATGGCGAAGGTGCGCCTGCGCGCCGCCTCCTCAGGCAGTGTTCTTTTCGACATGGCCGCGCCGATAGCGCGGACGGCCGGAAAAGTCACTCACGGCGTTGCCGGCGCGGCGGTCAGTCGTCCTCGGCGGCCACCTCGGCATAGAGAGCCGCTCGCGCTTCCTCCAGCATGGTCCGGGCCGCGTCACGCATGTCGCCGCCATGGGGGCTGTTGGCCACAGGACCCAATTGCATCATGGCCTCGGCATGATGGCCACGCGTCATGAGGATCTGGGCGGTGCGATAGCGCACGGACATCACCTGCGGCGCCAGCAGGGCGGCCATGCGCATCGTCTGGATGTCGTTGTCATTGGGATAGCCGGGCTGGCCGTCGCGGGTGTCGGCGATCGCCAGGTAAATCCGGAAATCCGCCGGGTCCGCCTGATAGGCCCGCGCCAGATAGCCCCGCGCCTCATTCATGAGGGTTGTTCGCTGATCCTCGTCGAGCGGCTCGTCATCCGGGCCTTCGGCCTCGGCCAGAGCCGCCTGGGCCAGGCGCAGCAACGCCAGGGGGTCTTCCTGACCCTCCCCCACATAGGGCGCCAGCAACCGCCGCGCCTCGCCGGTGTCGCCGAAGCGGGTCTCGGCGTAGGCCAGGGTCAGGGCCGCCAGCCGGTCGTCGGGATGGCGCGCGGCCAGGCGGCGCACGTCCTCCATCAGCGCGGGACGGTCTTCCTCTTCCACCGACCGGCGCAGCCGCAGGTCCATCAGCAGCATGTCCTCCGCGCTGTCCGGCATGCGGGCGATCTCCACATCCGCCTCGGGCAGCTCGACCAGCAGTGTCCGGTACGGGATGGCGCCGGCCATGTAGCCCCGCAGAACGCCCGTCAAATCCGCCGCCTCGTGACCCAGGGTCTCCGCCGCCGAGGCGACCGGATCGGCGCCTTGCGCCACGCCCGCCAGATAGGCGCTGAGCTGCGGCCGGCGCTCGTCAGAGCCGAAGTAGTAGTGGGTCAGCAACCAGGACTGAGCGTAGAAGGCGTGAACCTGCGACGGCGCCGGGTCGGACGCCAGCACGGCCTCCATCGGCGCCCAGGCGTTGCTCTGGGCCAGGGAGCTCACGCGCCCGGGCGAATGTCCGCCCACCTGGATGCGGCCCGGCGTGACGTCTGCGGTCATGAAATATTCGGCGAAGCCCTCGACGAACCAACCCGGATAGGCGGCGGGGAAGTTGGCCAGCATGAAGTGGTGGGCGTACTCGTGGAAAAGCGTCGTGTCGCTTTCGTTGCGGCGCCGGTCGAAGATGGCGAAAACGCCCTGGTCACTCGGCAGGTAGAAGCCCGCTACGGAGGATCCGATTCCGGGACGCGCGCGGCGCAACTCACTGGCGCCGTTGACCACATAGACGGTCAGCGGCGTCGGAACGCGCTGATCGGCGACAGGAAAATGCAGGCGCAACAGGGCGTCGAACCGTTCCAGCTTTCGCACATAGCTGCGAAGCTCGCCCTCGCGGGTGTCCGAATAGACGATGAAATGCTCGCTCTCGGCGCGCAGCCAGTCCGCCCGGACGGGTGTCGCCGCGAGGATCAGGCCGAGAACCAGTCCGACCACCGCCAGGCTGTGCAGACGACCGAGGTTGAGCCAGGAAATCATTATCGCGCCCCCGCGCAGCTGTTCGGCCAAGGCTAGACCGGCGGGCCGCCGACACGCAACCTTGGCTGGTCAGGTCGCCGCCCGCTCACGGCTCCTCATCAATAACCCCTCGTCGGACAGGGCTTTTGGGGGTACATTACCGATCCGTAAGGCGAGACGGTCGGGCCATGCAGCCCGCCGCCGCTGAAGGAGGAAACCACATGACCATGACCCCGCAGTCGCGCGAGGACGCGCCCCCCGCTTTCCACAAGCCCGGAGAGCTTCACCCCGGTCTCTATCTTGTCATCGGGTTCGCCCTGCTGGTGGGCGCGGCCTTCGCGGTGAATGCGCTGTTCCGCGTGATCCTGTAGTCAGGCCGCCATGCGGCCCCAGACCGCCTTGTCGGCGGCGACGGCGTCCAGCGCGCCCTTGGAGGCGCGGGCGTGAAGCTGGTGCATGACCGGGGCGGGCAGGGCGCAGAAGCGCGGCTCCACCAGCTCGGGCGCGCAGTTCTTTTCGGGGGCCGCGAACATGGCCGCGTTCAGCTCGGGCGCGCGGTCGGCGATCAGCCAGGCCAGACGCAGGGCCCGCTCGGGGTCGTTGTGGTGCAGCATGGGATCCTCGGCGAACAGCTCGCACGCCAGTTCGATCACATAGTCCAGATCCAGCCGGTCGAACCGGCGCGCGTCGGCCGCCGTGACCGGGCAGGCCGCGTCGAGGTCGAACACCACATCGTTCAGCAGAAAGAGCACCGCACCATCACCATCTGTGTCGGGCGCATTTTTCGCCCGTTGATGGTGAGACTAACCGGGCGCGCTTTCAGCCCGGTTCACGAACGCGGTTAAGGATTTACGACCGCTCGCCCTGCACCGTCTCGGTGATGAAGTGGCGGCCCTGGCGGTCCTCGACCTCCACCACCCACAGGTCCGGATCATAGCCCACCTGCCTTTGTATATAGGCGTCCAGTTCGCTTTCCTGGTCGCTGGAGACGGGCTGGATCCACAGACGCTCGCCGTCCGGACCGAAGGCTTCGGTGTAGAGCCGCGCCTTTCGTTCCGAGGAGTCATAGGCCTTGACGATGACGCTTCCGGCCCGGGCGTCGCCCTTGCGCACCACCGTGGCGAAGGCCCCGGACAGTTCGGCGCGGCGGATCAGGGCGCCGACCCAGACATCGCTGGCGATAAGCAATTCGCTAACCCTGAAAGGAAACGGGACCGGAAGGGGTATGGCCTAGTCTGGCCC
>NZ_BATC01000093.1 GCF_000466985.1 Brevundimonas abyssalis TAR-001
AGGCGCCGCGCGCCGAGCGGTAGGGCGGGAAAATGGTCGGAGTGGCAGGATTCGAACCTGCGACCCCCGCGTCCCGAACGCGGTGCTCTACCAGACTGAGCCACACTCCGACTTGAGGACGCGGCTTATAACCACGCGCCCCGGCGCCCGCAAGCGCAGTTCTTCGCCGTTGCGAAAAAGCCGTCAAAAGCGGTGTTGCATCCGAAAACGCCTTGGCGTATTCGACCGCCTCCCCGGCGTTCCCCGCCGGGGCTGCGCCGGTCCTGCTGGGGAATGGTGTAATGGTAACACTACGGTTTTTGGTACCGTCATTCTAGGTTCGAGTCCTAGTTCCCCAGCCATTCTCCCAAAACGATTTTAGCGGCTTCGCCCCGCTCCGAGAGAGTCGGTTTGCAGCTGGCCGTCTGTCGCGGGTTACCAGCCCCGCGATCTTGCCACTCGATGGCTTCGCCGGCGACGCAATGCCGGCGCATGGGTGCTGGCAGGGGGAACCCTGTTCGGGGGCAGGTCGTTATTCGGCATCAGCACAGGGAGACTACCCATGATCCGCATCCTCATCACCGGCGTCGCCGCCGCAGCCCTTCTCGCCGCCTGCGGCGAACAGGAACAGGACCCGGTCAACGCTGCCCAGGACGCCGCGTCGGCGCCCGTGGGTCAAATGTCCGCCGCGACGCTGGGCGCCAACACGGTCGAGGGCTATGTGACCAATGCAGCGATCGGCGACATGTACGAGATCCAGGCGGCCGAGATTGCGCTTGAACGGAGCCAGAACGCAGAGGTCCGCGAACTGGCCCAGATGATCCATGACGACCACACCGCCGCCAGCGAGGCCATGGGCCAGATCGTTCAGTCCGGTCAGATCGACGCCGAACTGCCGACCGAACTGGACGAGCGCCGTCAGGGCCTGATCGACAACCTTCGCGACGCGGACAACTTCGATGAAGTCTACATCGACCAGCAGGTCGCGGCCCACGAAGAGGCCCTGACTCTGCACCGTGGGTTCGCAGACCATGACGACGCGCCCGAACTGGCGGCGCACGCGGCAGAGGTCAGTGGGCCGATCGAAATGCACCTGGAGCGCGCCCGCGCCCTGAACGACTAATCACGACGCTTCGGATGCGTCTGAACGGCCCGCTTCGCCTGCTGCGAGGTGGGCCGTTTTCATTTCGCAGCAGGTTAGGGGCTTTTCGGCGCTAGACGGTTCAGGGCGCGCAGGCCTGTGTGAACCGCCAGTCCCGACGGGACGGACGTGTCGTCGCCGCAGGAACCAACAGAAGAGCGCCAAGGACAGCCAGCTTCGACAGTCGACGATTCCGCCGCCTGAGCGAATCGCCGCGTGGCGCGTTCCGCTGTCCGGACGGACGACGGAGGAGTGGCGGCCATGGCGCGCGGCGAGCTCAAGACCTATCAGGCCAAGCGGAATTTCGGGGCGACGCCCGAGCCGAAGGGCCGGAAGACGGCGCGGTCGAAGGCCGGGCTGCGCTATCTGATCCAGCGCCATGCGGCCACGCGGCTGCACTATGACTTCCGCATCGAGCACGACGGGGTGCTGAAGTCCTGGGCGGTGACCAAGGCGCCGTCGCGCGATCCGTCGGTCAAGCGGCTGGCCGTGGAGGTGGAGGACCACCCCATGGATTACGGCGGCTTCGAGGGCACCATCCCCGAGGGCAACTACGGCGCCGGCACGGTGCAGATGTGGGACGAGGGCGTCTGGACGCCGCAGGACGAGGATCTGGACGCGGCCTTTGACAAGGGCGTGGTCAAGCTGGTGCTGGAAGGCGAACGGCTGAAGGGCGGCTGGGCGCTGATCCGGCTGAAGTCGGACCGGGGTCGGCCCACCAAGCGGAACAACTGGCTGCTGATCAAGGAGAAGGACGAGTACGCCGTGGACGGGGAGGGCGACGCCCTGGCCGAGATCGACGCCTCGGTGACCACGGGCCGTAGCCTGGCGGAGATCGCCGGCGGCGATTCGGAATGGACGTCTTCGAAGCCCACTGGTCGCAAGGCGCCGGCGAAACCCAAGGTCTCGAAGGCCCGGACGAGCACGGGCAAGGGGCCGCCGTCCTTCACGCCGATCCAGCTGTGCAAGGTGGTGGACAATCCGCCCGGCGGCTCCGGCTGGGCGCACGAGATCAAGTTCGACGGCTACCGCATCCAGGTGGCCGTGGGCGGGGGCAAGGCGAAGCTCTACACCCGCAGCGGGCTGGACTGGTCGGCGAAGTTCCCGGCGCTGGCCAAGCAGGCGGCCGGCTGGCCGGACGGGGTCATCGACGGAGAACTGTGCGCCCTGGACGACGACCACATGCCGGACTTCTCGGCGCTGCAGGCGGCCATTTCCGAGGAGCGCACGGACGACCTGATCTATTTCGCCTTCGACCTGATGTTCGAGGGGGCTGAGGATCTGCGGGACCTGCCGCTGGCCAAGCGCAAGGCGCGGCTGCAGGCCTATGTGGACCGGGCGGGCAAGGCGGGGCCGGGCCTGCGGTTCGTGGAGCATTTCGCCACCACGGGTCAGGCGGTGCTGGACAGTGCGTGTCGCATGGATCTGGAGGGTGTGATCTCCAAGACGCTGGACGCGCCGTACCGGGCGGGGCGGCAGGCCAGCTGGGTGAAGTCCAAATGCCGGGGCCGGGATGAGGTGATCATCGGCGGCTGGTCGTCGGAGAAGGGCACGCGGTTCCGCTCGCTGCTGGTGGGGGTGAAGGAGGGCAAGGGTCTGCGCTATCTGGGCCGGGTGGGCACGGGCTACAGCGAGGCGCTGACGAAGGTGCTGGTCCCGGCGCTGAAGGCTGCGGCCTCGGACGACAGTCCGTTCGCGGGCAAGACTCCGCCCAAGGGCGGGCGGGAGATCCACTGGGTCAAGCCGATGCTGGTGGCCGAGATCGAGCATGGGGGGCTCACCGAGAACGGCACCCTGCGCCACGCCGCCTACAAGGGTCTGCGCGAGGACAAGGCGCCAAGCGACGTCACCGACGCGCCCCAGGCGCCGGCGAAGACGGTCAGCCCCAAGGGCAAGGTGGTGGTGGCGGGCGTGACCATCTCCAGCCCCGACAAGCCCCTGTGGCCCGCCCATGACGGCGAGGCGGCGATCACCAAGGCCGATCTGGCGCGCTACATGGAGATGGCGGCCGAGCGCATCCTGCCCCATGTGGCAGACCGGCCCACATCGATCATCCGGGCGCCGGACGGGATCGAGGGAGAGACCTTCTTCCAGCGCCACGCCATGAGGGGATCGAGCCCGCGCCTAAAGCTGATCGATGTGAAGCAGCGGACCCCCTATCTGGCGGCGTCCGACGTGGGCGGGTTGGTGGCCATCGCCCAATCGGGGGGCATCGAGCTGCACCCGTGGGGCTGCAAGCCCGGCGATCCGGAGACACCGGAGCAGCTGACCTTCGATCTGGACCCCGACGAGGGGCTGGATTTCGAGGATGTGATCGCTGCGGCCAAGGACATGAAGGCGACGCTGGAGGCGCTGGGCCTGAATCCCTTCGTCAAGACCACGGGCGGCAAGGGGCTGCACGTGGTGACGCCCATCAAGGCGGACGGGCGCAGCCGGGTGGAGTGGGACCAGGCCAAGGCGTTTGCGAAGGCGGTCTGCGAGCAGGTCAGGGACGCGGCGCCGGACCGCTACACCACCACCCTGTCCAAGAAGGCGCGGGGCGGGAAGATCTTCCTCGACTATCTGCGCAACGGGCGCATGGCGACGGCGGCGGCGCCGTGGTCAGCGCGGGCCCGGCCGGGAGCCACCATCGCCTTTCCGCTGTCGTGGGGGCAGGTGCGCAAGGGGCTGGACCCGAAGGCCTACACCCTGCGCACCGCGCCGGCCCTGCTGAAGAAGCCCGATCCCTGGAAGGATTTCAGGAAAGGCGAGGTGTCGCTGCGGCCCATCCTCAAGAAGGTGGGCGTGGGCTAGACGCATTCTGGAACGGTCCCGTCTGCGCGCCGTTTCTCCGTCTTCAAAAAGGAGAACGACATGCTGAAGTGGGCGCTGATTTTCGCCGTTATCGCTGTAATCGCCGGGCTGGCGGGCTTTACCGGGATCGCCGGCGCCGCCGCCGGAATCGCGCAGTTCCTCGCCATTGCCGCCGTGGTGGTGTTCGTGGTGCTGCTGGTGCTGGGATTCACGGTGGCCAAGAAGGTCACCTGACCGGGCAGGCCGGGATCAGAACGCCAGCCTGATCTCGGCCACCACTGTGTCATCGTATTTGTTGTCGGCGGGCAGATCGACGTCGGTGTCGTAGTAGCGCACGTCCAGCTCCAGATTCCGGGTCAGGGCGTAGGTCGCGCCGACGTTCCAGCCGGTGTAGTCGACACTGTTGCGCTGCTCCCGCCGCCCGATGGCCGCAGTGCCTTCAAGGCGCGGGGTGAATTCCCAGCCCACGCGGGCCTCGACCCAACTGAAGCTTCCCGTCGATCCGATCGCGTCGGGCGAGTACTGATACTGGAGCCGAGCGCTCGCCGGTCCGATGGAGCGGGAGACGTTGGCGGTGAATTCCCAGCTGTCGTCATCCACGCCAGGAACGGGGTCGACCAGCCATTTGTGGGCGGCGTTGATGTCGAAGTCGAAGCCGGCGAACTGCGGCGCCCAGCCGACCAGCAGCCGGGACTCCCAGTCCGCGCCGTTGGAGTCCACGCCCTCGATCGAACCCGACACGTAGACATCACCCGTAGCCGGGGCCCAGTCCACGATGCCGTAGGCATAGGCCTCGCCGTTGGTCTTGGAGGCGTTCTTGGAGCGGTTGTCGGTGCCTGCTCCGATCTCTACGCCGAAACCGTCTGGCAGGCTGAACCCGCCGTCCTGGGCCGACACGGCAGGGGCGGACAGGCCGACGAGGGCGGCGGCCAGAAGAGTGGTGCGGAGCATGAGACGACTCAGATGTTGTTGGCGGTGTGTGGCCGCCATTAACTCCGCTTTCTGACGAATTTATCACAAGCCGATACAAATTCGTCATTCAGTCTACGGATGAGTTCGGCTGTGGTCGGAATGTCATGGACGCCGCCCGCGCCCTGACCGGCGGACCAGACCGTCTTCCAGGCCCGCGCCTCCTCGCCCATGTCCAGCTTGTGCTCGGGCAGGGACTTGGGATCGATGCCGTTGGCGACCAGCGACGGGGTCAGGAAATTGGCCGGGATTCCCGACACCGCCGGGGTGTAGGTGACGTCGGAGGCTCCGGCGTCCACGATCATCTGCTTGTATTCCTGCTGAGCCAGGCTCTCGGTCGTGGCGATGAAGCGGGTGCCCATGTAGGCGAAGTCGGCGCCCATCATCAGGGCGGCGGCCACATCCTGACCTGTGGAGAGACAGCCGGACAGGATGATGGTTCCGTCGAAGAAGGTGCGCACCTCGTTGACCAGGGCGAAAGGGTTCACCACCCCGGCGTGCCCGCCCGCGCCGTTGGCGACGAGGATCAGGCCGTCGACGCCCGCCTCGGCCGCCTTGCGGGCATGACGCACATTGGCGATGTCGTGGAAGACCACGCCGCCATAACCGTGCACCGCATCCACCACATCACGCACCGCGCCCAGCGAGGTGATGATCAGGGGCACCTGATGCTCCACCGACACCATCATGTCGGCCATCAGGCGGGGGTTGGTGGGGTGGACGATGTGGTTGACGCCGAAGGGGGCGGCGTCGGGCTTCAGCCGCTCCTTGATCTCCACCAGCCAGTCCCGATAGCCCTCGGTGGTGCGCTGGTTCAGGGAGGGGAAGGTGCCGATCATCCCGGCGTTGCACGTCTCCACCACCAGATCCGGGCCGGACACCAGGAACATGGGCGCGGCGATGACGGGGAGGGTGAGGTTCTTGTCCAGCGATGCGGGAATGGCCACGGGCGTCTCCTGGGTTTCGTTTCAATACGCATAGCGGCCTGTCGCGGCGTAAGGCAATGCATCAGGGACGGTGCAGGAGAACGGCGCCCACGCCAAGGCGCCCACGCCAAGGCGCCCGTCGGTGCGGGGTGATGGGAAGGGAACGGGGCGCCGGGCCATCGCCCGGTGTAAGGAATAGACAAATACCGTTTCGACGAAGGCTGACGCCCCGCGCGATCGTTCTTCCAGAGCCCCCGGTGGGCACGCGTCTTAGGCGCTAGCCGGTGTTCAGGCCCTGAACGGGCGGGC
>NZ_BATC01000092.1 GCF_000466985.1 Brevundimonas abyssalis TAR-001
ATCAGCATCATGGGAATGGGCTTCTTGGGAGCCCCCCCACGCGCGTCGAAACCGCCCCGGCGGAACGGCAGATCGTCGTCGTCCGGGGGCGTATAGGCGCCGCGGTCGGGATCGTTGCGGTTGTTATCGTCATAGGACATGGCGCGCTTCCAGGTCAGGCCGCCCGCGAATCGCGGGATCGAACCCCTATCTTACGCCCCGCCCGGCCTTCGGTTTAAGTCGAATCACAGATCGAGCTGCAGGTCGAGGCTGAACAGCTTCCTGTGCTCCTCGATGGCGTAGCGATCCGTCATGCCCGCGATGTAGTCGCACACCGCCCGGGCGCGCCGGTCCGGGTCCTCGCTCCTGGCCTTGCCACTCCATTCCGGGGGCAGGACGTCGGGCTCGCGCATGAACAGGGCGAACATCTCCGACAGGATGCGCCTGGCCTGGCTGCGCGTGCGGTTGACCCGGTAGTGGCGGTACATCCGCTCGTACAGGAACGCCCGCAGGCGCCCCAGGTCCTCCATCATGGGCCCCGAGAACTGCACCAGGGTGCGGCCGGCGGTCCGCACGTCCTCGGCGGTACCGATCCGGTCCTCGGCGATGCGGCGCTCGGTCTCGGCCAGCACATCGTCGATCATGGCCCCGATCATGCGCCGCACGGCCTCCAGCCGTATCATGCGGTTGTCCAGATCAGGCCAGTCCTTGCGCGTGCCGTGCAGGATCGGCCCGATCAGGGGCACGTCGTTGAGGTCGTCCAGACGGAACAGCCCCGCCTGCACCCCGTCGTCCACGTCGTGGTTGTTGTAGGCGATGTCGTCGGCGATGGCGGCGGCCTGGGCCTCCAGCGAGGCGAAGCTGTCCAGCCGCAGGTCCCATTCGGCGCCATAGTCGGCGATGGCGCGCCAGGACGGCTTGTCCAGCTGGTCCGTCACCGGTCCGTTGTGCTTGACCACCCCCTCGATGGTCTCCCAGCTCAGGTTCAGGCCGTCGAAGGCGGGATAGCGCTCCTCCAGCTTCGTCACCACGCGGAAAGTCTGGACGTTGTGGTCGAAGCCGCCGTGGGCCGCCATGCACAGCTGAAGCTCGTCCTCGCCCGCGTGGCCGAACGGCGGATGGCCCAGGTCGTGGGCCAGGGCGACGGTCTCGGCCAGATCCTGATCCAGCTTCAGCGCGTGGGCGATGGACCGGGCGATCTGGGCCACCTCCAGACTGTGGGTCAGGCGGGTGCGGTAGTGGTCGCCCTCGTGCGCCACGAACACCTGGGTCTTTTCCTTCAGGCGGCGGAAGGCGGTGCAGTGGATGATCCGGTCCCGGTCCCGCGCAAAGGCGTTGCGGGTGCGGCTGACGGTCTCGGGAACCAGCCGCCCCCGCGACTGATCGGGGGCCTCGGCATAGGGGGCGCGTTGGGCGGACAAGGTCACTCGGGCGTCTTTGTCTGATCGCGGGCCTTTGCGAACGCCCGCAAGCGCCTCATATAGAGGGACGTGAGCACCGTCCAACCCATGATCCCATCCGGCCTGTCCCTCAGCATCGCCCAGCGCGCGCCTGAGGGCATCGTGCTGTCCGAAAGCGGCGCGCGGCGTCTGGCCGAACTGTCGGCCGACGAAGGCCGCGCCGTCCTGCTGCGCGTGGCCGTCGACGGCGGCGGGTGCTCGGGCTTCCAGTACCGCTTCGAACTGGTCGAGGCCGCCGAGGACGACGACCTGCGCGTGGAGCGTGACGGCCAGGCCGTGGTCATCGATCCGGTCTCCATCCCCTTCCTCAAGGGCTCCGAGATCGCCTTCGTGGACGAACTGGCCGGCGCCCAGTTCGTGGTCCGCAACCCCAACGCGGCCTCCAGCTGCGGCTGCGGCGTCAGCTTCTCTATCTAAAGGACGCAAGCGGCCGGGGCCTCTGTTCGTGCAGGGGCGATTTCCGGCTGTCCTGATGAGGATTTCCGCTCGACCCGTGCCGCTCAGGGCCCGGATCGGGGCTGGGACCGCGATCTGAAGGGCGGATAAGGGCCGCTGTGCGGGATTTTCGCCGACGCTTCGTCGTTACACCGGCGCAATTGGTGCAATTGGTGCAATTCGTCGGACGATTTCGGCGCATCCGACCGCGCGTGGAGGCCGGGGGCCGAGTCTGCATCCTCGCTGTCGTCTGGAGCGGGGCCGGGCCGGTCCGGTCGCGGCATGGCGGTCAGGCGGGCGTGAATGATGAGCCAGCGCTCGGTCTCTCGCGCACGGCCGGCACGCAGGGCCCGCGCCGCCCAGCGCCAGGCCCTGTCGATCATCCAGTCCAGGTCCGTTACGGCGTCCTCGTCCTGCACGGCCATGGTCTCCCCTTCTCTCTCCAGTCTGAAGCAGCGATGCGTCAATCAGGGACGTGGCGGTTCTACCCCTTGCAATTAGGATTTTTCCTAATTAGCCTCCCTCCTATGAACAGCGTGTTCAAGGCCCTGTCCCATCCGGTCCGGCGGCGCATCATCGCCATGCTGAGGGCAGGCCCAATGGCGTCCGGCGACATCGCGGCGGCCTTCGACATGGCCTGGCCGACGGTGACCGGACACCTGACCGCGCTGAAGGACGCCGGGCTGGTCAGCGCCGAGCGGGATGGATCCTCCATCCGCTATCGGCTCGATATCTCGGCGGTGGAGGAGGCGCTGGCGTTCCTGATGGATCTGACCGGCGCGCGGGACGACCTGAACGACAAGGAGGGGTGATGAAAGCGCGACTGAACCTGATCGACTTGGCCACTGTAGCGGCCAGTCTGGCCATCCTGACCTATGCCGCCTGGATGCTGCTGTCCGGGCCGCAGGGCGCCATTCCCATGCACTACGGCGCCGACGGGACGCCCGACCGCTTCGGCGACCGCATGGAGGCCGGTCTGGTGATCGGCGCCATGGGCCTGATGCTGGCCGCCATCGGCTGGGGGTTCGCCCATTACGCCCGCCGCACGGACGACGTTTCGCGACGCCGCGGCCTTCTGGCCGGGCAGCTGGTCACACTTCTGACCGTCGGGGCCACGACCGCCTTCATGGTCATGATGATGGCCGGCGGCGCCCTGCCATCGCCCGCCCTGCAGATGGGCGGCATGGGCCTGCTGTTCCTGGCCGTGGGCGCCTTTCTGGGCCGTGTGGGGCCGAATGTCGCCGTGGGCGTGCGCACGCCCTGGACCTTCAAGAGCCGGCTGGCGTGGGAGAAGTCCAACCGCCTGGCCGGGCGGCTGTTCAGCCTGCTGGGTCTGATCGGCATTGTGGCCGCACCCTTCGCGCCCCAGCCCGCCGGCATGATGACCCTGATCGGGGGCGTCTCCGTCGCCGCCCTTTGGTCGGTCCTTGAAAGCTGGCGCGTGTGGCGCGCCGATCCCGACCGCCAACCTTTCTGAACCGGAGACCTTCATGCTCAGCGCCATCGCCCTCGCCGCCCTGATCCAGTCCGCTCCGGCATCTGAGGACATCGTCATCCCCTCCGAGCCCGCGCCCCTGCACGGCACCCTGCTGACGCCTGTCGACGCGCGCGCAGCCGCGGTGCTGATCCCCGGCTCAGGCCCCACGGACCGCGACGGCAATCAGATGCCCGCCATTCAGGCGGCGACCCTGCGCCTGATGGCCGAGGCCCTGGCCGACGACGGGATCGCCACCGTGCGCATCGACAAGCGCGGGGTGGGCGCCAGCGCGATGGCGGCCCTGTCCGAAGACGCCCTGCGGTTCGACCATATGGCGGAAGACGCCCGCGCTTGGGCCGCTGAACTGGCGCAAAGGACCGGGCGGGACTGTGTCTGGCTGATGGGCCACAGCGAGGGCGGGCTGGTGGCCCAGGTGGCGGCGGCGGACAATCCGCAGGTCTGCGGCGTGGTCCTGCTGGCGTCAGCCGGACGTCCCGCCGCGGACATCCTGCGGGAACAGCTGGCCGCCCTGCCCCAACCGCTGAACGATCAGGCAATGGACGGTCTTTCGGAAATGGAGGCCGGGCGTACCGTCGAGACCATCCCCGGGCTGGAGGCGCTGTTCCGCCCGTCCGTCCAGCCCTACCTGATTTCGTGGTTCCGGCATGACCCGCGCGCGCTCGCCGCCGCCTGGGACCGGCCCATGCTGATCGTCCACGCCACGCGCGATATTCAGGTGAACGCAGCGGACGCCGACGCCTGGCGACCGCCCAGCCGAACGCCGCGCGGCTCGATCTTGAAGGCGTCAATCATGTGCTGAAGGCCGCGCCCGAAGACCGGGCGGGCAACATCGCCGTCTACGCCGATCCCGACGCCCCGCTGGCCGAGGGCCTGGCGGATGCGGTGGCGGCGTTCATTCTGGGGAACTGACGCCGGTCAGGCGTCGAGGACGGCGTCCAGGGCGGTGGCGACCTCGTCGATGCCGCCCATGCCGTCGATCTCCACCAGCTTGCCCTTGCCCTCGTAGTAGGGGAGCAGCGGCGCGGTCTGGCGGTTGTAGACGCCCAGACGCTCCTTGAAGGTCTCGGGATTGTCGTCGGCCCGGCCCTGTTCGGCGAAGCGCTTGGCGATGCGGTCGATCAGGGCCGCGTCATCCACCTTGAGACGGATCACCTTGTCGATGCCGCTGCCCCGCTCGGCCAGCATGGCGTCCAGCGCCTCGGCCTGGGCCACGGTGCGGGGGAAGCCGTCGAAGATCGCGCCGCCAGCGGCGTCAGCCTCGGGCAGGCGTTCCTTGATCAGGGCGATGACGATCTCATCCGTGACCAGGTCGCCGCGGGCCAGCACGTCCTTGACGGTCTGGCCCAGCTCGGAGCCCGAGGCGATGGCCGCGCGCAGCATGTCGCCGGTGGACAGCTGGACCATGCCCCGCTGCTCGACCAGCCGCTTGGCCTGGGTGCCCTTGCCCGCCGCAGGCGGTCCAAACAGGATGATGTTCACGTCTCAGCCCTCCCCGGCCGTTTACTTGCGGCCGGGCGACAGGGCCCCGCGTCCGCGCAGCTTGGCCTTCTTGATGAGGCCTTCGTACTGGTGAGCCAGCAGGTGCGACTGGATCTGGGCCACCGTATCCATGGACACCACCACCACGATCAGCAGCGAGGTGCCGCCGAAATAGCCGAGGCTGGCGAAGCGGGTGATCATGAACTCCGGCAGCAGACAGACGGCGGTGATGTAGGCCGCGCCGATGGTGGTCAGGCGGGTCAGCACATAGTCCAGATACTCCGCCGTGCGCTTGCCCGGACGGATGCCCGGCAGGAAGCCGCCGTACTTGCGCAGGTTCTCGGCGGTGTCCTCCGGATTGAAGGTGATGGAGGTGTAGAAGAAGCAGAAGAAGATGATCAGGGCGCCGTAGAACACCATGAACACGGGCTGGCCGTGCTGCATCTGGCCCACGATCCACTGCATCCACGGGGCCATGTTGGCGCTCGGCGCCATGGCCGCCACCGTGGTCGGCAGCATCAGCAGCGACGAGGCGAAGATGGCCGGGATCACGCCGGCGGTGTTGACCTTCAGCGGCAGGAACGAGGTTTCGCCGCCCACCATGCGGTTGCCCTGCTGACGCTTGGGATACTGGATCAGCAGACGACGCTGGGCGCGCTCCATGAACACGATGAAGACGATGACCGCGATGGACAGAACGGTGATGAACAGCAGGGCGAAGGCCGAGATCTGACCCTCCTGGGCGAGGCCCAGCAGGCGCCCGATGGCGCTGGGCAGAACCGCCACGATGCCGGCGAAGATGATCAGGCTGATGCCGTTGCCGACGCCGCGCGCCGTCACCTGCTCACCCAGCCACATCAGGAACATGGTGCCGCCGGTCAGGGTCACGACCGTGGTCAGCACGAAGAACGCGCCCGGTTGGTCGACCATGCCCTGCGAGTTCTGCAGGCCGACGGCGATGCCGAAGGACTGGGCGATGGCCAGAACGACCGTCAGGTAACGGGTGTACTGGTTCAGCTGCTTGCGGCCCGCCTCGCCGCCTTCCTTCTTCAGCTTCTCCCAGGGGCCGTAAACGGATCCCATGAGCTGAACGATGATCGACGCCGAGATGTAGGGCATCACGTTCAGGGCGAAGACGGCCATCCGCTCCACCGCGCCGCCCGAGAACATGTTGAACATGTCCAGGATGCCGCGCTGCTGGTCCGGGTTTCCGAAGAAATCCAGGAACGCCTGCGAGTTGATGCCCGGGATCGGGATGTAGGTGCCGATGCGGTACACGATCAGCGCCATCAGGGTGAACAGGAGGCGCTTGTGCAGCTCCTTCGCGCGGGCGAAGGAGCCGATGTTCATGTTCGCTGCGAGTTGTTCGGCGGCCGAAGCCATATTGTGTGTCCCCCGAGGACGCTGACGGTTCGACGTCAGATAGGTGAAAAGCGGCCCCCATGCGAGGGCCGCCTTTGTCTAATCGTCATCGCGGACCTGGCGCGCGGCGCAAAGCCGCGATGACGACCGGTCTCAGGCCTTGGGCTTGCCGCGCGCGGCGTTGCGCTTGTCGACCCGCGCCTTGGCGGCTTCCTCGGCGGCGATGCGCTGTTCGACGACCGAACCGCCCGCCGCTTCGATGGCCTTTTTGGCGCCGGCCGAGGCCGACCACACGACCAGGTTCAGCTTGGCCTTCAATTCGCCGGTGCCCAGAACGCGCACGCCGTCGCGGGTGCGGCGCAGAACGCCGGCGGCGACCAGGGCCTCGCCGTTGATCTCGGCCTTGGCGTCCAGCTTGCCGGCGTCCACGGCGTCCTGCAGACGCCACAGGTTCACTTCGGCCAGCTTCAGCGCGTTCGGATTGTTGAAGCCGCGCTTGGGCATGCGCATGTACAGGGGCATCTGGCCGCCTTCGAAGCCGCCGATGGCGACGCCCGAACGGGACTTCTGGCCCTTGACGCCGCGTCCAGCGTCTTGCCCTTGCCCGAACCGGGGCCGCGGCCGACACGCATGCGCTTCTTGTGGGCGCCTTCATTGTCACGGATTTCGTTCAGTTTCATGTGCCTGATCCTTTCGGGTTCTCGCGCCTGACAAAGCCAGACTCGGCGTTTGGGATGGTTCTAGGTTCTAGGTTCTAGGTTCTAGGTTCTGGGTTCTGGGTTCTAGGTTCTGGGGGAAGAAAGACTCTGTGCCTCTCGCTTTCCCAGTCCCTAGAACCTGGTCCCTGAAACCTACTTCTCGACCACTTCCACCATGTGGGCGACCTTGGCGATCATGCCGCGCACCGAAGGAGTGTCCTCCAGCGTGGACTCGCGGCCCATGCGGTTCAGGCCCAGGCCCGCCAGGGTGGCGCGCTGGTCGTTCTTGCGGCGGATCGGGCTTCCGATCTGACGCACGGTGACGGTGTTCTTGTCCTTGGCGGCCATCTATCAGCCTCCACGGCTTCGGGCGCCGAGGCGCCGTCGTTGCGGCGACCCAGCAGATCCGAGACCTTCTTGCCGCGCTTGGACGCGACCTGACGGGGGG
>NZ_BATC01000091.1 GCF_000466985.1 Brevundimonas abyssalis TAR-001
GCGCCCGAGGTTCAGGCGCGGGTGCAGGCCGAGGCCGACGCGGTGCTGGGTGACGATCAACCCGCCTTCGAGCACATGAAGCGGCTCGGCTTCACCCGCGACGTGTTCCGCGAGGCCATGCGGCTGTATCCGCCCGTGGCGTTCCTGGCGCGGGACTGCCCGGCGGGGGACCGGCTGGGCAAGAGGGACATTCCCCCCGGCTCGGTGGTCATGGTCTCGCCCTGGCTGAGCCATCGGCAGGCCGAGCGGTGGACCGAGCCCCACGCCTTCGACCCGGACCGGTTCGGCTGTCCCGAGGGCAAGGCGGCCATGGCGGGCGGCTATTTCCCCTTCAGCGTCGGGCCGCGCGTGTGCCCCGGCGCCGCCTTCGCCCTGCAGGAGGCGGTGCTGGTGCTGGCCATGCTGAGCCGCCGGCTGCGGTTCGAGGCCGACCCGGCCTGGACCCCTGTGCCGGTGGCCCGGCTGACCCTGCGGTCCGCGAACGGGGTGCAGCTGAGGGTGTTCAGGCGGGGCGGCGGGTGAGACTCCGGGACGGAAAAACAGTGCAATGAGAGTCTCACTTTTGCGGAATTGTTGAGCAGAAACAGCGGCGCTGATTTTTGTGAGTCTCATCAGGCTTCTTGCCGCCGGGCGACTGGACGGAAGGGCGGGGTGCTGTTTTCCGACTCCGCGTCCGCCATCTGGACCCCAGCCTTCGCTGGGGTGAGCGGTGGCCCCTGGTGAGACTCCGGGGCGAAAAAACAGTGCAATGAGAGTCTCACTTTTCCGGAATTATTCAACGAAAACAAACCAGTCGGAATTTCGCTGAGGTGTGGAGTCTCATTCGGGGCCTCTCCTGTTCATCGCAGCGCGAGATCGCTGCAGAGGCAGTGTAGGCGCGCTGGAGGGAAGGGGGACGAAACAGGGGCGCCCGCAGCGGCGAGGCCTTGCACGGCAAGGGACTGGATGCAGGAAATGGGGGATTAACGGGCGGGCCGACGGCCGATCGACCAACCCCCGTCATGGCCGGGCTCGTCCCGGCCATCCATACGCGCGCTTCAGCAAGCGGAACCTCGGTGGTCCCGTCGCCGGGTCCACCCCACAGGTCCGGGCGTATGGATCACCGGGACAAGCCCGGTGATGACGACGGAGAGAGCGTGGGCGCCTATTCCGCGTCCTCGCCGAGGTGGCGGTCCAGCCAGCCGAACACCTCGGTGTGCCAGCGCAGGCTGTTGCGGGGCTGGAGCACCCAGTGGTTCTCGTCGGGGAAGTAGAGGAACTGGCTCTCGATGCCGCGGCGCTGGAGTGCGGTGAAGGCGGCGATGGACTGGTCGGTGGGCACCCGGTAATCGCGGCCGCCCTGGATCACCATCATGGGGGTGCGCCAGTTCTGTACGTGGTTGACCGGATTGAAGGTCTCGTAGGTGGCGCCGGACTCCCACGGCGTGCCGCGGTTCTCCCATTCGGTGAACCACAGCTCTTCGGTGGAATAGCCCATGAAGCGGGTGTCGAAGACGCCGTCATGGTTGACCATGCACTGGAAGGCGTCGGGCCAGTTCCCGGCGATCCAGTTGATCATGTAGCCGCCGTAGGAGGCCCCCAGCGCACAGGCGCGGTTCCCGTCGAGGAAGTCCCAGGTCTCCAGCGCATGGGCCCAGCCCTTCTGCAGGTCCTCCAGCGGGCGGTCGCCCCAGTGACCGGAGATGGCGTCGGTGAATTCCTGGCCGTAGCCGACCGAACCGTGGAAATCGATCATCACCACCGCATAACCCGCGCCCGCATAGGTCTGGGGGTTCCAGCGGTAGGACCAGTAGTTGCCGAATGAACCCTGCGGCCCGCCGTGGATCAGGAAGGCGACCGGATAGGTCCCGCCCTCCACATAGTTTGCCGGCTTGATCAGATAGCCGTGCACCGTATTGCCGTTCCAGCCCTCGAAGGTGAACTGCTCGGCCTCGCCGAAGGCCAGATCGGACAGTTGCGGATTGGGGTCCAGCACCAGCCGGGGCATTTCGCGGCCCCGGTAGGTCTTGGCGTAGAGGGCGTTGGGGTGGGTCAGGCTGTCCAGGGCCAGGATGAAGCCTGACGGGGTCTGCTGGACGGCGGCCACATGGCCCTCGCCGGTGATGGGGATGACCGAGCCGGAGGTGACGTCGATCTCGAACAGCCGGACCTGACCGGTGTCATAGGCGGTGGCGTACAGGCTGCGGCCGTTGGCGGACCATTGCAGGCTGTCGGGCGACCGGTCCCAGTTGGCGGCGACCTGGCGCACCTGGCCGGTGGCCACGTCGCGCAGCATGATCTTCCACTGATCGGCCTCGAAGCCCGGGCGGCTCATGGCGCGGTAGGCCATGGTGCGGCCGTCGGGCGAGAACACCGGGCCGTCGTCCCAGGCGGGGTTGTTGTCGGTCAGATTGACCCGCTCGCCCAGGCCCTCGGCCGCGATGGGCTGGAGATAGATGTCGAAATCGGTGGACCAGGGCTCGCTGGTCCCGGCCTCGCGGGCGGCGAAGACCACGCCGTTGCCGTCGGGGGTGAAGGTGAAGGCGCTCTCGTCGCCGAAGGGGCGCGAGGGGGTGTCGCCGTCGAAGTCGCGGGTGGCCCAGATCGGCTCGCCGTCGGCCACGCCCTGACCGCTCAGGTCCAGCACGAAGACGTGGTTGCGCGTGCCGTCGCTCCACTGGTCCCAGTGGCGCACGAACAGCTGGGTGTAGAGGGTTCCGGAGTTGTCCGGCTCCTCGTCCAGGCGGGCGGCGGTGCAGGCCAGGTCCGGGCAGTCGGGGAAGACGGCGGCGGCCACGGCGATGCGGTCGCCCGCGGGGCTGAGGCGATAGGTCTGGACGTCCACGGGCAGGTCTGTGACCTGGACCGCGAGGCTTCCGTCGGCGTCGGTGCGCCAGACCTGCGACGAGCCCGAGCGGCTGGACAGGAAGAACAGCTGGCCGTCGGCGCTCCAGCGGGCGGTGTTGGCGCCCTCGTCGGAAATGGGCAGGCGGCGCGGTTCGGCCTCGCCGTCCAGATCCAGGATGTAGAGGCTGGTGGAGCCCCCGGCCAGCGGGGTGGCGCGCAGGGCGTAGACCACCTGGGAGCCGTCCGGCGAGACGCGCGGATCGGACAGGCGGTTGGCGTTCAGCATGTGCTCGTAGGTGAAGGGCTGCTGCTGCGCCGCGGCGACGGCGGGCAGGACGAGGGCCGCAACGGCGGCGGCGCAGACGAGGGCGGTTGGACGCATGACGATTTCCCCAGAGCCGGATGTGCGGCCACGGTTAGCACGGGGGTGCGCCCGGCGGAAACTGGACTCGCCCTGTCCACCCTCCGCTCATCCCCGCGTTGGCTGCCACGCGCCGCCCTTCGGGTCGCGGGGATGAGCGGAAATAAAGAGGCGATTCCCCCGCTTGCCCCGGCGCACGGCAAAGGCGAAACTTGCCGCCTCATGGTTCTCGCCGCCGCCCCCCACATCGTTGACCAGCTGATCGCCGAGCGTGCGCCGCGGCTGACCCGGTCGCTTGTCTGGCCGGTGGTCAAGCCGGTCCTGTACGGGCTGCTCAGCTATGCCCCCGCGCGCAGCATGGCCGATGCGGTGGCGGTGCGGTCGGGCGTCGATGCGCTCGCCTATGTGGCGGACCTGCTGGATCTGGAGGTGTCGGCCCTGCTGCTGGAGCGGCTGCCGCAGACGGGGCGCTGCATCGTGGTGGCCAACCATCCCACCGGCATCGCCGACGGACTGGCGGTGCACGAGGCGGTGCGGCGGGTGCGGGACGACGCCATCTATTTCGCCAATGCCGACGCCCTGCGGGTCTCGCCCCGTCTGGGCGAGGTGGTCATTCCGGTGGAGTGGGTGGAGACCAAGCGCACCCGCGAGAAGACCCGCGCCACCCTGGAGGCCGCCCGTCGCGCCTTTGAGGAGGAGCGCTGCGTGGTCATGTTCCCGGCCGGACGGCTGGCGCGGGTCAGCAAGAACGGGTCGCTGACCGATCCCCAATGGGCGGCCACGGCGGTGTCGCTGGCGCGCAAATATGAGGCGCCGATCATCCCGATCCATGTGTCGGGGCCCTATTCGAAGCTGTTCCACCTGTTCGACCGCTATTCGGCCGAGATGCGGGACATCACCCTGTTCCACGAGATGCTGAACAAGCGCGGCAAGCCCTATCGTCTGATCGTGGGCAAGCCGGTGGACGCGCGGCGGCTGGACACCGATGCGGCGCGGGCGACCTACGCCCTGAAGGCGTTCACCGAACGGACCCTGGCCAGCCAGCCGGATGCGGACTTTGCCTGAGGCCCGCCGGATCCTGCTGGCCGACGCGGAGGCCACGACGCGTCTGGGCGCGGCCATCGCGCCGATGCTGAAGCCCGGCGAGGCGGTGCTGCTGTACGGGCCGCTGGGCATGGGCAAGTCGACCCTGGCCCGGGGCCTGATCCGCGCCCTGACCACGCCGGACGAGGATGTGCCCAGCCCCACCTTCACCCTGGTGCAGTTCTATGAGAGCGAGCCGCCGGTCGCGCACTTCGACCTGTACCGGCTGACCCGCCCGGAGGAGGTGCTGGAGATCGGGCTGGACGACGCGCTGGATACGGGCTGCGCGGTCATCGAATGGCCGGAGCGGCTGGGGGACGATCCGGCGGAATTCCTCGGGCCGGACCGACTCGTCATAGAGATCGCCGAGGATGGGGACGGCCGGGTTGCGACCGTTTCCGGCGCAGGCGCGTGGAAGGACAGGATCCAGCATGTCGGATCGTGAGGCGGAACGGATCGAATTTCTCAAGGGCGCGGGCCTGGCCGACGCCCGGCGCGACCCCTTGCCCGGCGACGCCTCCACCCGCCGCTATGAGCGCCTGACCACGCCGACGGGCGCCAGCCTGATGCTGATGGATCAGGCCCCGGCGGCGGAAAGCCCGCCGTGCGACCCCGCCTGGACGCCGCAGCAGAGGCGGGCGGCGGGGTGGAACGCCACCGCGCGCCTGTCGGCCGGGCGCATCGAGGCCTTTGCGGCGGTGTCGAACCTGTTTCGCGGCGCGGGCCTGTCGACGCCGGAGATCATCGCCGTGGACGCGGGGTCCGGCTTTGCGGTGATCGAGGATTTCGGCGACGACCTGTTCGCGCGGGTGATCGAGGACGGGGAGCCGGCCGCGCCGCTGTATCTGGCGGCGGTGGAGGCGCTGGCGAAGCTGCATCTGAACGCGGTCATGCCCGACGTGCTGAGCGGGCCGGGCGGGGACTGGCCGCTGCTGACCTATGACGCCGTGGCGCTGCAGGGCGGCGCGGACCTGTTCGTGCAGTGGATGCCGAAGTTGAACCCGGCGCTGGATTTCGGCGCAGCGGCGCTGGCCGAGTGGGACGCGGCGTGGGCGCCCATCGCGGCCATGGGCGAGGCGAAGGCCTGGTCGGTGGCGCACCGGGACTATCACGCCGAGAACCTGATCTGGCTGCCGCAGCGGTCGGGCGACCGGCGGGTGGGCATGATCGACTTCCAGGACGCGGTGCTGGCCCATCCGTCGTGGGACCTGCACTCGCTGTTGCAGGACGCGCGCCGGGACGTGGCGCCGGAGCTGGAGGCGGTGGCGCTGGACCACTATTTTGCGTGCATGCCGGGCGTGGACCGCGAGCCGTTCCTGGCCGACTACGCCGCCCTGGCGGCCCTGAACGAGGCGCGCATCCTGGGGGTGTTCGCCCGGCTGATCGCGCGGGACGGCAAGCCCCGCTACCGGGCCTTCATGCCGCGCATGTGGCGGCATCTGGAGGCCAATCTGCAGAAGCCGGGCATGGAGGCGGTGCGCGGCTGGTTCGCGCGGCATGTGCCAGTGGAGGTCCGGACATGACGGGACCCAAGACCGCCATGGTTCTCGCCGCCGGCCTGGGCACCCGCATGCGGCCGCTGACCGACGACCGGCCCAAAGCGCTGGTGGAGGTGGGCGGCAAGGCCCTGATCGACCATGTGCTGGACCGGCTGGGCGCGGCGGGCGTGGAGCGGGCGGTGGTCAATGTGCACTGGTTCGCCGAGCGGCTGGAGGCCCATCTGGCGGCGCGCACGGGCGGGCCGGAGATCATCATATCCGACGAGCGGGCCGAACTGCTGGAGACCGGCGGCGGGCTCAAGAAGGCGCGGGGTCTGCTGGGCGATGACCCGGTGTTCGTGGCCAATATCGACAGCGTCTGGACCCAAGGTCGTCGGGATCCCTTGGCTAATCTCGTAAGTCTGTGGAATTCGAACTCTATGGATGCGGCTCTTCTGCTCGCCCGAAGGGAAGGGGCAATTGGCTTCGAGGGCCCTGGCGATTTTTCCATAGGCTTCGACGGCCATCTGCTTTTCCGAGGCGACAGACCGACCGTTCCGTATGCCTACATGGGCGTGCACATCACGAGACCTGATTACGCAAGTCAGGGACCAGATGGCCCGTTTTCCTTGAGCACCCTGTGGCGTCGATCGGAAAGGGAGTCGCGCCTTTACGGCTGCGTGTTGGACGGGGACTGGATGCATGTGGGCGACCCGGGCGCGCGGGATGAGGCCGAGGCCCGGCTGACGACCGCATGAGCCGCTTCGACCCCTTTGCGGGCGCCGGGGCGCGCTGGTGGTCCATCGAGGCGCACCGGCCGTTTCTGGAGGATCTGGCGGCGGGGGTGCTGGACTGGCTGGGCGAGGACGCGCCCGAGACCCTGAGCGACGCGGTCATCCTGCTGCCCAACCGGCGCGCGGCGCGGGCCTTCACCGAGGCCCTGACCCTGCTGTCGGGGGACCGGCCGGTGCTGCTGCCGCAGGTGCGGCCGCTGGGCGATCTGGAGGAGGACGAGCCGCCGTTCGCGCCGGGCGAGCTGGAGCTGGACCTGAAGCCGGCCATCTCGCCGCTGAAGCGCCGGTTCGAGCTGGCGCGTCTGGTGGCCGCCCACCACGGCGGGGCGGTGGAGCCCTTGCGCGCGCTGGAGATGGCCGAGGCGCTGGCGGCGTTTCTGGACTCCTGCCAGATCGAGGAGGTGGCCGACCCGGGCCGGGTGGCCGATCTGGTCGAGGCCGATCTGGCCGAGCACTGGCGTTCCACCGCCGCCTTCCTGGCCGTGGCGGTGGAGGCGTGGCCCCGGCGGCTGGAGGAGCTGGGTCTCAGCGACCCGGCGGCGCGGCGGGTGACCCTGCTGAAGCGGCTGGCCGAGGCGTGGGAAGACAGGCCGCCGGCCTTCCCGGTGATCGCGGCGGGCTCCACGGGCACCGTGCCCGCGGCGGCGGCGGTGCTGGGAGCCGTGGCCCGGGCGCCGTCGGGCTGCGTGGTGCTGCCGGGACTGGACCGAGACCTGTCCCAGACGGCGTGGGACCAGATCGCCGACGACGACGGGGAGCAGCATCCGCAGGGGGCGCTGAAGCGCCTGATCGGGCGGCACGGCATCGACCGGGCCGAGGTGCGGGCCTGGCCCGCGCGGGACACGGGCGAGAGCGCGCGGCTGGGCCGGGCGCGGCGCCGGCTGATCGCCGAGG
>NZ_BATC01000090.1 GCF_000466985.1 Brevundimonas abyssalis TAR-001
CTCGATCTTGGCCATGTCGAGGATGTCGTTGATCAGGGCCAGCAGGTGCTGGCCCGAGTTCAGGATGTCGACGGCGTAGCCCTTGTAGCGTTCGTCGCCGAGGGGGCCGAACATCTCGCCGGCCATGATCTCGGAGAAGCCGTTGATGGCGTTCAGCGGGGTGCGCAGTTCGTGGCTCATATTGGCCAGGAACTCGCTCTTGGCCTGATTGGCCGCCTCGGCGCGCACCATGGCCTCCTCGTACTTCCGCGCCAGCTGGGACAGTTCCTCCTGGCTCTTCTCCAGCTTGCTCACGGTCAGCTGCAGAGCGTCGGCGGCCTGTTTGCGCTCCACCTCCTGACGCTTGATGACGGTGATGTCGGCGGCCGTGACCACGGCCCCGCCGTCGCCCGTGAAGCGCTCGGACATCTGCAGCCAGCGGCCGTCGGCCAGCTCGATCTCGCGCATGCCGGGGCGGCCGGTGGCCGAGG
Source organism: Brevundimonas abyssalis TAR-001 (assembly GCF_000466985.1). GTDB lineage: Bacteria > Pseudomonadota > Alphaproteobacteria > Caulobacterales > Caulobacteraceae > Brevundimonas > Brevundimonas abyssalis. The sequence continues at coordinate 471 of NZ_BATC01000090.1, forward strand.
GCTGGTCCTTGCGGATGGCCAGGGCGGCGATGCGGTTCAGCTCTTCCTTCTGGGCGCCCCGCTTGAGGTGGCCGGGCTGGAATCCGAAGGCGTCCTGGAAAGCCTGGTTCCACAGGATCAGCCGGCCGTAGCGGTCGAACAGGACGAAGGCGTCCGACACGCTTTCGATGGCGTCGCGCAGGCGGTTCTCGGCGGCCTGGGCCTGGGCCTTGGCGCGTCGGGACTCGGTGATGTCCAGGGCCACGCCCATGAGATGGTCATAGCCGTCCGGGCCGCGCTGGCGCGGGGCCTGGCCGCGCAGCTCCATCCACAGGGGCGGCTGGTCCGGGGCGTCCACGCGGAAGGCGATCTCCACCTGGCCGTAGGCCTGGGCCTGGCGCAGGGCGTGCTCCACCGCCTCACGGTGCCGGGGATTTATGCGCTCGATGATCTGATCGGCGGCGATGACGCCGCCCCGGCCGAAGCCGAGCATGCCCGCCATGACGTCGGACACCACCACCTCGTCCCGGTCCAGGTTCCATTCCCAGACGCCGCAGCGCGCGGCCTCGACGGCGGTGTGGAAGCGTCGTTCGGTGTCGGCCCAGACGCGGGCGGCGCGGCGCGCCCGGCGTTCCTGGAACAGCACAAGGGCGCTCAGCCCCAGACCCAGACCCAGCGGGCCGATCAGGATCCAGGCGTCGCCGAACAGGGTCATCAGGCCCCCGCCTGCCGCCGGGGCGGCGGCGACGATGGTGGCCGGGGCGGTTTGCGTGTCCACGGCGGTCAGGCGCAACTCGCCCCGGGTGTGGACGCCGCCGCCCTCCGCGTGCTCGGCCAGGGTTTCGGGGGTCAGCCCCAGGGCCGAGGCGGGCTGGTCGCGCAGGGCGGACGCGGCCGAAGCGATGATGAGGCCGTCGGCGTTGACGATGCTGACGGCCAGACCCTGCCTGGCCAGGGCGGCGGGGGCCGCGAGATCAGGCGCGGGGAGGCGAGCGATCACGGTGCGGCCGCCGGATGCCTGAAGCCGCAGCAGCAGGGCCTCGCCGTCCCGGGCTCGGGACAGGGCGTGGCCTTCCGAGGCCTCCGTCGACCGGAAGGCGCCGGCTTCGGCGCCGGCCGCCGCGAGGATGTCGCCCCCCTCGGAGACGACGGCGTAGGCTGGACCCGGCGCGTCGGCGCGGGCCTGCTCCACGGCGTCAAGCGGGCGCGACGGCGAGGCGACCAGGGCGCGGACCGCAGCGGTCAGGCCGATCATGGCGCGGGCGGAGTCGGCGTCCAGGCGCGCGGCGGTCAGTTCAGAACGGGTCTCGAGCGCCTGGGCCATGGAGGCGGCCTGCTCCCGCGGGCGGTCTCCGGCCTGACGGGCATAGAGCAGGGAGTAGATCGACAGGCCGAGCGCAGCGATAAGCACAGCGATGCGCACCCAGACGGGCATGCCCAGACCGGATGACGCCCTGTCGGATGACCTGCGGCCCGGTCCTGTCCCGCGGCGTTCGTCGGCGTTCAACGCCCTCTCCCGCACGATTCGTGAAGACGCACAGCCTAGGGTGCGTCGCAGATTCGTGTCGAGGCCGCGCGGCGAAGATCAGGCGGCGGTCGCCGCGACGGGTTCATCCACGTCGCCGACCGGGGTCGGCACGGTCTTGACGGCCTTCAGCATCTCGCGCGCCGCGCGGGCCAGGCGGATCAATTCGGGCGGAGCCTCGTCCACATTCTCGTCGATGGAGCCCGCCAGATCCTCGGCCAGCTTCATCAGCATGGGCGCCGCGGCGATCAGCCGGGCCTGGGCCTCGATCTTCTCGGGGTCGCGATCGTATTCGGCGCCGGGCACCCGCCAGCCGCCCCAGTCGGCAGGGTCGGTGACCACCACGGGGTAGGTGCCGGGGAAGGGGTGATGCTGGCAGTCCTCGGCCAGCTGCCACTTGTTGCGCGCGCGCAGCAGGCGCCAGTCGCCCATGTCGGCGGCGGCGGCGTCGTCCTGCGGCAGCATCAGTTCGGAGCCGGTGAACTCGCGCCCCAGACCGACGTCATAGGTGACGCGCACGGGCTCATCGAAACCCTTGGCCCAGACCGGCTGGACCTTCTCGATGCAGGCCCAGGCGCCGACGCACTCGACCCAGACCTTCTGGCCCTTCTGAAACTGCGCGCGCGCCATGGCTCGACCTCGATGCTCGTGAACAGACGGATCGATCATGCCGCGCCCAGGGTTAGCGGCCGGTTTCGACGGGGAAATAATTATTGATATTGCTTCTGCAAATCGTTCGCAGTAATTGCGCCGCTCAACGAACAACAGGGGCCATCTCATGCGCACGTTTCTGCTTTCCACCTCCGCCGTTCTCAGCCTGACGGCGGGCGCCGCCTGGGCCGAAACCGATCTGGAAGGGACGGTCGAGGCGCCCCAGGTGGCGCCGGTCACCGTGATCGCCACGCGCAACGAAACCCGCACCGACGAGATCCCCGTCACCGTCAGCGTCATCACCGCCGAGGAGATCGAGGCGAACCTCTACACCGACATCAAGGATCTGGTGCGGTTCGAACCGGGCGTCAGCGTGCCCACCAGCCCGCAGCGCTTCACCGCCGCCCTGTCGGGCGCGGGCCGGGACGGCAATTCGGGCTTCACCATCCGGGGCATGGGCGGTGACAGGGTGCTGATCGTGACCGACGGCATCCGTATGCCGGACGGCTTTTCGTTCGGAGCGCAGAACGTGGGGCGGGGCGGCTACAACGACCTGGACCTGATGCAGCGGGTGGAGATCCTGCGCGGACCGGCTTCGGCGCTGTACGGCTCCGACGGCATCGCGGGCGCGGTCAGCTTCACCACCAGGGACCCTGAGGACATGCTGGGCGGCGAGGCGTTCACCGCGCGGGCGCGGGTCGGCTATGCGTCGGCGGACGAGAGCTGGACCGAGGGCGTCTCCATCGCCGGATCGAACGGCGCGCTGTCGGGGCTGCTGGCCTACACCCGCCGCGACGGGCAGGAGACCGAAAACCAGGGCGATGATTTCAGCGAGACCACCGCGCGCACCGCGCCGAACCCCATGGACCTGTCTTCCAATGCGGTGCTGGGCAAGCTGGTGTGGCAGGTCGCGCCGAACCACCGTCTGCGCCTGACGTATGACCACTATGATTCCGACCTGTCGGGCGATGCGCTGTCCAGTCGGGGCCCGGCCGTGCCGCCGTTCCAGCCCAACGCGACGTTGCAGGTGCTGGGCGAGGACGAGCAGGCGCGCGACCGGGTCAGCCTGGACCATCGTTTCACCGACGCCTTCGGCCTCGATCGCGGCTCCATGGCGGTCTACTGGCAGGACGCCACGACGCGCCAGTTCACCTATGAGGACCGCGACCCGGCGGCGGACCGGACGCGGGACGTGACCTTCGACACCCGCGTCTACGGCCTGAACGCCGAGGGCTATCGCGTGTTCGGCCGGGGCGGTGCGGTGCAGCACCGCGTCACCTTCGGCGGCGACTGGTCCGAGAGCACCCAGGAGGCCATCCGCGGCGGCACGGTTCCCGGAGCCGGCGAGACCTTCCCCAACCGGCCGTTCCCCATCACCGACTACAGCCTCTCGGGCCTGTTCATCCAGAACGAGATGGTGCTGCTGGACGGCCGTCTGAGCATCACCCCGGCGGTGCGCTATGACTGGTACGAACTGACGCCGGAAGCCGACGCGCTCTACACCGGCGGGCCCGTGGAGGGGCAGAGCGACAGCCATGTCTCGCCCAAGCTGGGCGTGGTCTACTGGCCGACCGCGACCTTCGGCCTGTTCGCCAATGTGGCCGAGGGCTTCAAGGCGCCGTCGCCCATGCAGGTGAACAACGCCTTCTCCAACCCGCTGTTCGGCTATGTCTCGATCCCCAATCCGGACCTGGGGCCGGAGACCTCCACCAGCGTCGAGGGCGGAATCCGCTTCCGGAACGTGCAGGTGGCCGGCGGCGATGCGCGCCTGTCGCTGGCGGCGTTCCGCTCGGACTATGACGACTTCATCAGCCAGATTGTGGTGAGCGGGTCGTTCACCCCGGCGGACCCGGCGGTCTACCAGTACGTGAACCTTGGCAGCGTGACGGTGCATGGCTTCGAGGCTCGGGGCGACATCGCCTGGGACAACGGGTTCAACGCCACCGCGGCCTTCTCCTACGCCGACGGCGAGCAGACCGAGGCGGGGGTGCGCGCTTCACTGCCGACCATCGACCCGATCAAGCTGGTGGCGGGTCTGGGCTATGCCGAACCGGCGGGCCGCTGGGGCGGGCAGGCGATCGTCACCTGGTCGGCGGAGAAGGACGCGAACGAGACCGACGGGCTGAACTGCTACGACACCTGCTTCACCGGCGACGACTTCACCCTGCTGGACCTGACCGCGTATTGGAACGTCAACGACAGCGTCACCCTGCGGGCGGGCGTGTTCAACGTCTTCGACGAGACCTACGGCTGGTGGAGCGACATCGCGGGCCTGTTGGCCGCCTCCACTGTGCTGGACGCCTACACCCAGCCGGGGCGGAATGTCTCCGTCTCCCTGGCCCTTCGTTACTGACCTCCACCCCCTCAACGCGATCATTCGCACCAAGGAGCAACGCCATGCGTTCCACCGCCATCGCCCTCGCCGCCATTCTGGCCGCTCCCCTGGCCGCTCCCCTGGCCGTCATGGCCCAACCTGTTCTGGCGCAGCCGGCGCAAGCACGGGCTGAGCAGTCCCGCTTCGAGCAGGACCGTCAGGCCATCCTGTCCCAGGTCGGGGACTTCCGCGTCCGTTTCGACATGCGCGAAACGGTTCCGTTCCAAAACGGCTACGAGCCGCTGGATCCCAAGCTGTCGGGCGGCAACGAGATCGTCCGGGTGGTCTACGACGACGGCGACCGCATCAGCCTGCAGCACATCCTGGTGATGGACCACGAGGGTCAGACCTTCGTCATCAAGCACTGGCGTCAGGACTGGGTCTATCAGCCCGAGGCGGTGCTGACCTACGCCGGGCCCGACCGCTGGACGCTGACGCCGGTGGACGCGGCGGCGCGGCGCGGGGCGTGGTCCCAGACCGTGTGGCAGACCGATGATTCACCCCGTTATGGCGGCGTGGGGCGCTGGTCCCACGACAACGGCATGGTGCAGTGGACCTCAGACGAGACCACCCGCCCGCTGGCGCGGCGGGATGCGGTGCGCGACCCGGTCTATGATCGCTATGTGGGGACCAACCGCCACGTGCTGACGCCCTTCGGCTGGGCGCACCTGCAGGACAACGTCAAGCTGGGCCAGGCTCCTGGCGCCGCCACGGGGCTGGTGGCCTATGTGCAGGAGGATGTGGTCAACACCTACCGCCGCTGGGACGGGTTCGACCCTGCGGCCGGCGACGCCTACTGGGCGGCGACCTCGGACTACTGGGCCGCCGTGCGCGGCTTCTGGGACGCGGCCATCGCCGCCGGCAACGGCGTCACGGTTGAGGAGGAGCCCGACAACGGCGCGGTGACGGGCCCGACCCTGATGGGTCTGGCCGACCGGATCGAGGACGGCGAAATCACCACCGAGGCCGCCATCGCCGAAGCGCGCCGCACCATCGCCGAGGCGACGGGCGCGGCGCTCTGACGAACGTCAGTTCGGGCGGGAGATGTCTTCCAGGGCCTCTCCCGCGTATTTCTCCTTCACGCGGATCGACAGGTCGCCGAGGGAGACCACGCCCACGAGGCGGTTGTCCTGGTCGAGGATCGGAAGGCGGCGGATCTGCTTGTCGGACATGCATTTCAGCACGTCCTTGAGATCTTCGTCGTCGCGGCGCCATTCCACCGTGGTGGTCATGGCCTCGCTGACCGGGGTGTCCACGCCCGCGCCGCCGGCCAGGGCCCGGACCACCAGATCGCGGTCGGTCACCGTGCCCACCAGCTGATCGCCCTCGGCCACCGGCATGAAGCCGAAGTCGCCCGCCGCCATGCGGCCGGCCACGTTCTGGATGCTGTCGCCCGGGCGTGCGACCTGCACGTCGCGGCTCATGATGTCGCGGACCTTCATGACGTCTCTCCTTGAATGATGGGTGATGAACCCGTCGGGAGAGGCGCGGTTCCGGATGGTCAGGTGAGGCCGGCGCAGAACCGCTGGATGCGACGGCAGGCTTCCTCGAGCACATCTTCCGAGGTGGCGTAGCTGATGCGGAAGAAGGGCGACAGGCCGAAGGCCGCGCCGTGGACCACCGCCACGCCCTCGGCCTCCAGCAGTTCGCGGGCGAACACCTCGTCGCTGTCGATGACCACGCCGGTCTCCGTGGTCTTGCCCATCACCCCTTCGGCCGACGGATAGACATAGAAGGCGCCCTCGGGCGTGGCGCAGGTGATGCCCTCGGCGGCGTTCAGCATCGACACGACCAGGTCGCGGCGCTTTTCGAAGGCGGCGCGGCGCACGGCCATGAAGTCCTGCGGCCCGTTCAGGGCCTCGACGGCGGCGGCCTGGCTGATGGAGGAGGGGTTGGACGTGGTCTGGCCCGCCACCTTGCGCATCAGGTCGATCAGGGGCTTCGGCCCGCCCGCATAGCCGATGCGCCAGCCGGTCATGGCGTAGGCTTTCGACACGCCGTTGACCGTCAGGGTGCGCTCGTAGAGGTCGGGCGCCACCTGGGCGATGGTGGTGTAGTCGAAGCCGCCGTAGACCAGATGCTCGTACATGTCGTCGGTCATGACCCAGACCTGGGGATGACGGCGCAGGACCTCGGCCAGGGACTCCAGCTCGGCGCGGGTGTAGGCGGCGCCGGTGGGGTTGGAGGGGCTGTTCAGGATCAGCCACTTTGTGCGGGGCGTGATGGCGGCCTCCAGCACCTCGGGCTTGAGCTTGAAGCCGTCGGCGGCCTGGCCGACCACCTCCACCGGCTCGCCGCCCGCCAGCAGCACCATGTCCGGATAGCTGACCCAGTAGGGCGCGGGCACGATCACCTCGTCGCCGGGCGAGAGGGTGGCGACCAGGGCGTTGTAGAGCACAGCCTTGCCGCCGGGGGCCACGTGGATCTGGCTGGTCTCGTAGGTCAGGCCGTTCTCGCGGACGAATTTGGCGACGATGGCGGCCTTCAGCTCCGGCGTGCCGTCCACGTCGGTGTATTTGGTGTCGCCGCGCTGGATGGCGGCGATGGCGGCC
>NZ_BATC01000089.1 GCF_000466985.1 Brevundimonas abyssalis TAR-001
CTCCCATTGGGAGAAGGGGGAACCCGCGCACCGGAGCGCAGCGGAGGTTCTTGCGCGGGGGATGAGGGTCGGGTGGATGATGCCGAAAGACCGGACCCTCACCCTGTGCGCGAAGGAGCGGTCTGCTTCGCATACCGCTGCGCACAGCCCTCTCCCACCGGGAGAGGGATCAGCGTATTCACCGTCCCATGACCACGCAAAACCCCACCGCCGCCGTGCTCGTCATCGGCGATGAAATCCTGTCCGGCCGGACGAAGGACACCAACACCAACACCATCGCCCGCTTTCTGACGGCCATGGGCATCGACCTGATGGAGGCGCGGGTGGTGGGGGACCGGCCCGAGCAGATCATGGAGGCGCTGAACGCCCTGCGCGCCGGCCACGACTATGTCTTCACCACCGGCGGCATCGGCCCCACCCATGACGACATCACCGCCGACTGCGTGGCCCAGGCGTTCGGGGTGCCCCTGCCCGAGCATCCCGAGGCCGTGGCGATTCTCGAGCGGCGCTACGGCGACGACTTCAACGCCGCTCGGCGACGCATGGCGCGCATCCCTGTCGGGGCCAGCCTGATCGCCAACCCCGTCACCGAGGCCCCGGGCTTCCAGCTGGGCAATGTCTTCGTCATGGCCGGGGTGCCGGCGATCATGCAGGGCATGCTGCAGGACGTGGCGCCGCGCCTGAAGACCGGCGCGGTGGTTCATTCCGGGACACTGAAGGTGTCGGGGGTGGGCGAGGGGACTGTGGCCGAGATCCTGGCCGAGGCGGCGCGGACGAATCGGGCGCTGTCCTTTGGCAGCTACCCCTTTGGCGCGGGGACCCAAGGCGAGTTCGGGACCAATCTGGTTGTGCGGGGGCAGGACGTATCGGCCGTCGCCGCCGCGGTTCAGGACTTGCAGTGGACCCTGATCGAAGCGGGCGTGAGCGTCACGCCGCTCTAGGAGTCGCCGGTCCGTCCGGCGCGGCCGGATGAACGGACGAGCGATCAATCCCACCGCCGAGACCGAGCGGTTCGAGGTTCTGGACCTGCTGCGCGGGTTCGCCCTGTGCGGCATCCTGCTGGCCAATATCGTGGCCATGGGCCAGCCGTGGTCGCGGGCTTATCCCGCCTTTCCCGCCCAGCTGACCAATCCCGACTGGGCCGCCTGGACGCTGCAGGCCCTGTTCGTGGAGGGCTCCATGCGCGCCCTGTTCACCCTGCTGTTCGGGGCGGGCGTGGTGCTGCTGACCGCTTGGGGATCGCGGGCCGACCGGCCGGGGACGGCGGACGTCCACTTTCGCCGCGCCATGCTGCTGATGGCCCTGGGCATCGGCAACGCTGCGGTGCTGCTGTGGCCCGGGGATATTCTGTACATCTACGGCGTCGCGGCCCTGTTCCTGTTCGTGTTCAGGAAGCTGGACGGCCGGGTTCTGCTGGGTGTGTCCCTGGCCCTGATCGCCCTGTTTTCGCTAGCCGACGCCCTGGGCGACTGGCGCGCCGCCGCCGCCCTGACCGCCGATCCCGCCGCCCACGCCGCCGCCATCGCCGCCCTGACGCCGTCCGCTGAAGCCCTCAACGCCGAGGCGGCGGTGCGCGCGTCCGGCAGCTATCCCGCCATCGCCCTGTGGAGCGCCGGCGCCTTCGCCGACTGGGCCCTGGCCAAGGGGGCGGTGCTGTCGGTGGGCCGCACGGTGGCCTTCATGATGCTGGGCATGGGGCTGTTCAAACTGGGCGTCATGACCGGTGCGCGGTCCCTGCGGTTCTATCTGCGGCTGGCCGTCTTGGGCGTCGCGGGTGGACTGGCGATCAATGTCTGGGAGACCGCGACCCTGTGGCGGTCCGGATTCGATCCCGCTGTCTGGACCCCCGCCCTGACCGGCGAGGTCGGGCGGCTGATGCTGGCGCTGGGCTATCTCGGCGCCGTCATCGCCGCATGGAAGGCCAATGCCCTGGGCCTGATCGGCGCCGGCCTGGAGCGCATGGGCCGCATGGCCATGACCAACTATCTGGGCCAGTCCCTGATCTGCGCGGTGCTGTTCTACGGATTCGGCCTCTACGACCGGCTGGGCTGGTGGCCCCTTTGGGGTCTGGCGGCGGCCGTCTGGGTCGCCCAGGCCCTGTTCAGCACCGCCTGGCTCAGCCTGTTCCGCATGGGCCCGGCGGAGTGGGCGTTCCGCGCCGTGGCCTACTGGACCGTTCCGCCCCTGCTTCGCCCGCGCAGGCCCCGTTCGGACGCCGTCGCCGAGCCTGCGCCCAGCCGGTGAGTCCGGGCGCTGGAAATAGGCAATAAAATCATTGGCTTGACATTCTGTCGCGCCGCCTTGACCGAACGCCGCGCCCTCTATAGGTTCCGCGCCGAATTCAGACCCGCGTCGGCGCCCCGCCGACCTGCTGAGCGCCAGGCCGATGCCTCCTGAACAGGAAACACGCGACGAGGTGATCAAACGCCTCAACGTCGAGGCCGAATCGCTTCAGGCCCGCGCTACGCCCAAGCCGCCGGAGTATGGCGGCGCGGCGGTGGGCTACGGTTACCGGCTGATGGCCGAGATGATCGGCGGCGTGCTGGTGGGGCTGGCTCTTGGGTGGGGTTTCGACCTTCTGGTCGGCTCCGCGCCGTGGGGAATGATCGTCGGGGTCCTTGTGGGCTTCGGCGTGTCGATCTGGATGGCGGTGACATCCGCCAAGAAGTTGAGCGCCCGCGCTCTGAAGGAATTCGGTCCCCCCCGGGACCTTCCGGATGAGCCGGACGAGGACGACGACCGCTGACCGTTCCGCCCCGTTGGGCGGTTCGGCGTTTTGACTTGGGAGAGCCGGCGGCATGGCCGATCCGATGCATCAGTTCGAGGTCCACAAGGTCGTGGACATCCCGCCGGTTAACGTGCCGGGCCTGGGGCTGATTGATATCTCCATCACCAATTCCTCCCTGGCCATGATGGTGGCCTTCGGACTGGTCGTGCTGTTCTTCTCTGTCGTGACCGCGTCGCCCAAGGTGGTGCCCGGCCGCCTGCAGGTGGTGGGCGAAGGCATGTTCAGCTTCATCGACGACCTCGCCACCGGCGTGATCGGACCCGAGGGGCGCTCGTTCTTCCCCTACATCTTCACCCTGTTCATCTTCATCCTGGCCATGAACATGCTCGGCATGTTCACGGTGTTCACCGCCACCGCCCAGCTTGCGGTCGGCCTGACCTTCGCCCTGATGACCTTCGCCCTGGTGATCGTCGTGGGCCTGGTCCGGAACGGCCTGGGCTTCTTCAAGCTGTTTCTGCCCTCGGGCGTGCCGTGGTATCTGTGGATCCTGGTGATCCCGATCGAGATCATTTCGTTCTTCCTGCGCCCGGTGACCCTGTCGCTTCGTCTGTTCGGCAACATGCTGGGCGGTCACGTGGCCATGAAGGTCTTCGCCGGTTTCATCGTCTCGCTCAGCGCCCTGGCGGCCGCTGGCGGGGTGGCGTACCTGGCCTATGTCGCCGCTTTCCTGGCCTTCGGGGGCGTTCTGGCCCTGACGGCGCTGGAGTTCCTGGTGGCCTTCCTGCAGGCCTTCGTTTTCGCCGTCCTGACCTGCGTCTATCTGAACGACGCGGTTCACGCCGGACACCACTAGCCCCTCTTCTTCAATCGCTTCTCTTAAAGGACTGAAATCATGGAGCTGAAGCTGCTAAGTACATCGGCGCCGGTCTGGCGACCCTGGGCATGATCGGCGCCGGCATCGGCGTGGGAACGATCTTCTCGGGCTTCCTGCAGGGCGCCCTGCGCAACCCGTCGCCGCCGGCGGCCAGTTCACCAACCTGGTTCTGGCTTCGCCCTGACCGAGGCCCTGGGCATCCTGGCCTTCGTGCTCGGCCTGCTGATCCTCTTCAGCTAAGCCCTGACGAATCGTGCGGGCGGCGGTGGTCCATGCCGGGCCGCGCCGCCCGTTCGCCTTATCTGAACAACCGGACTGATCATGGCCGCCCAATCCAGCGACGCCCCTCCGACCCAGGACATCCTGCCGGAAACCGCCGCCGCCATCCGTGATGGCGAGGTCGCGCCTGCCGCGACCGACACCGCCTATACGGAAGCCGGCGTCGAGCACGCCTCCGAAGGCGGTCTGCCCCAGTTCGACACCCAATGGTGGGCCGGCCAGATCTTCTGGCTGCTGATCCTGTTCGCCATTCTCTATGTGCTGATGGCCAAGGTCTTCCTGCCCCGCCTGCGCGGCGTCAAGGACGAGCGGGTCGCCACCATCGCCGGCGCCGTCGAGGCCGCCCGTCAGGTACAGGCCGAGGCCGCTGGACAGGCCGAAGCCGCCAAGGCCGAAGTCGAACAGGCCCGCTCCACGTCCCGGGCCACGGCCGCCGCGGCCAAGGCCCGCGTGACCGAAGAGGCCAACCGTCGCGCCGCCGAAGAGGAAGCCGTCGTCAACGCGCGCATCGCCGAGGCTGAAACCGCCATCGGCAAGACCCGCGACGCCGCCATGGGCCGCGTGGCCGAGATCGCCGTCGACACCGCCCAGGCTCTGGTCGAGCGCCTGACCGGCAAGGTCGCCACGGCCACCGAGGCCAAGGCCGCCGTCAAGTCCGAAGGAGCCGCCTGATGCCCGCATTCTTCACCCCCTATTTCTGGAGTCTGTCCAGCGCCGACTTCTGGGTTGGAGCGGGCCTGCTCGGGTTTTTCCTCATTCTGGTCCTGGCCAAGGTTCCCCAGGCCATCGCCGGCCGCCTGGACGGCGCGGCTCTGAAGATCCAGTCCGAGCTGGACGAGGCCGCGCGGCTGCGCGCCGAGGCCGAGGCCCTGCTGGTCCAGATCCGTCAGGAGAAGGCCGAGGCCGAGGCCCAGGCCGCCGAGATGCTGGCCGCCGCCGAGTCTGACGCCAGGCGCATGGAGGTCGAGGCTCGCGCCCGCCTCGAGGAATCCCTGGCCCGCCGTGAAGCCATGGCCGAGCGCAAGATCGCCCAGGCCGAGGCCCAGGCCACCGCCGAGGTGAAGGCCGCCGCCGTCGAACTGGCCGCCGCCGCCGCCGAGCGCATCCTGGCCGACCGTCTGGCCGCGTCCTCGACCGACCCCCTGGCCGACCAGGCCATCGCCCAGATCGGTCCGCGCCTGAACTGATCGGCGCCGTTTCCCGAATCAAAAGGCCCCGCCAGTCGCCTGGCGGGGCCTTTCTTCGTTTCAGCCTCTGCGGACCGTCAGTGCGCCGGCTGGGCGCCGGCCATCTCCCGGGCGTGGCGCTTCTCGCGCTGGACCAGCGTGCCGTAGATCGAGCCCATGGCGATTCCGAAGACGATGTGGGTGAAGATCAGCCAGATCAGGGTCGAGAAGCCAGCCGCCATGGCGAACATGCCGATCCCGGCCATCGGCGCGACCGTCAGGGACATCAGGATGAAGGCGCCCACGGCGAACAGGATTCCCTTGGTCGCCGGCGTGTCGGTCGGCATGCGCGGGCACAGGATCCCGAACGCGGGGCCCAGGATCAGGGTGCCGGACACGAAGTGGATGGCCCAACCGACCAGATAGCTGCCCTGCATGCCCACCATGGCCGCCAGGATGAGCGGAAAGATCCGCACCTCCGCGAGCGCCCCGGTGGACTGGGTGAGATAGAATTTTCCGACTTCCAGGATCGCCACCACGGCGGTGGCCGCGAACCCGGCGATCATGCCTTTTTGAATGCGTGACATCATGATGGGGGCTCCTCCCAAAGCCATTTTTGTTCCCCACGACGCACACAGCATACGCCGATGTGCGACCTTGCGTCGCACATGACGATCACGATTTCGTGCGCAGGGGGAAATCAACCGCGCGAGACAAGCGCAGTTCGGCCGGCTTTCGCGGCGAATTGTGGAGGATCAGGCCCTGGAGGCGCGGCGGAACGACGCCCGGAAAGAGCGGCGCGTGCGCGACAGGACCCGCTTGCCGCGCTTCAGCAGCAGCCGCTCCATGCGCAAAGCTTGCTGCCAGAACACCGGCGCGAACTCGGGACGGCGGCGCATCAGCCGGCGGAACGGATAGAAATACTTGGGCCGGGCGTGCTGGGCGCGGATGAACTGGCGCTTGGCCCAGTAGGAGTTGCGCAGGATCACCACCATCCCGACCACCGAAATCGGCAGGCCGAACGGGCCGGGCAGGGGCGCGATCACGATGCCCAGCAGCACCAGAAACCCGCCCAGGACCATCAGGGCCAGGCGCGCGATTCGTCGCATGAGTCCCTTCAACACCCCACGGCCGACGGGGCGCGCCGAAGCGGCTTGGGTCCCGATGGCCAGAGTTTGGGTCATGGAAGGGCGTGGCTCCAGAGATACAGGGATGCTCGAGGAACGCACGAGCGATTGCTTGGCTGCATGAATGAGGTGGGGAGGCCCGCCTGCGCGATCAACCTGCCACACCTTGCTTTACAAAGGTTTCATGCGGCCTATTTGCGGCGCGCCGATGACTCTTGAGTAACCCTCTGCCGAAACAGGCTGCCTGTGGCGCGAACAGCACGTTTCAGCGCCGGTCGGCGCTTGGGAAATCCCGCTCCTTCAGGGGGGGGGTAGACTGACCGCCCGGGCGGCTCCGGGTCCGCCGCGCACCAGGGGGATTTCAGACGATTCAGACCCTGTTTTTTTTGTCGCCGGAGTCTGAATTCAGGCGGCCCGCTCAGGCCGCGATGATCTGCTCGGCCTGCTTCAGGTCGACGCTGACCAGCTGGCTGACCCCGCGCTCGGGCATGGTGACGCCATACAGGCGGTCCATCCGGCTCATGGTCACCGGATTGTGGGTGATGACGATGAAGCGGGTGTTGGTGCGGTTGCGCATCTCGTCCAGCATCCGGCAGAAGCGGTCCACATTGGCGTCGTCCAGCGGGGCGTCCACCTCGTCCAGCACGCAGACGGGCGCCGGATTGGCCAGGAACACGGCGAAGATCAGGGCGGCGGCGGTCAGGGCCTGCTCGCCGCCGGACATCAGGCTCATGACCGACAGCCGCTTACCGGGCGGGCAGGCGTAGATCTCCAGCCCGGCCTCCAGCGGGTCGTCGGACTCCACCAGCTTCAGCTCGGCCTGCCCCCCGCCGAACAGGGCCTCGAACAGGCTTTTGAAGTTGTCGTTGATGATGTCGAACGCGGCCAGCAGACGTTCGCGGCCCTCGGCGTTCAGCTCGTCGATGCCGCCGCGCAGCTTGGCGATGGCGCTGGTCAGGTCCTCGCGCTCCTCGCGCATGGCGGTCAGGCGCTCGCCGTACTCGGCCGCCTCGTCCTCGGCGCGCAGATTGACCGCGCCCAGGGCCTCGCGCTCGCGCTCCAGCCCGTACAGCAGGGACTCGGCCCCCGCCGCGTCCGGCGGCCGGGCGATGGCGTCGTCGGTCAGACGCTTGCCCAGGTCCTCGGGCGACATCTGGGCGGTCTCGCGCAGGATGCGGTCGGCGTCGTCCAGCCGCAGGGCGGCGGCCTCGGCGTGGGCGGACAGGCCCGCGCGGCGCTCGCGGGCGGCGGAGGCGGCACTCTCGGCGGCGCGGGCGGCGCGGTCGGCCTCCTGGGCCGCGCCCTCGGCCGTGCTCATGGCGTCGGCGGCGGCGGCGCGGCGGGTCTCGGCGGCGGCGAGGGTGTCCAGCAGCCCGGCCCGCTGGGTCTCCAGAGCCTCCGGCTTGGCCCTGGCGAGGGCGAGGGCGGCTGCGGCGCGTTCGGCCTCGG
>NZ_BATC01000088.1 GCF_000466985.1 Brevundimonas abyssalis TAR-001
GCTTTGGGTGTTGCAGCGGATCAGGGAATCCCTAGCTCGATCGTCCTGAAACACGAGCGCCAAGCTACACAGAACTGGATCCCCGCGTTCGCGGGGATCAGCGGAATGGAAAAGTGAACCACCCTTTCGACGCCGCGCAGGATCTGAAGGATGCGCCGAACACCGGCGTGCGCATGAAGCCAAAGGATGCGGCGACCCTGATCGTGACGCGGACGACGGGCGGACGCACCGAGGTGCTGATGGGCCGCCGGGCGGCGGGGCACGTGTTCATGGCGTCGAAATGGGTGTTTCCCGGCGGGCGGATCGATCCGTCCGATTTCCGCATCGAGCGGCGGGCGATCTGCCGAAACCGTCACAGGCCCTGCTGGCCCGGGAGCTGCCCGCGCGCCGGGCCCGCGCCCTGGCCCTGACCGCCATCCGCGAGACCTTCGAGGAGACCGGCCTGCGGCTGGCCCGGGCCGCGCCGCCCGCATCGATCGCGGGACCGTGGCGCGGCTTTCGCGCCGTCGGCGCCCTGCCCGACCTGTCGGCCCTCACCTACATCGCCCGCGCCATCACCCCGCCGGGCCGCACCCGCCGTTTCGACGCCCGGTTTTTCATGGCGTCAGCCGAGGCCCTGCTGGACGTGCCCGCCGCGCGCCCGACCGAGGAGCTGGACACGGTGGCCTGGATCCCCATGGACGAGGCCCGGACCCTGGACCTGCCCGCCATCACCCGCTTCGTCCTGACCGAAGCCGCCGAGCGCCTGACCGCGCCGGATCGCCCCCTGCCCTATGTGCGTCAGCTGCATGGGCGGCACCGGGTGGAGTATCTGGACGGGTAGGCGCAGTCCGGGCGCGGCGCCGCGACCAAAGGTGGCGGGAACCGGCGCCGACAAGGTGGCATTAGATGCCGCAATCGCGATCGCATGGAGCTCAGACCTTGATGAACCATCCTATGCAGCACTTTGAGCATGGCGGAGCCACATCGCGGCCCTGCACGACGGGAAGACCGGCAGCTGGCAGTATGTGGTCTCCGATCCGGCGACCAAGGCCTGCGCCATCATCGATCCCGTGTGGGATTTCGACGAGAAGGCCGCCGCCACATCGACCCGTAATGCCGAGGTCCTCCTGGCCCATGTGCGGGATGAAGGCCTGCAGGTGGAGTGGATACTGGACACCCATCCGCACGCCGATCACTTCTCGGCGGCGCCCTGGCTGAAGGCGCGTCTGGGCGCTCCCACCGCCATCGGCGACAAGGTCACGGGGGTTCAGGCGCTGTGGAAGGATCTTTACGGTCTGGACGCCGACTTTCCCACCGACGGGCGGCAATGGGACCGCCTGTTCATGGCTGGAGACACCTTCAGGGTCGGCGGGCTGGAGGGACGAGTCCTGTTCTCGCCGGGCCACACGCTGGCGTCGATCACCTATGTCATCGGCGGCAACGCCTTCGTGCATGACACCCTGATGATGCCGGACGCGGGCACCTCACGGGCCGACTTCCCGGGCGGCGATTCCCATGCGCTTTACGGCAGCATTCAGGAGATCCTGGCCTTGCCCGACGACACCGGCGTGTTCGTCGGGCACGACTATGGTCCCGACGGGCGCGATCCGGAGTGCTTCAGCACGGTGGCGCGGCAGAAGGCTGAGAACATCCATGTGGGCGGCGGCCAGTCGGAGGCGGCCTTCGTAGCCCTTCGCGACAAACGCGACGCCACGCTGCCGCTGCCCAGGCTGATGCTCTACGCGCTGCAGGTGAACATCCGCGGCGGCAGGCTGCCCGAACCCGAGGCCGATGGGCGTGTGTTCTTCCGCATTCCGGCCAACCGTTTCGAACCGCCCCGGAATTAAGGTGGACTAGTCGGACTGTCAGGAGGACGTCGTCGCACCGTGGACGTGAACATCCGCGCCCGAGTGCCGGTTCAGTATTTCCACGGCGCGGTGCTCGTCTTCCTGATTCCAGGTCCTCACCCAAAGGAGCAAGCCGCCCCGTTCAAGCTGTTCCTGCAGATACTCGGCGTGGCGATCGCCCACCAGCTTCGCCAGCAGGCCGCCGATCAGCGCGCCGCCGCCGCCGGCCAAGGCCATCCCCGCCAGGGCCGTCGCCAACGCCCCGCCGCTGACCAGAACGGCCCCGGCCGCCGCAATGGCGCCGACATACATCAGGCCGCCGACCAGACTGCCTTCGGCGGCGCTGACGGATTCGGGCGACACATAACAGGTGCGAGGGATTTCGGGATCGTCCTCTGTCTCCGTGACCTTGCTGTACCGGTGGCCGAGCTTGTCCTCGATGACATGTTCGCTGGCCAGCAGGCTGAGCTCCGCGCGGTCGAAGCCGGAGCTCAACAATTCATCGATGGCGCCCTGAAGGTCCGCTTCCGTCCGGAGCACGCCGACGGCCTCGCGGATTCCGACTTCCTTGGTCATGCGCCTCATCCTGAGTGAACGTTAGACGTCGTTGAAACTCGCATCCCCCGCATTGATCTGGATCATGCCACCGGGCACGCCCTGATGAGTTCTCAATCTGGCGTACGACGATGCTGTCAGGTCGCGCGCAGCGCCCTAGGCCGGATCGGCCTGGTCGCCGTCCGCAACACCCCCTTAGGAAGGGTCCGCCAGGAACCCTGATCTGCCGCTCCGCAAGCCCGGACTCGCGGGCCCATGGGGGCCCCTCACCCGATCAACGCCCGCGCCGCCGCCCGCGCCGCGTCCGTAATCTCCGCCCCCGCCAGCATGCGCGCGATCTCCTCCTGCCGCGCCTGATCGGTCAGGGTGTCCACGGACGTGCGCGTCTCGCCCTCGATCTCGGCCTTGCGGACCTTCCAGTGGGCGTGGCCCTTGGCGGCGACCTGGGGGCTGTGGGTGACGACCAGGACCTGGGCGCCGTCGGCCAGACGCTTGAGGCGCAGGCCCACGGCCTCGGCCACGGCGCCGCCGACGCCCTGATCCACCTCGTCGAAGATCATCACCGGCTGGACCCCGCCGCCGCGCTCGGCCAAGGCCGCCTTCATGGCCAGGGCGAAGCGCGCCAGTTCGCCGCCCGACGCAATGGCGTCCAGCGGGCCGAAGGCGGTGCCGGCGTTGGTGGCCACCTCGAATCGCACGGCCTCCGCCCCCTCGCGCCCGCGTCGCTCTTCCGGCAACGGCTCCAGCGTCACCCGGAACTGCGCCCGCTCCAGTTTCAGCGGCGCCAGCTCGGCCTGCACGGCCGCGGCCAGCCGGTCGCCCGCCCCGCGCCGCGCCGCGGTCAGCACCGCCGCCGCTTCGTCATAGGCCGCACGGGCCGCCGCGGATTCGGTCTCGGCCGCCTTGAGCGCCTCGGCGCCGTCCTCGATCAGGCGCAACTGCTCGCGAAACCGGATCCGCTGCGCCGGCAAGGCGTCCACGGTGACGTTCAGCTTGCGGGCCGCCGCGCGCAGGGCGAACAGGCGCTCCTCGGCCTTGTCCAGCTTGCCGGGCTCGAACTCGAAGGCGTCCGCCGCCGCGTCCACCGCCGCCACGGCCTCGGTCGCCTCCACCAGCGCCCGGTCGATGGCCTCGCCCGCCGCCGCCAGCCGGGTGATCACCGGGTGATCCTCGCCGGCGCCCGACTGCACCGCGCGGGTGCGGGCATGCTCCACGGCCCGGAAGGCCTGGGCCAGTTTTTGCGACAGGGTGTCTCCGCCCAGCGAGTCCCGCGCCGAGGCCAGATCGGCCAGCGCTTTCTCCGCCGCGCCCAGAATGGCCCGTTCGCCCGCCAGATCGGCTTCCTCGCCCTCCCGCGGGTCCAGCCGATCCAGTTCGGCGAGCGATTCGCTCAGCTCCTCGAAGCGGGCCCGCGCCGTCTCGGCCTCGGCCCGCAGGCTCGCCAGCGCCGTCTCGGCCGCCTTCAACCGGTCATGGGCCGCCGCCACGGCGCCGCGCTCGGCCGCCAGCCCACCGTAGGTGTCCAGCATGCCCCGGTGGGTTTTGGGGTCGAGCAGGCCGACGGTCTCGTGCTGGCCGTGCACCTCCACCAGACGGGCGCCGATCTCGCGCAGGGCGGTGACGCCCGCCGGCTGGTCGTTGATCCAGGCCCGGCTTCGGCCATCCGCCGTCAGGGCCCGGCGCAGGATCAGGTCCTCGCCCGGCGCCGCCTCGAAGCCGCGCTCGGTCAGCATGTCGAGGAAGGAGGGATCATCCGGCGCGCTGAACACCGCCGTGGCCACGGCCTGTTTGGCGCCGCTGCGCACCAGCCCGGCGTCGCCGCGTCCGCCCAGAGCCAGTCCCAAGGCGTCCAGAATGATGGATTTGCCCGCCCCGGTCTCGCCGGTCAGCACGGTCAGGCCGTCCCGGATCTCCAGATCCAAGGCCTCGACCAGCACCACGTCGCGAATCGACAGGCTTGAGAGCATGACACTCCGTCCGGCGCCGTCAGGCGGCCATCAGTGGAACGGGACGCGAACGTCCCCTCCCCCGACTAGCAGATTCGCGAGGCCGCGACCGTGATCAACCGGGAATGAGGCGACGCAGCCAGCCTTCACGCTCGCCTTCAGGCTCAACGCCCGGGCGCTGGCCGTCATTGGTCAGCAGCACATAGGCGTCCTGGTACCAGCGGCTGCCGGGATAGTTGTGACCCAGAACCGCACCGTTGCGGGTGGCTTCCTCGTCCAGGCCCAGGGTCAGATACAGTTCGACCAGCCGGTACAGCGCCTCGGGCGTGTGGGAGGTGCGCTGGAATTCCTCGTTGTCGATCACCGTCCGGTAGCGGTTGATGGCGGCGAGCGGCTGCTCCTGGCGCTGATACCAGCGGCCGATGGCCATTTCCTTGCCCGCCAGCTGGTCGTTGACCATGTCGATCTTGATCAGGCGTCGGCGGCGTAAGGGGTGTCCGGATAGCGGCGGGCCACGTCACGCAGGGCGAGCAGCGCCTGGCCGGTGGCGGCCTGGTCCCGGCCCACGTCCACGATCTGCTCGAAGTAGCAGACGCCCTTCATGTAGAAGGCGTAGGAGGCTGACGGGCTGCCCGGATAAAGCTGGATGAAGCGGTCCGCGGCGGCGATGGCGTCCTGATAGCGACCCTGCCGGTAGAAGGCGTACATCTGCATCAGGATCGCGCGGCGCGACCATTCCGAATAGGGGTGCTGGCGCTCGACTTCCTGGAAATAGGCCACGGCGTCCAGCCACCGCTCACGCTCCAGCCGCTGGTATCCGGCGTTGTAGAGCAGATCGACGGGCCGCTCCTCATAGGCGAGCTGCGGGCGGTCGTTGCGACCGGCGCAGGCGGACAGGGCCGTGGTCGCGGCCAGCACGACGGCCAGGGCGCCGATACGGGTCGACAAACCGGAACGCGATTTCCTGAGAAGCAAAGTCCGACCTCACATGGCTGCGCCCGCCCCCGGCGGCCGCTTGAAAGACAGTCCGGCGCTTCTACACCAGCGATTTGTTCACGCCAATGCGGCGCGGCGTGGGTTGCTACACGCGCGCCGGCTGCTAGAAGGCCCGACGAGTAATCGTGCCGATGACGGCGAAAGGATGACAGCCCATGAAGCTGCTGGCGGGAAACTCCAACCGCACGCTCGCCCAGGCCATCGCCGATCACCTGGATGGTCCCCTCACCCGGGCCCAGGTCAAGCGTTTCGCCGACAACGAGGTTTTCGCCGTCATTGACGAGAATGTGCGTGGCGAAGACGTCTTCATCATCCAGTCGACCAGCTATCCGGCCAACGACAACCTGATGGAGCTGCTGATCATCACCGACGCCCTGGTGCGGGCCTCGGCGCGGCGCATCACGGCGGTCATGCCCTATTTCGCTACGCCCGTCAGGACCGGAAGACCGGGGGCCGCACGCCCATTTCAGCCAAGCTGGTGGCCAATCTGATCACCCGGGCGGGCGCGGATCGCGTTCTGACCATGGATCTGCACGCCGGTCAGATTCAGGGTTTCTTCGACATCCCCACGGACAACTTGCTCGCCACCCCGGTGCTGGCCCAGGACATCCGCAAGAATTACGACAAGACCTCCGAACTGATGATCGTTTCGCCCGATGTGGGCGGGGTGGTGCGCGCGCGCTCCCTGGCCAAGCGGCTGGATGCGGACCTGGCCATCGTCGACAAGCGCCGGCCCAAGGCGGGCGAGAGCGAGGTCATGAACATCATCGGCGACGTCGAGGGGCGCCGCTGCATCCTGTTCGACGACATCGTCGATTCGGGCGGCACCCTGGTCAATGCGGCCGAGGCGCTGATCGAGAAGGGCGCCGCGGAGGTGTCGGCCTACATCAGCCACGGCGTTCTGTCCGGCCCGGCCGTCAACCGCGTGGAGTCCTCGGTCCTGAAAGAGCTGGTCATCACCAATTCCATCGAACAGCCGCTGGAAGTGAACAACTGCAGCCAGATTCGGCAGGTCAACATCGCTCCCCTGATCGGCGAGGCCATCCGGCGAATCGCCAACGAGGAGTCTGTCTCCAAGCTGTTCGATTAACGATCGAAAAACCAAATCAGGGGCGGTATAAGGACTTCAGTGTCGGACGCCGGATTTGGGGGGCGTCTCGCGTCCCGTCTTAAGGATCGCTTGATGCAGCAGGCTTTTGTACGTCGCGGCCTCGGCATGGCCGCAGCCTTGTCCGCCCTTGTTCTGGTCAGTTGCGAAACGCCAGAGCCTGAGGCCCCGCCGCCTCCGCCTCCGCCTCCGCCGCCCCCTGCGCTGGCGCTGAACAGCGGAATTTCAGAGGCCGCTGCGGTCTATGTGGCCTTCATGCGCGAGGCCCGGACCATCGATCCGGCCATCACCGACGCCGCCACGATCGAAATGATCATGAACCGCGGCGCTGCCTATGAATCCAACCAGTTGTCGCGCGGCATGATCGCCTACGGCGCGATCCTGGCCCTGCAGTCGACCGCTTTCGTGGAGGGCGTGCGCACCTACGCCGTCGACCCCGAGCAACGACGCCAGGTGATCGAACGCATCCAGGCCGACCCGGCCTACGCCGCCCAGCTTCCGGGCGCCGCGGACGCAGCGGGCCTGATCGTGGCGACGCTCCGCTCCGATTCGGAGGCGCTGGCCGCCATCGCCCATGTGGTGGCCGAGGACGCCTACACCATCCAGGAACGCAACGACCCGCGCCGCCGCTGGGCCCAGCAGGCCGTGCCGGACCGGGATCTGCGGCTGGAGACCGTCAGGCGGCTGTCCGAAGCCCAGATGCTTCCCGGGGCCGAGGACGCGGCCCGTCTGTTCGCCGCCGCCCATGACGGGAACGGCCTGAACGTCAGCGCCGAGGCGCTGCAGCCCCCCTACACCCCCGCCGTGGCCAAGGCCCTGGCCATCGCCGCCATGGCCGCTCTCGGCGCGGGCGGCGATGAATGGCGCGCCAACACCGAGGCCCTGACTCTGGAGCGCAACAGCCAGTTCTGCCTCAGCATGTCCAAGCTGAATCTGTACCAGTGCATCGCCGCCGCGCGTCCGCACTACGAGCACATGTTCTGCGCCGGACGTCACGTGGTCGGCGACCTGGCCACCTGCACGGCCGAGGCGATCACCCCCGAGCCGGTGATTCTTCCCACCAGCATGGCGCAGTCCACGCCCGTCGCGGCTGACGCCGCGGCCACATCCACCGAGGCGATCGAGAACGGAGCCGCGTCTCCCAACTGATCGTCGGGCGACGGCCCGTCGCCTTTCCGCGCGGCCATGGTTGCGCTTCGGAAACGAAGCGTGTAATGACCCGCGCTCTTGAATTCGAGGGTTTCGACCCCCGCCGCGCGGGCCGTTTTGCGCGGCGGT
>NZ_BATC01000087.1 GCF_000466985.1 Brevundimonas abyssalis TAR-001
ATGGTCCCCCTCCCCCGCAAGCGGGGGAGGAGACGGGCCGGTCACTCCTCGCGCATGGCCTCCAACGTCTGTTCCGCCGACTGGTAGTGGCGGCCGCGGATGTTGGAGCCCACCAGGGCGATCATGGCGGCGATCACCGCCGCGTCGTCGGTGAAGCCGATGCCCACGAAGACGTCGGGAATGGCGTCCACCGGCATGACGAAATAGCCGAGCCCCGCCAGCATCATGGCCTTGGCGCGGAACGGCGTCTCCGGATCCCGGGCGGCGTGCCAGGCGGCCACCGCCTCCCGCGCGAAGGGGATGCGCGTGGCCGTGCGCCGGATCTTGGGCCAGAAGCCGCGCCGCACCCGCTCGGCGTTGGTGCGGATGACGGTGGGGACCAGGGCGCGCGACGGCTCCAGCACCGCTTCGGGCGTTTCAATTGAAGACGGTTTGGCGTTTTGCGTCATGGCGTCTAAATCCTCGCCCCACATCAAGGGTTCAACATAGATATAGGACGAATGCCATGAAACTGGATGGTTCGATCGCAGCGGTGGTGACGGGCGGAGCCTCGGGCCTGGGCGAAGGCACGGCACGGGCCCTGGCGGCCAAAGGCGTCAAGGTGGCCATCTTCGACCTGAACGAGGAAGCGGGCGAAAAGGTCGCGGCCGACATCGGCGGGGTCTTCTGCAAGGTCAATGTGACCGATGACGCCTCGGTGGCCGCCGCCTTCGAAAAGGCCCGCGCCGCCCACGGCCAGGAGCGCCTGACCGTCAATTGTGCGGGGATCGCCACCGGCCAGAAGACCGTGTCGCGCAAGAAGGACACCGGCGAGATCCGCGCCCACGACATGGCCCAGTTCGAGAAGACGGTGACGGTCAACCTGTTCGGCACCTTCCGCGTGGCGTCCCAGTCGGCGGCGGGCATGGTCACCCTGGACCCCATGGACGACGGCGAGCGCGGCCTGATCGTCAACACCGCCAGCGTGGCGGCCCAGGACGGCCAGATCGGCCAGGCGGCCTATTCGGCCTCCAAGGGCGGCGTCTACGCCATGACCCTGCCCATGGCCCGCGACCTGATGAACGAGGGCGTGCGGGTCAACACCATCCTGCCGGGCATCATGTGGACGCCCATGATGGCGGGCATGGACCAGAAGGTTCAGGACGCCCTGGCCGCCATGATCCCCTTCCCCAAGCGCCTGGGCACGCCCGCCGACTACGCCGCCCTGGCCCTGCACCTGGCCGAGAACACCTACATCAACGGCGAATGCATCCGTCTGGACGGCGGGATCCGGCTGGCGCCCCGGTAAGAGCGCTACCGCTCGCGTCGCGGATGCTCGCTGCCTGAGCGCATGTTTGGGCGCGTTTCGAGACGGGATTTCCGAATTTCGGCGATCCCCTCTTGCAGCCCCCGCCCGCGCTCGGCTATAGGCCCGCCCTCGACTGAGAGCGCGGGCGTAGCTCAGGGGTAGAGCATCACCTTGCCAAGGTGAGGGTCGGGCGTTCGAATCGCCTCGCCCGCTCCAGTCAAAACGAAGAAGGCCCGGTTCACGCCGGGCCTTTCTTGTTTTCGGCGCCAGACCCCCTTGCTCCGTCCCCTGCGCATTTCAACCCTGCCGACACGCCCCTGTCATACACAGGCGTCACCATGGGCCATCCCCTCACGATGGCCGGCGTCCATGCGCGGTCTTGTTCAGGAACGCCGCACCATGTCGCGCAAGCTTCTTCTCGCCCTCGCCCTGTCGGCGGGCCTGGCCTTTTCGCAGACGCCTGCGCTGGCCCTTCAGCCCACGACGATCGAGCGCCCGCTTCGCCCCACGCCGCCCTCGAGGGCTATGTCTCCGACATCCTGGACCGCATGGTGCGCGAGATGGGGCCCGACGAGCGTCTGGCCCTGCGCCCGAGACGGCCGCGGCCTTCCTGAACGCGGAGGAGCGCGAGCGTCTCTCGACCGGTTTCGCCCGCTTCACCGTGGACCGCCCGGCGCGCCTGTTCGTGGCCTTCGACAGCACCTGGGGCGAGACGCCTTTCTGGCTCGCCGACCTGGGCTTCCAGCGCCGGGCCGACCTGGACTTCGTGGTCGACGTGGAGGATCCCTTCCACGTCTGGGAGAAGGCCGTGCCCGCGGGCGAGGTGAATCTGGGCGTGCCCAGCCTGTCGGGGGAGATGAAGCCCTATGTGGTCTTCGCCGCGCCCGCCGGGGGCGAGGGGACGGTCGTCATCACCCCGCTGATCCCGGGCGCCGACGTGCAGATCGCCCGCGAGGACGGCGCGCCCTATGTGGACGACAACGACTGGTTCAACGCCCTGCCGGCCGAACTGGACGGCCTGCCCGTGCTGCGCAGCTTCGAGAGCTGGGAGTTCGTCTCGCGCATGGTGGGCTTCTTCCGCGCCACCGACTATCCGTCGTCCGCCACGCCCGACCATCTGCAGCTGACCTGGCAGGACGACCCCCGCACCGGGGTGACGGTGCAGTGGCGCACCGACGAGACGGTGGATGAGTCCCTCCTGTGGCTGGCGCCCGCGGGCGACGACGGGGCGGGCCGCATGCTGACGTCCCGGGCCGACGCCCTGACCAGCCGCCAGATCGTCAACGACCCCGACATCCGCCTGCACCGGGTCCGGCTGGACGACCTGACTCCGGCCACGGATTATGAGTACGCGGTCAGCGCCGACAACGGCCAGACCTGGACCCAGCGACGCCGCTTCCGCACCGCGGCGGACGCGGGCGCGAGCCCTACGCCTTCGTCTATCTGGGCGACCCCCAGAACGGGCTGGACGAATGGGGCGACCTGATCCGTCAGTCCGACGGCCGCTTCCCCGAGGCGCGCTTCTACATGATCGCCGGCGACCTGATCGACCACGGCACCGAGCGGGACAACTGGGACCAGTTCTTCCACGAGGGTTCCACGGTGTTCGACCGCACCCCGGTGGTCCCGGCCCTGGGCAACCACGACAGCCACGGCGGCCACCCGACCCTGTATCTCCAGCAGTTCGCCCTGCCGGCCAACGGCGCCGAGACCCTGGACCCGGGCCGCACCTACCATGTGACCTATCAGGACCTGCTGGTGGTGGTGATGGACTCCAACTACGACCTGGTGGAGCCCGAGCTGCAGGTGGACTGGCTGGACCGGGTGCTGGGCGAAAGCGACGCCCGCTGGAAGGTGGTGATCTACCACCACCCGTTCTACGCCTCGCGTCCGGGCCGGGATAACTACCCGCTGCGCGACGCCTGGGGACCGATCTTCGACCGGCACAATGTGGACATCGCCTTCCAGGGCCACGACCACGCCTATATGCGCACCGTGCCCATGCGCGGCCATGAGCCGGCGGCCGAGGGCGAGCACGGCACGGTTTATCTGGTGGCGGTGTCGGGCACCAAGATGTACGAGCAGGGCCTGCCCGACTTCGCCGCCTTCGGCGCGGTCAACACCCGCACCTATCAGATCATCCAGGTGGATCCCGTCGCCGGAACCCTGACCTACCGGGCCATCGACACCGACGGCGGCGTCATCGACAGCTTCGACCTGTCGAAGGACTGAGGTGTGGAGGGGCGGCGGGTCATCCCACCGCCCCCCGTCGCCTCAGAAGTTCAGGGCGCGGCGCACCTCGCGCCAGTCCACGAACTTGTAGTTCTGCTGGTTCGGGCCAGAATCTTCCTGATCGTCATGGATGGCCAGAAGGCCGTTCGGGAAGCCGCCGATGGGCCCCGACCAGGCGTCCAGACCGTCGGTGCCGTGAACGCCGTCCACATCGCCGGCAGCCACCACCGCGAAGCGCCCCAGATAGACGTGCTCGTCGCCCTCGATCCGGTAGACGGGGAAGGTGCTGTCGCCCTGGCTCGACACGATGAGGAAGGCCTCGCCGCCGTCGCGCATGAGGGTGACGCCTTCGATGTCGTCCTTGAAACGCTCGTAGTCGACGCGGGCGATCTCGACGGCCTGACCGGATCCCGACGGATCGAAGTCATAGCGCCACAGGGCCACGTCCTCCTCGCCCACATAGAGGGTGTCGGCCGCGTCATCGACGACGCAGCCTTCCAGCTGGCTGCCGAGGGTCAGGACCCGCTCGGCGCCCAGCACGGGGCCGTCCGGTCCGGCGGAGACCGGCCACTGGTGGGTCGTGCCCAGCTTGGTGGTGACCACCGCATAGACCTCGTCGCCGCGCCGGCCCATGCAGAAGCCGTAGGGCTCGTCCATGCCGATGGAGACCAGGCCGTAATCCACGGTCTGCAGGGTGTCGGGATCGAACAGGTAGAAATTGATGCCCGCCCCGCCCGGCGTGTCATTGGTGGCGCCCACCAGAACCATCTCGCGGCCGTTCACCTGAAAGCCCGTGCGCAGGTCCACATTGTTCAACTGGCCCGAGGGCAGGAACTGGCGCACCGAACCGTCCAGATTGTGGACATAGAGGCCGTCGGTCTTGTCCGTGCCGAACATCACCGCGCGCGAGGGGTCGCGGGCGTCCGCCCACAGCGCCGGATCATCGGCGTCCACTTCCGGATCGGTGGTGACCAGGGTCTCGCCGGCGACGGGCACGGCGCGGGCGGGATCGCCGATCGCCTCCATGCCCTGGGGCCCGTCATCCTCGGCCGTGGCGCAGGCGGCCAGCAGGCG
Source organism: Brevundimonas abyssalis TAR-001 (assembly GCF_000466985.1). Lineage (GTDB taxonomy): Bacteria > Pseudomonadota > Alphaproteobacteria > Caulobacterales > Caulobacteraceae > Brevundimonas > Brevundimonas abyssalis. Next base: position 4,595 of record NZ_BATC01000087.1, read on the forward strand.
GCCGCGGCCACGGCGGTCAGCGAAAGCGTCTTCATCATGATCTCCGGCGATATCGTCCGTAAACGGACTAATATTCGTGGCAGCCAGTTCTTGGTGTCCCGCCACCTCTGTCGAATAACGCGGGGCGGTGTCGCATTACAACAACGCCCCGCCCACAACCCGCCCCGTGTCATCTAACCGTCATCTTGATGACGGGCCAGGTGTCATCAAGCCTGCATAGCAACCCCCCCAGAACACGGCGCGCTGGCGTTCCACGCGCCGCTTCCCGCATTGACCCAGCTGTCGGGGGACAGACCTCATGAAGACCACCCGCATTCGTTCCGCTTCGATCCTGCGCGCGGGCGTCGCCGCCCTCGCCCTGCTGGCGGCGGGCCCCGTCGTCCTCCTGGCCGCCGCGCCGGCCGAGGCCCAGGCCCAGGACGGCGTCGTGCGCGGCCGGGTCAGCGACCAGCAGGCGGGCGCCTTCTTCGGCGGCGCCGAGGTTCTTCTGGTGGAGACCGGCCAGCGCGCGGTGACGGGGGCCGACGGTCGCTTCGTCATCAACGGCGTGGCGCCGGGAACCTACACCCTGCGCACCACCTATGTGGGCGCCGGCGTGGTGGACGAGACGGTCGAGGTGGCGCCGGGATCGGGCGCGGTGGTCAATGTGCGCATCGGCGCCGACGTGACCACGGTGGAGAACATCCTGGTGGTCGGCACGCGGGCCAACCTGTCCACGGCCCTGAACCGCAAGCGCAACGCGCCGAACCTGGTGGACGGCGTCTCGTCGGACTTCATCGGCCAGTTCCCGGACCAGAACGTGACCGAGGCGGCCCAGCGCATTCCGGGCGTCTCCATCAACCGCGACCAGGGCGAGGGCCGGTTCATCTCGATCCGGGGCGCCAACCCCAATCTGAACAGCATCAGCATCAACGGCGTGGGCGTGCCCAGCGCCGAGGGCGATCAGCGCCAGGTGGCCCTGGACGTGATCCCGGCCGAGCTGCTGTCCAGCCTGACCATCGTCAAGTCGCTGACCCCGGACATGGACGCCGACACCATCGGCGGCGCGGTGCAGATCGAATCCGCCACCGCCTTCGACCGCGCCGGCTTCGGCGGGACCTTCACGGCGGAAGGCAGCTACAACACCCTGCGCGAGGAGATATCGCCCCGCATCGGCCTGTCGGCCTCCAACATCTATGATGTGGGAACCGGCCAGCTGGGCATCGCCGGCTCGTTCAGCTGGTTCGACCGCGAACTGGGCTCGGACGGCATCGAGAACGGCTCGGGCGAACTGGACGAGGATGGCGGCACGATCTTCCCGGTCGAGCTGGAGCCGCGCGACTATGTGCTGGCCCGCACGCGTCTGGGCGCGGCCCTGAATTTCGACTGGCGCCTCAGCGACACGGCCAGCCTCTACCTGCGCACCCTCTACTCCGAGTTCGCCGACGACGAGGTCCAGGGCGGGTCCATTTTCGAGCCCAACCCCGATAACGGCGCCAACATCGTCTCCGGCTCCGAGCGCGAGTTCCTTCTGGCCGATCAGGAAGTGGAATCCTACGTCAGCGACCGTGAAGAGACCCAGACCATCTATTCGGTGGCCTTCGGCGGCGAGAACCGCTTCGGCTCGAACCTGCTGGAGTATCAGCTGGCCTACGCCCAGGCGGGCGAGGACAACCCCGACTATGTGGAGTTCATCTTCGTGGCCGATCATTCCGGCACGGGGACCCTGGTCGGCTCGAACCTGGACGACCCGCGCCGTCCCCTGATCATCACCAACGATCTGGCCGGCTTCAATGACGCCTCGCGCTATGAGCTGGACGAAGCCATTTTCGAAAGCGGCGTCACCGAGGATCGCGAGTGGTCGGCCCGCGTGGACCTGACCCACGACACCTTCTTCGGCGACAATCCCGGCTTCCTGAAGTTCGGCCTCAAGGCCCGCATGCGCGACCGCATGTCGGACCTGGACATCAACGTCTATGGCGGCGCCGACATGGACGCCACCATCGCCGACTTCCTCAACAGCGACATCGACTATCCGCTGGGCCTGATCGCGCCCCAGGCTGATCCCCAGGCCGTGGCCGCCTTCGTGCGCGCCAACCAGGCCGCCTTCAATGACGACCTGGACGAGGAAGGCAGCTTCATCGACTCCAACGTCGAGGACTATGAGGTCGAGGAGGACATCTGGGCCGGCTACGGCATGGCCAGCGCCGACATCGGCGCCCTGACCCTGACCGGCGGCGTGCGCATCGAGCACACCGAGTACAGCGCCCGGGGCAACGAGGTCACCCTGGACGAGGACGCCGGGACCCTGACCCTGACGGCCATCAGCGTCGAGGACAGCTACACCGACGTCCTGCCCAGCCTGAACGCCCGCTACGAGCTGAGCCCGCGCACCCTGCTGCGGGCCGCCTATTTCCGCTCGGTCGTGCGTCCGATCCTGGAGCAGAACCGCCCCGCGGGCCTGATCGAGATCGAGGACGGCGAGGTCGAGGCCGAGTTCGGCAATGTGGACCTGGAACGCACCCGCGCCGACAGCATCGACCTGTCCATCGAATACTATCCGGGCGACGTGGGACTGCTGTCTGCGGGCCTGTTCTTCAAGCGTCTGCAGGATCCGGTTTACGCCATCGATCTGGGCGGCACGACCGGCTACGAGGCTTTGAAGCCTACGAGACCTTCGTCAACGGCTCGGACGCCGACATCTTCGGCATCGAGCTGGCCTGGCAACAGGGCCTGACCTTCCTGCCTTCGCCCTTTGACGGCTTGCTGCTGGCGGCCAACTACACCTGGGTGGACGCCGAGGGCGGCATCCCGCTGCCGGACGGCGGCGAGCGCACCGCGCCCCTGCCGTTCCAGGCCGAGAACACCGCCAACCTCTCCATCGGCTACCAGAAATACGGCTTCTCGGCCCGCCTGGCCGCCACCTACCGCGACCGCATCCTGGACGAGGTGGGCGACCCCGAGGACCCCGCCTTCGACGTCTACATCGACGACCACCTGCAGATCGACCTGACCGCCGCCTATGACGTGACGCGCAACGTCCAGATCTTCTTCGAAGGCTCCAACCTGGGCGACGAGCCGCTGTACAGCTTCAGCGGCAGCCGCAACGTCAATGTTCAGTACGAGGAGTACGGCCCCTCCTACACCGTCGGTCTGAAGGCTGTTTTCTGACCGCGATCCCC
>NZ_BATC01000086.1 GCF_000466985.1 Brevundimonas abyssalis TAR-001
CCTGCGGAAACGGTACAGACGCGCTGGCTTTGCCTTTGATGGCATGGGGCGTCGGTCCGGGCGATGCGGTGTTCTGCCCGTCCTTTACCTTCGCCGCCACTGCGGAAATCATCCCGTGGTTCGGCGCTAGCCCCGTGTTCGTCGATATCGACCCGAAGACTTACAACATGGATGCTGATCACCTTGAGGCCGCGATCGAGTCGGTGCTTGCAGAAGGCCAGCTCACGCCCAAAGTGGTGATCGCGGTCGATCTGTTCGGTCAGCCGGCCGATTATCCTCGGCTCGCCGCTGTGGCGCAGAAGTATGGCCTCAAGCTGATTGCCGACACGGCTCAAGGTTTGGGCTGCACTCTCAATGGCCAGCACCCCGTCCACTGGGCAGACGCTGCCACCACCAGCTTTTTCCCCGCGAAGCCTCTGGGATGTTATGGTGACGGAGGCGCAGTGCTCACGAACAATGATGATCTAGCTGCTCTGCTCGACTCGCTGCGAGTCCACGGGAAGGCGATCGAGTCCGACCTTAAAGGCCGGACCTTCGAGCACGATACCAAGTACCTCAATATGCGCGTCGGCATGAACTCTCGTCTCGACACCATCCAAGCTGCAATTCTTATTGAGAAGCTGGCCATTTTTCCGGATGAGATCGAGCGTCGCAATCGCGTCGCGGATCGCTACAACCAACTTCTGGCTCCGCACGTGTCGACGGTTCCCTATGTCATTGAGGGCGGGATCTCGGTTTGGGCCCAGTACACAATTGAACATGAGAACCGCGACGCCCTGGCTGCACATCTTAAAGCGCAGGGCGTACCAACGGCGGTCTATTATCCCATTCCCATGCACCGTCAGCCGGCATACGCGCACCACCGGACTGGACCGGGGGGCCTTCCGGTGACTGAGGCCAAGTCAGAGCGTGTCATCAGCTTGCCGATGCATGCGTGGTTGGACGAGGCCACCCAGGATCGCATTGTTCTCGCAGTATCAACTGCCTGAGCGCCTACTGGGCCCGTTGTTGTTTCAGACGTCATCTGTGGAGCCACGCCTGAAGGGTTGCGCCGTCCGTAAGGCACTGCATATTCGGGACGCCGATTGTGAGCCAAGTTCGGGACGCTTCCATCAGCCGAACGGCGCTGTCTGGCATCCATCATCTTATGTTCAACCCAGGAACCGCAGCTGGGTCCCAGGGGGATCTGATCACACACGATTAATTGCACGAGGCGACCGCCCCTTGGGCGCGCCGGCTAGGAGGCTTGTCACGCCCATCGATCGCCACGGGTGGCACGAAGGATCAGGGCGTTCGCCGTGTGAAGGCGATCAGGGCGCCGCGGACTTTCGGCGCAAAGAAGCTCGGTAACCGAATTGGGTATCGGGTCGGGCCCCTAGACTTCTGAGTACGGGTGCCTGCCCGCCTTTTCTTAAGGCTGAAGATCGTAGCCGCTGATCCGGTATAGCCAGTCAATAAAAAGGCCAATCGCAAGGAAAATAAAGCCGACTTGAACCGGATACCAAGGATCGTACAAATCACTGTAAAAATCGCGGATTGATACGTCGCGTATCCACTCGACGATATGAGCGACTGGATTGTACTTCACGACAGCCAAGAACTCGGGTGGCAAGCTGCCAAGCGTAAAAAACAAGCCGGACGTCAGCAGAATGATGCGCCCGAGCGGCCCTGTCAGTTCATTCCACAGCTCGAACGCCCGGCCGATCTGGGAACTCAGAAAGCCGCTCCCATAGCAAAGAACAAAAAAGTGCGCCGCCTGCGCCGATCATGCCCACCGGCCGGTCCATCCATGCCGTAAACGGCAGCCCAAAATAGGCGAACATTATGAGGGCAAAGAGAATGAGAACGATGAAGTAGCTTAGACACTCCAGAATGGCTCGCGCAGTGACGACTTCAAAGGCATTCACCTGAGGGTAATGCATAAGGACGCGATTGGCCCGGATGGCGTTCGCCCCCCGCGCAATCATGTTCTTGACCAAGAAGATGGGCAGAATAGCGGTGATGAAGAAGACCACCAGGCTATCGCCCGCCCCCGCTGGGCGCGAAATGAACGAGAACATGACGATCATGCTGACGAGCAGGATCATGGGCGAAATCAGCGCCCACACGTAGCCGCCGGACCGACGCCCATATCGCGTGCGCGACTCTCTGAGCATCAGTGCGTGAATGGTCCGCAGGCTTGACCGAGCAGCGATAACAAATGGCCGCGCGTTCTCGAGCAGGGCCCGCCACCTGGGCATCCGGTCGCTGTTTCGCGCTCCAGTTTCAGGCGTGATCATGTCGCGGCTCACTGTCGGTCCCGGTTTGAACCGAAACCGATATCAGGCCGGCTATGCATAGAACAGGCCCGAGCGAACGGAACCGGGCCACCTCCGACTGCCGGCCCTTCGGTTTCAGTGCCTGCTGGTCCCACGCTCCCGGACACACAGAACGCAGTTGAAGCCCACCGCAGACCCACCCCCGTAAGGCGGCGGGTCGAGCGCGTGCGCGCCATGCGCTTGGCTAAGGGCTCACCGGAGTCCCTGCCTTGCTCGACCTCGCCGCCGTCCTCGCCCTGGCTCAATCCTGCGCCCCCGCCGTGGCGCCGGAGACCCTGAGCGCGATCGCCTATGTGGAAAGCCGCTTCAACCCGGTCGCCATCGGCGTCAACCACGCCCCCGAGCCGGTCCCGTCCGCCGACAAGCCCGCTGCAGCCGCGCGGATCGCGCGCGACCTGCTGGCCCAAGGCGCGAACCTGGATCTGGGCCTGGCCCAGATCAACAGCGCCAACCTGGACTGGCTGGGGCTGAGCGTCGAGGACGCCTTCGATCCCTGCCGCAACCTGGCCGCCGCCGCCGTGGTGCTGCAGGCCGGCTATCGGCCTGGCGATCCTTCCCCGGACCAGCGCCAGACGGCCCTGAGGATCGCCCTGTCCCGCTACAACACCGGCGACGCCCACCGCGGTTTCCGCAACGGTTACGTGGCCCGCATCGAGGCGGCGGCCCGGCGCCTGTTCCCGATGCCGGCGGCCACGGCTCCGCTTCTCGCCGAGCGTCCTGCAACGCCCGCCCAGAGACCCGGCCGCACCTTCCAGCGAACGGCCGAGGTCCCGTCGTGGGACGTCTTCGCCCGCTCGCACGCCAGCGTCACGCTGGTCTTCCCCCCTCCCAGCCCAAGGAGAGCCGATCATGAAATCCCTGCCCCTGCGGTGGCACCGAAGCCTGCCGCTGTGCCTCAGCCTCGCCGGCGCCCTGACCCTGGCCAGCGCCGGACCGGCCCTGGCCGCCACCAACCTGGAGGGGCTGCTGCAGAACGTGGTGGACATGCTGACCGGCAACACCGCCCGGCTGCTGGCCATCCTGGCCGTTGTGGTGGTGGGCATCCTGTGGATGTTTGGTCTGTTCGACCTGCGCCGGGCGGCGATCGTGGTGCTGGGCATCATCGTGGTGTTCGGCGCCGCGGAGATCGTCAACCTCATCACGGGCTGAAGCCTACCCTCGCCGCCGTGCTGGTCTGGATCCGCGGGCGCGCCGACGCCCGCCGATCCGCTCCACGGGCACGCCCCCTGTCCGACGCCGTCCGGAGAGATGGCCATGTCTGAGGAGCGCCTGATCGAGGAGCCCCTGTTCCTGGCCGGCACCCGGCCGGCCATGGTCTGGGGCGTGCCCATGGAGGCCATGGGCCTGAACCTCATGGCCAGCGGCGTGGTGTTCCTGGTGGGCGGCAGCCTGCTCTATCTGCTGATCGCCCCGGCCCTGCACCTGACCTTCCGGGCCGTCTGCAAGGCGGACCACAACGCCTTCCGGCTGCTGACGGCCTATGTGGACACCAAGGGCCGGGCCCGCAACGGCGCGGTCTGGGGCGGCTCGTCGCCTTCGCCCCTGCCGCTGGTGCGGCGCTACAGCGCCAGGGGGCTGCGGCATGGCTGACGGCGCCCACTCCCCCGCCCGTCTGAAGCGCGAGCCCGAGGTCCGCCGGGCCCTGCCCTACGCCCGGCACCTGAGCCCGGACATCATCGCCCTGGACAGCGGCGCCTGATGCTCTGCCTCAAGCTGGACGGAGTCAGCTTCGAGACCGCCGATGTGCGCGACCTCAACGACTGGCACGTCAAGCTGAACCAGGCCTGGCGCAATCTGGCGGATGACCGCCTGGCCCTGTGGCACCATGTGGTGCGCCGCCCCGTCCGGATCCCGCCCACAACCGGCCACCGATCGCAATTCGCGCGCGAACTGGCCGACGCCTATGACGCCCGTCTGGCCCGGGGCCGCCTGTTCGTCAACGACCTGTACCTCACCCTGGTGCTGCACCCGGGGCGTCGCCCCGGCGACCGGGCCGAGGGTCTGCTGCGCCGGGTCCGGGACCGCGGCAAGGCGGTGCTGATCGACGACGGGCCCCTGCGGCGGCTGGAGGACGCCGCGCGGGACCTGGTCCAGCTGCTGGAGCGCTACGGCCCGCGGCGCCTGGCCCTCTATGAGGCCAACGGCCTGTGGTTTTCCGAACCGCTGGAGATGATCCGCCTGATCCTGACCGGGCGCCCGGGCCGGGTCCCCCTCACCTGCGGCCACCTGGGTGAAGCGGTCTATACGATGCGCGCCATCTTCGGCCGCGAGACCCTGGAGCTGCGCGACGTGGCCGACGCCCGCTTCGCCGGGATCCTGGCCCTGAAGGAATATCCCTCGGTCACCCGGCCCGGCCTGTGGGACGGCCTGCTGGACGCCCCCTTCCCCTTCGTCCTCAGCCAGTCCTTCGCCTTCCTGTCCAAGCCCGCGGCCCGCGCCGTGCTGGAGCGCAAGCAGAACCAGATGGTCTCCTCGCGGGACCGGGCCGCCTCCCAGATCGAGGGCCTGGACGCGGCCCTGGACGACTTGGTCAGCAACCGGTTCGTCATGGGCGAGCATCACGCCTCCCTGCTGGTGTACGGCGACGATCCCGCCCAGCTGGCCGACCACCTGTCCCGGGCCCGCGGCCTGCTGGCGGAGTCCGGCCTGGTGGTGGCCCGCGAGGACCTGGGTCTGGAGGCGGCGTTCTGGGCCCAGTTCCCGGGGGTGTTCGGCCGCCGCACCCGCCCGGCCGCCGTCACCTCGCGCAATTTCGCGGCCCTGGCGCCGTTCCACACCCATCCGGCGGGCCGCCCTGCCGGCCACCACTGGGGCGAGGCCCTGGCGGTGCTGCGCACCACGGCGGCCTCGCCCTTCCACCTCAACCTTCATGTGGGCGACCTGGGCCACACCTTCATCTGCGGCCCCTCCGGCTCGGGCAAGACCGTGGTGCAGAACTTCCTGCTGGCCCAGATGGAGCGCTTCGGCGCCCAGCAGGTGTTCATCGACAAGGACCGCGGGGCCGAGATCTTCGTGCGCGCCTGCGGCGGCGACTATCTGGCCCTGAAGCCCGGGGAGCCCACCGGCTTCGCCCCCTTCCGGGCCCTGGAGTCCACGCCCGCCAACCGGGCTTTCCTCGCCCGCCTGGTGCGCGCCATCGCCGCCCGTCCCGACGCCCCCTTCACCGTGGGCCAGCTGCGGGCCGTGGACGAGGCGGTCCTGGCCCTTGAGGCCCTGCCCCGGTCCCGGCGCTCGCTGGGGGCCCTGCGCGCCCTGCTGGGCCAGGGCGACGCCGGCGGCCTGGGCGCCCGGCTGGAGCGCTGGACCGCCGACGGCCCCCTGGGCTGGGTGCTGGACAACCCCCGCGACGCCGTGGCCCTGAACGCGCCGCTGGCGGGGTTCGACGTCACCACCATTCTGGACGATCCCGAGGTCCGCGCCCCGGTGATGCTCTATCTGCTGCACCGCATCGGCCAGCGGGTCGACGGCCGCCGCTTCGTGCTGGACATCGACGAGTTCTGGAAGGCGCTGGGCGATCCGGCCTTCACCGACCTGATCCGCGACGGACTCAAGACCTGGCGCAAGCAGAACGCCCTGATGATGTTCGGCACCCAGTCCCCGGCCGACGCCCTGGCCTCCCCCATCGCACCGGCCATCCTGGAGCAGTGCGCCACGAAGATCTTCCTGCCCAACGCCCACGGTCAGGCGCGGGACTATGTGGACGGCTTCGGCCTGAGCCGGACCGAGTTCCGTCTGATCCGCGACGAGCTGACCCCGGAGTCGCACCGCTTCCTGATCAAGCAGGGCCACACCAGCGTGGTGGCCGAGCTGGATCTGAGCGGCCTGGACGAGGCCCTGGCCGTGCTCTCGGGCCGCGCCGAGACCACCGCCCTGCTGGACCGCCTGCGGGCCGAGCACGGGGACGACTACGCCCAGTGGGGCCCAGCCTTCCACCGACAAAGGAGACCGTCATGACCCCTCGCCGTCTCGGCGCGGCCCTGTGCGCCGCCGCCCTGCTGTTCAACGCCGGCGCCGCCCGCGCCCAGCTGGTGGTGCACGACCCCGCCGCCTACGCCCAGATGATCCGCGAGGCCCAGACCGCCCTGGACCAGCTGCGCGCCCTGCAGCGCCAGGTGGAGCAGGGCGCGGCCCTGCTGGAGAGCCTCAACGATCCGTCCGACGTCAATGACCTGGCCCGGGTGCTGGGCCTGCCCCAGGTGCGCGATCCCCTGCCCGATCTGCAGGCGCTGCGCCGCGCCGCCGACGGCGACCTTTCGGCCCTGGGCGACCTGGCGGACCGGGCCGAGGCCATCCGCGCACAGACCCGGCTCTACGTCCCGGACGCCGAGGCCGTCTCCGAGGCGGAGCGCCACTATCGCGAGGCTTTGGCGCGCGCCGGCGCCCGCACGGCCCGGGACCTGGCCCTGGGCGAGGCGGTCAGCGACGCGGCCGACCAGCGCCTGTCGGGGCTAGAGAGTCTCCGTCAGGCCCTGGACACGGCGCCCGACGCCCGGGCGGTGCTGGACCTGGAGACCCGGCTGAGCGCCGAACAGGCCCTGATCCAGAACGAACAGCTGCGGCTGCAGGGCCTGGCCCTGACCCAGGCGGCCGAGGCGCGCCTGGAGGCCCAGCGGGCGCGCGAGCGCGCCGCCGCCGCCCGCGACCGGCGTCTGGCGCTCTATGGCGAGATCATCCGGTGAGACGGGCCCCCGCCATCCCGGCCGGGCTGGCGCCGGCCTGTCCTGTCGCGCGCGCCTCGGGCCTCGACCGGAGGCGCACGAATCCGAAGGGCTTCGCCCCCGGCGCCGTGCGGGGAGCCCGGCCGTGAGCTTTCGGGTGTTCGAGCCAAGCTATCTGTTCATCGACGAGCGGCTCAGCGTCTTCCTGGGCGATCGCCTGTCGTCGGTGATCGCCGTGGTGGAGGGACCCCTGCGGACGGCCCTGGTGCTCTATGTGCTGCTCTACGGCTACGCCATACTGCGCGGCGCCATCGCCGAGCCGGTGATGGACTTCGCCATCCGCTCCCTCAAGCTGACCCTGCTCTACGCCCTGGCCACCACGCCGGCCTATTCCACCTTCGTCACCCAGCCCCTGTTCATCGACCTGCCCGGGGCCCTGACCCAGGCGGTCAGCGGGGCGGCCGCGCCCAACCCCGGCGCCGCCTTCGACCAGTTCCTGGCCCATGCGGGCTATCTCAGCGAGACCATCGCCCGCGAAGGCTCCACCTTCGACCTGGCCCCCTACATCATCGCCGCGGCGGTGATGGTCATCGGCGCCTTGGCCTGCGCCCTGGGCTTCGGCATCGTCATGATCGCCAAGCTGGCCCTGGCCCTGCTGGTGACCCTGGGCCCCATCTTCATCGCCTGCGCCCTGTTCGACGCCACCCGCCGCTACTTCTTCGGCTGGCTCAGCCAGGCGGTGAACTATCTGGTCCTGTTCGCCCTGATCATCACCATCTTCCAGCTGATCCTGGCCCTGGTGCGGGATCAGTGGGGCGCGATCGAAGGCGCCGACCCCCTGGTGGGCGGGCTCATCTTCATCGCCCTGTGCCTGCTGGGCGCCATTTTCTTTCTACAGACCCCCGCCATCGCCGCGGGCGTGGCCGGCGGCGCCAGCGCCGGCCTGGCCGATTTCGCCAACGCCACCGCCCTGGGCGGCCCCGGCCGCGCCGGCGGCCCGCTGGAGGCCGATCGCCGGCCGCCGCGCGGCGGCGGAACCATCCGACCCCTTGGAGGCTGACCATGCGCACACTCGCTCCCGTCCTGTTCCTGCTGCTCGGCGCCTGCGCGGCGCTGGGACCGGATCCCCTGCCCGTCTGCGACGGCCAGGCGCGCCGCCCGGCCAACCCCCACGGC
>NZ_BATC01000085.1 GCF_000466985.1 Brevundimonas abyssalis TAR-001
TCGGTTGAGGCGGAATCGCTTCGCGATTCCGCCGATGCCGTGAATCAGGCTCTCGCAATATGCTGGACCGATTTCGGTCTAGCGCCCGCCCTCGCCGACGCCGTGCGGCACCGGCGTCCAGTTGCGTACAAACGTCTCCAGCAGACGCACCGAATAGCCCACCGAGGCGCCGGAGCCGTCCCAGGCCACGCCCGCGATGTCCAGATGCGCCCAGGGCGTCTCGGGATCAACGAAGGCGCCGACGAAATGGGCGCCCGTTCCCGCGCCGGGTCCGCCCGACCCGGTGTTGCGAAGGTCTGCCACATTGGAGGACAGACGCCCCTGATAGGTCGGGTGCAGCGGCAGGCGCCACAGGGGCTCGTCGGCCGAGCGCCCCGCCGCGATCAGTTGATCGGCCAGGGCGTCGTGACGGCTGAACAGGCCCGCATAGTCGCTGCCCAGGGCGCCGCCGACCGACCCCGTCAGGGTGGCCACATCCACGATGGCGGCCGGGTCCAGCCGCGCTTCGGCGTAGGACAGGGCGTCCGCCAGGACCATGCGGCCCTCCGCGTCGGTGGAGCCGATCTCGATGGACAGCCCGTTCATGGCCGTGACCACATCGCTGGGCCGTGTGGCGTTGGGCCCGGGCATGTTCTCGGCCAGGGCGGCGATGGCCACCACATGCACCGGCGCGCCCTGCTGGGCGAGCGCCAGGGTCGCACCCATGACGCTGGCGGCGCCGGACATGTCCATCTTCATGGCGCCCATGCCGCCGCCGGTCTTGATGTTCAGCCCACCCGAGTCGAAGGTGATGCCCTTGCCGGCCAGCACGATGGGCTGGTCTGCAGACCCGGCGCCGCGATAGCGCACGATCATCATGCGCGGCGGCCGCGCCGATCCCTGCCCGACCGAAATGATGGCGCCCATGCCCAGCTCTTCCATCTGGCGCTCGTCCAGCACCTCGATCTGAACGCCGCGAATCCCGGCGAAGGCTTCGCGCGTCCGCTCCACGAAGGTCTCGGGGTAGATGACGTTGGGCGGCTCGTTGGACAGGTCCCGCGCCAGAGCCATGCCGTTGATCACGCCCATGCCCTGCGCGTCGAAGAGGGTCTGGGCCGCGGGAGCGATGAAGGTCAGGGCCGAGGGCTCGGCGCGTTCCGCGCGGCGGCCATAGCCGGCGAAGCGATAGGCCGACACGCCCGCGCCGGTGGCCACCCGCGCCGTCACGGCCGGATCAAGACCCTCGGCCATGATCGACACCGCGCCGGTCTCGCCCGACAGGGCGCGGGCGAGGGTCGCGCCCAGGGTGAACTGGTCCGCTTCGCTGATGTCGCCCGGCGCGCCGACCACCACGATCTGGCTCCAGTCGCCGATGCCCCGCAGGGTCAGGCTGTCGCGGACGCCATAGCCGAAGGACGCCGACGTCAGCGCCCGGGCTACGGCTGCACGCTCCGCGTCTCCCAGGGCGGCGCCGCGCTGCGCAAGATCACCCTCGGCGCCCAGCAACAGCACCAGCGCGCCCTGGTCGGCGGGCTGGGCGGCGAAGGCGATGGGCCGCTCGGCCTGGGCGGCGGGCACGGCCACCACAAGGCTGGCCAGGGCGGTGAAGACGGCGAGACGGCGCATGCGGATTCCCCAAGGATATATTGTAACAGCGAGCCACTATGAGCGGGCCGGTTTCCCGCCGCAAGCATGCCCGATCGCTTTCGCCGGCATGGCAATTTTCCACCCTGAGAAGGGATTGAAGGTGGCCTTCAGCGCATGAATTTTCTAGGCTTATCGCTTCGTCGGCCTTCCATGTCCGGCCGACGGATGGGGTCGATGATGAACTATGTGAGCACCCGGGGCGGGGCCGCCCCGACCACCTTCCGCGATGCGCTGCTGCGCGGCATGGCGCCCGACGGCGGGCTCTACATGCCCGCGCGCTGGCCGACCCTGAGCGCGGGCGACCTCCGCGCCGCCGCCGCCCGTCCCTATGTTGATCTGGCCGCCGACATTCTTGGGCTGTTCGCGGGCGAGTCCCTGCCCCCTGCGGCGGTGCGCGCCGCCGCCGACCGCCTGACCGGGACCTTCCATCACGCCGCGATCACGCCGCTGGTCCAGTTGGAGCCGAACCTGTGGGTGCTGGAGCTGTTCCACGGCCCCACCGCCGCCTTCAAGGACCTGGCCATGCAGATGATGGCGGTCATGACGGACGCCGCTCTGGAAGGCACGGGCCAGAGATTGCTTCTGCTGACGGCCACCAGCGGGGACACCGGCGCCGCCGCCGTGCGCGCCTTCGCGGGAGCCGAGTCCGTGGATCTGGCCGTGCTGCATCCGCTGGACCGGGTCTCGCCGGTCCAGCGTCGCCAGATGACCACCGTGGACGCACCCAATGTGCTGAACTTGGCGGTGCGCGGCGACTTCGACGACTGCCAGCGGCTGGTGAAGGCCATCCTGGCCGACGAGACCCTGCGCGAGGGCCGCCGGGTCAGCTCGGTCAACTCCATCAACTGGGGCCGGCTGGCGGGTCAGGTCCCCTATTACGTCGCCGCCGCCTCGGCCCTGGGCGCCCCGCACGTGACGCCGCGCTTCGTGGTCCCCACGGGCAATTTCGGCGACGCCTTCGCCGGCTGGGTCGCGCGCGCCATGGGGGTTCCCCTGACCCTGATCGCCGCAGTCAACCGTAACGACGCCCTGGCCCGCGCCCTCAACCACGGCCGTTACGAGCGCACCGCCGCCAATCCCACCGCCAGCGTCAGCATGGACGTGCAGGCGCCCTCCAATTTCGAGCGCTTGCTGTTCGAGGCCACAGGCCGCGACGCTGACGCCACGCGTGGATTTTTCGAGACCTTCGCCCGCGACGGCGCGGTGGATCTGGCGCCCGACCTGCTGGCCGCCCTGCGCGCCGACGCAGCCGCCGTGTCCATCGACGAGGATCGCACCCGCGCCGAGATCGCCCATGCGTGGAAGGCCTATGGCCGGGTGATCTGCCCCCATACCGCCGTGGCCCTGGCGGCGGCGCGGGACATGGCGCGCGAGGGCGGGCCGGTGGTCGCCCTGTCCACCGCCCATCCGGCCAAATTCCCCGAAAGCGTCGCGCCGGTGCTGGGCTTCGAGCCGCCGGTCCCGCCCGCCCTGGCCGCCATCACGGGCGGCAAGGAGCGCCTCACCGTCATCGATGCCGATCTGGACCAGGCGCTGGATGCGGTGAAGGCCCTCTAGGCCGGGGCCAGTCCGTAGTCCGCCGGGCTCGCCGCGCGGTGGAAGGCGATGCGCGCGAAGAACGGCGCGGGATCCTTGGGCGTCACCAGCCAGTCGGGATCGTGGAACAGCTGGTCGTGCAGCCGGGTCAGGGTGAAACGCACCGCCGAGGCCGCGCCCAGAACCGGCAGGGCCTCGACCTCCGCCCGCTCCAGCCGCCGCCCCTGCTCATAGCCGCGCAGGAACGCAGACAGCACCGCCTCATCCGGGCGTCCTTCGGTGTCAAAGCCCCAGGCGTTCAGGGCGATGGCCAGATCCCAGACCCAGGCGCCCACATGGGCGAAATAGAAGTCGATCACCCCGCCGGGCCGGTCGCCTTCGTACAGCACATTGTCGGGGAAATAGTCCGCATGGATCGCCCCTGACGGCAGGCCGTCGGGCAGCAGCGGCTCCAGCCGGTCCAGCTCGGCGACCAGCGCCTCCAGCATCCGTCGGCTGTCGCCCGCCGCCCGGTGATCGCATTTCTCGGCCAGCAGCCGCCACTGGGCCGGGCCCACGGGGTTGGCGCGGCGCCCGGCGAAGTCCGCCGCTTTCAGGTGCAGGTCCGCCAGCAGCCGCCCGCCCGCCGTGGCCTGAACCGCCGTGGGCGTGTGCAGCCCGGCGCCCTGAAGCCACTGGATCACCGCCGCAGGCCGTCCGTTCAGCCGGCCGATCCAGTCGCCGGAAGCGCCTCGCACCGGCCTCGGCGCGGCGAAGCCGCGTCCGCCAGATGGTCGGTCAGGCCCAGGCAGAACGGCAGGCCCGCCGCGTCGGTGCGCCGCTCGAACAGGGTCAGCACATGGCGTCCGCCCGCCGTCTCGATGCGGTAGTTGGTGTTCTCCACCCCTTCGGCGATGGGCGCGATCTCGCTCAGCGCGCCGAGCCCGTAATCCGCGATGAAGGCGCGGGCCTGATCCGGCGTGACGGGGGTGAAGACGGCCATTCAGAGACCTTGGCGAATTCGCACGATGTCGGAAAGGTCCGCCAGCACGCTTTCGGCGGTGGCCCAGCGTCCCGCGCCGCGTCCCTTGCAGGTCCAGACCCGGCCGTCCTGACCGTAGACCTTGAGCGCGTTGCGCTCGCCTTTCAGGTCGTGGAACACCGGGTCCAGGTCGGACTCCAGCGCCACCCGGGCTTCCAGCTTGCCGCCCCTGGCGTGGCAGGCGCCGATCTGGCGCACCCCCCGGCGGCCCAGCGGCGCGTCCGGTGACAGGGCTTCCAGCGGCAGGTCCTGCGGCGCCTCGCCGAAGGCCTCATAGGCCAGCAGCCGCACCTTGGCCGCGGAATCCAGACCTTCCAGATCCGACGAGGGATCCTCTTCCGCAAAGCCCGCCGCGCGCGCCGCCGACAGGGCGTCGTCGAAGGCGTCGCCCTCGGCCAGCCGCTCCAGCATGAAGTTGACCGTGCCGTTCAGCACCGCCTCGAACCCGGCCACGGGCCCGGCCGCGCGGGCCAGACGCAGGGTCTCGATCATGGGAGATCCGCCGCCCACCGCCGCCGAATAGGCCAAGCGCGCGCCGGTGCCCCAGGCCAGATCGTTGAGGCCGGCCGGGTCGATGCTGATGGCCTGCTTGTTGGCGCTGACCACGTCCAGACCCTTGTCCAGCGCCGCGCGGATCAGGTCGTGCCCGGCCTGCCCCTCGGACATGGCCTCCAGCACCACGTGGGGCTTGCTGGCCAGAAGGTCGTCCTGCGCGGCGGTGAAGAGTTCGGCGGGACAGGCGAAGTCACGCGGCTTGGCCGGATCGCGCACCAGCACGCTGACCACCTCGAAGCGCGGATCGTTCAGCAGCCGCTTGAGCAGGCCGCCGCCCACCACGCCTGCGCCGGCCACAGCCACGCGAACGGGCTGATAGGGTTTGGCCGGATGGGGCGCATCCTCGGCGTCGCCCACCACGGTGGCGGCGGCGCGGCCAAGGGCGGCCACCTCGATCTCCACCCCCCGGGCCTGGCCCAGGTCGATGGCGTCGCGCTGGACCAGCGAGCCGCCCAGCCGGCGCGCCGTCTCCCAGCTCGCCCGGTCATAGCGCAGGGCGCCGTCGGCGTTGTTGGGGTCGCGGTCGTAGAGGCCGTCCACATCCTTGACCAGCCTCACCGTCTTCAGCCCCAGCTCGGCGGCGAGGAAGGCGGCGGTCAGGTCCGTGCCGCCCCGTCCCAGCAGCACCACCCGGCCCTCGCCCGTCACCGCGCCGAAACCGGGGACCACCACCACCTCATGGTCCTCCAGCGCCTGGCGCAGGCGCGCGTCGTCCAGCGAGCGGGGATGGGCGTGCTCCGGCTCGCCCTCGGCCACGAGGCCAAGCTCGCGCACCGTCAGGGCGACCGCGTCCAGACCCACCCGGTCGCAGGCCAGGGCGGTCAGGGCCGCCGCCTGCTCCTCGCCCTGCACCACATAGGCGGGGGCCAGCAGGTTCTCGTGGGGCAGGCCCAGCTCGCGGGCGTGGCCCAGCAGACGATCCGTCTCGCCGCCGAAGGCCGAGACCACCGCCACCACGCGGCGGCCCTGACGCACATGGCCGTAGATCTCGGACGCCGCCGCCGGGGTGTCCTGCGGTCCGTGCAGCACCGAGCTGCCGAACTTCAGCACCACCACCTCGCGGCCCCCGGCGAGGGCGGGCCGGGGCGCGGGTTTGAGTTTGTCTTCGGGTTTGAGAAGGACGGCGACGGACATGGTGTGGACCTCGGAAATGCGAAAACCCGCCTCGGGCGACCGGGGCGGGTGGTGGGTTGTGCGAACCTTTGCCGGATGCGCGCTAACCGTTCCCCGCCCGAATGGGCATGGTGGTGGTGGTGGCCATAATGGTCGTACCGAGGCCGCCGGACACGGGGCCGCCCTGACGTCCGGAGACGGTCATGGAGGCGATCGACAGGGTCGTGACGTGGGACACCGTGAGGGGTCTTTCGAGCTTCGGTTGGCGGCGAACCTGACCGATGAGCCGCCGGACGTCAACCCCGATTTGGTGAAATAGTGCGCCGTTGTATCGCTATACGCAATGAACATTCCATGACATCGGGACACACCTCATAAATAGGGATGATTATTTCACTTGACGAACGTGTGAGCTTTCCGCAGGATTTCCGGGCTCATCAAGACCGGTCGAGGGATAGGCCCTTTGACGCCGGGGCAACCTCGGGCTTTCGCCCGAAAGGTGCCAACTCCTGCGAGAGCCTTCGGGTTCGCGAGAGATGAGTGGAAGCCCCGTTCCATAGGGGTTCCACGGTCTGTCAGCAGCAGTCTCGATGAGCGGGACGATTGCGAGACGACCGACAAATGACCACCGCCCTGGCCGAAAAGACGTTCCTCGACACCGACCCCGTGTGTCGTCCCGCGCGCAAGTCCTTTGCGCCGATCCTGCCTGCGCGCGACATCATCGTTCCCATTCCCGCCGATTTCCGACTGGCGTCCGGCGAAGCCCTGACCGATCCGGTGATCCGCGCCCGCCTGCAGGGCCGCCCCGACGCGCCGCTGGTGATCGTGGCCGGCGGCATCTCCAGCGGCCGGTTCGTGCACCGCACCGAGACCAACGGCTCGGGCTGGTGGTCCGGCGCGGTGACGGCGGGCGGCCCCATCGATCTGGACCGCTTCCAGGTGCTGGCCTTCGACTTCGCCCCGGACGGCCCCACCGCGCCCGCCACGCCCCTGACGGTCACCACCGGCGATCAGGCCCGGCTGCTGGCCCTGCTGCTGGACCATCTGGAGGCGCCGCGCGCCGCCGCCTTCGTGGGCTGCTCCTACGGCGGCATGGTGGGCCTGGCCTTCGCCGAAGGCTTCCCCGAGCGTCTGGGCCAGCTGGTGGTGATCTCCGCCGCCCACCGTCCCCATCCCTTGGCCACCGCCTGGCGCGGGGTCCAGCGCCGCATCCTGCAGCTGGCGATCGAGGCCGGGCGTCCCGAGGACGGGGTGGCGCTGGCCCGCGAGCTGTCCATGACCACCTACCGCACGCCCGAGGAGCTGGACGCCCGCTTCGACACCGTCGCCCCGGAGCGCGCGGGCGGCCGCTATCCGGTGTGCGACTATCTGGGCGCGCGGGGTCGGGCCTATCCGGCGGTGATGACCGCCTCGCGCTGGCTGACCCTGTCGGACTCCATCGACCGCCATGCCGTCACGCCCGAGGCCATCACCACGCCCGCCACCCTGATCGGCTTCACCAGCGACCGGCTCGTGCCCATCGACGACATGCGCGAACTGGCCGCCCGCCTGCCCAACCTGTTCCGCCTCGTGGAGGCCCCCTCCCTCTACGGCCATGACGCCTTCCTCAAGGACGCCTTCGTCGCCGACGTGCTGACCACCGCCCTGAAAGACATCGACCAATGACCCACCGCCCCACCGATCCCCGCACCATCGCCGCGCGCACCGGCGTCGACCAGGATTCGGCCCACGGCTCGGTCATGCCGCCGCTGTACCTGTCGTCCAACTACTCCTTCGCCGGGTTCGACCAGAAGCGGCAGTACGACTACAGCCGCTCGGGCAATCCGACCCGCGACGTGCTGGCCGAGACCCTGGCCGAGCTGGAAGGCGGCGCCGGCGCCGTGGTGGTCTCCACCGGCATGGCGGCGGTGGACCTGGCCTTCTGCTCGCTGGAGCCGGGCGACCTGCTGATCGCGCCCCACGACTGTTACGGCGGCACCCACCGACTGCTGTGCGCCCGCGCCCGCAAGGGCCATTTCGAGGTGGCCTTCGTCGATCAGGGCGACCCCGAGGCGCTGGAGCGGGCCCTGACCCTGAAGCCCAAGCTGGTCTTCGTGGAGACGCCCTCCAACCCCCTGATGCGGGTGGTGGACGTGGCCGACATCTGCCGCCGCGCCCACGCCGCCGGGGCCAAGGTGGTGGCCGACAACACCTTCCTGTCGCCCGCCCTGCAACAGCCCATCAAGCTGGGCGCCGACTTCGTGGTCCACTCCACCACCAAATACATCAACGGCCACTCCGACGTGGTCGGCGGGGCGGTGATCGCGGCCGACCCGGCGGACCACGAGGCCCTGTGCTGGTGGGCCAACTGCACCGGCGTGACGGGCTCGCCGTTCGACGCCTATCTGACCCTGCGCGGGGTGCGCACCCTGTTCGCCCGCATCGAGCGGCAGCAGGCCACCGCCGGCGCCGTGGCCCACTTCCTGGACGCCCATCCGGCGGTGAAGGCGGTGCACTGGCCCGGCCTGAAATCCCACCCCGGCCACGCCCTGGCCGCGCGCCAGCAGACCGGCCCCGGCGCCATGCTGGCGTTCGAGCTGAACGGCGACGTGGACGCCGTCCGCGCCCTGGTCGAGGGGCTGGAGATCTTCACCCTGGCCGAGTCCCTGGGCGGCGTCGAAAGCCTGATCGCCCATCCCGCCACCATGACCCACGCGGCCATGACCCCCGAGGCGCGCCAGACCGCGGGCATCACCGAGGGCCTGCTGCGCCTGTCGGTGGGGCTGGAGCATCAGGACGACCTGATCGCCGACCTGTCGCGGGCCCTTGAGGCGGTGTCGGTGGCGACCGCGGAGCGGGCGGCGGCGTGAGCCACCCCGTCCGCTCATCCCGGCGAAG
>NZ_BATC01000084.1 GCF_000466985.1 Brevundimonas abyssalis TAR-001
GAACGGCAGCCCGCGCAGGTCCTCGCCGTCCGCCGCCAGCAGGTCATAAGCGCGCACCCCCGCCGGGTTGGCGGCCACCAGCTTCGCATCCACCGTCTTGCGGTTCAGCCGCTGTTGCAGGTCCCCAAACGACGCCACTTGCCCGTCCCGCATGACCAGCAGTTCCCCGTCGATCACGCCTTCATAGGTCAGGGCCTCAAGCACGTCGGGAAAGGCGCCGGAGATGTCTTCGCCCGTGCGGCTGTACAGCCGCTTCACCCCGCCCTCCGAGACCGCCTGGACGCGGATTCCGTCCCATTTCCACTCGGCGGCGTAGGCGGCCGGGTCCAGTTTCGGCAGGTCGGTTTCCTCGTCCAGCGGCTGGGCCAGCATGACGGGGCGGAAGCGGCCGTGGGCGTCGACCGAGGGTCGTTCGGCCTTGCCCTCCAGCCAGGCGAACAGGTCGGCATAGGGCGGCTCCTGGGCGTGCCAGACCTCCTGGATGTCGGCCACCGCGACCCCGCCGAAGTCCGCCGCCGCCTGCCACGCCAGCCGCGCCGAGACGCCCACCCGCAGGCCGCCGGTCAGCAGCTTCAGCAGGGCCCAGCGCCCGTCGGCGTCCAGCGCGTCCAGCCAACCTTCCAGCAGCCCCTGCACCTCGCCCCGCCTGGCGTGGGTCAGGGCGTCGATGACCTCGGACAGCTCGGGCTCCCGGTTGGCGCCGTGCTTCGCCGGCCAGATCAGGGCCACGGTCTCGGCCAGATCGCCCACATAGTCATAGGACAGGCGGAACAGCTCCGGATCGACCCGCCCCTCCACCGCCTGGCGGATCATGGCGGGCTTGGCGGCCTTGAACGACAGGGCTCCGGTCAGGGCCGCCAGGGCCCAGCCCCGGTCCGGGTCCGGCGCGTCCACCAGATGGTCGCGCATCAGGGTCAGCTTGGCGTTGCGTGACGCGGTCATGGACAGCTGGTCCAGCAGGGTGGCGAAGGCGCGCATCAGTTATCCGCCTCCCCGCCCATCTCCTCGTCGTCCTCGTCCTCATAGCCCACCAGATGCAGGGCCCGGGCGTTCAGCCCGTTCAGCGCGGCCCAGCGGCACAGGGCGTCGTCGCGCCCGTGGGTGATCCAGACCTGATCGGGCCTCAGCTCGGTCAGGGTGTCGGTCAGCTCGTCCCAGTCGGCGTGGTCCGACAGGATCAGCGGCAGCTCCACCCCCCGCTGCCGGGCGCGGGCCCGCACCCGCATCCAGCCGGACGCAAAGGCCGTGACCGGATCGGGAAAGCGCCGGCTCCACCGGTCCGCGATGGCCGAGGGCGGGGCCACCACGATCTTTCCGGCGAAGTCCGCCTTGGACCCGGTCGCTGGCGCCAGCGGCCCCAAATCGACGCCAAAATGTTCGTAGAGCCGGTTGAGCCGCTCCAGCGCGCCGTGGACATGGATGGTCTCGTCATAACCCGCCTCGCGCAGCAGCCGGATCACCCGCTGCGCCTTGCCGAGCGCATAGGCCCCGACCAGATGGGCCCGGTCGGGGAACTGGGCCACGGACTTGAGCAGATGGCCGATCTCGCCCGCGTCGGGCGGATGGCGGAACACAGGCAATCCAAAGGTGGCCTCGGTGATGAAGACGTCGCAGGGCACCGGCTCGAACAGGGCGCAGGTGGGGTCTCGCCGCCGCTTGTAGTCGCCGGACGCCACCACGGTCAGCCCGCGATGGCTCAGCACCGCCTGGGCCGAGCCCAGCACGTGGCCCGCGGGGGCGAACCCCACCGACACGCCGTTGACCTCGGTGGTCTCGCCATAGGCCAGGCCCTGGGTCCGGCCCGCGAAATCCTTGCCGTAGCGCTCGCCCATGATGGCCAGGGTCTCGGGGGTCGCCAGCACCGAGCCGTGCCCGGCCCGGGCATGGTCCGCATGGCCGTGGGTGATCACGGCCCGGTCCACGGGCCCCGGCGGGTCGATGTAGAAATCGCCCGGCTCGCACCACAGGCCTCTCGGCGTGGGGCGCAGCAGGGCTTCGGGTTTCAGGGCTGACGGCGGCATGGCGTGATCATAAGGCGCCTTTCGCCAAGCCGTTCCCGGCTCAATCCACCAGCATCCGCCCGGCGCCCATGTCCAGGATCAGCCGGTCGTCGCGGAACAGGCCCATGCCCGCCAGCACCGCCGGCACCCCCGGCAGGGCGCTGCGCGGATAGGCGTGGACTTCCACGTCCTCATAGAGACGTTCGCCCAGGGTCAGGGTGCGGGCCGTCACCACCTGGCCCGCCAGCACGCCGCCCAGAACGATGCTGGACGCCTCGCGCGCCAGCCGCCCGTCCAGCAGCCCGGCGGCCGTGGCCGTCTCCATGTTCAGGCTCAGGGCGGGCGAGGCGCCGGTGTCCACCACCGCGTCCAGCACCGCGCCCTCCACCGACACCTGGGTCATCAGGGAGCGGCCCTCGCGCGTGGCGGGCAGAGCCTGCGCTCCGGGCGGCGCCACCGTCGCCTCATCGCGGCCGAAACGCAGGCGGCGGCGCGGAAAATCGATGTCCAGCGCCATGCGGCTCAGCACGTCATAGCCGAGGATCAACCGGGTGTTCAGACCGCTGGACGCCAGCGGGCCCAGGTCCAGCACCCCCGCCGTCAGCCCCTTCAGGGTCATCCAGCCCAGCCGCACGTCCGCATTGACCGCATGGCCCAGTTGCGCCCCGCCGCCCAGGCCATAGGCGATCTGGGGCGGGCTGAGGCGGCGCGGCAGATCCAGTTCCTCGGCCAGGGTGGCGTCCACCACGGACCGCTGGGCCCCGCTGTCGATCAGGGCGTCCACGGCCACGCCGTCGATCATGGCCCGGGCGGAGACGAACAGGCGATGGTCCGTGGCGAAGGCCAGCCAGCCGCTGGTCCCGTCCTCGGCGAAGGTGGCGCCCGGCCCGGGCCAGAAAAGGTTCTCCCGCGCCCACCACGCCGCCGCCCCGCCCACGCCGAGCAGGCCCAGGCTGGTCAGAACGGAACGGCGCGATCGGCCGCGCGGGCGGGAGGAGGAATGGGTCACGGTCAGCCAACGTAGCGGTTATCGGGGCGTTCCGCGCTGCGGCGTGGGGTCCGGGCGGGTCTAGCGGCTCTTCTTCTTCACCCACATGGCGGCGTCGGCTTCGGCCAGCCAGGTTTCGGCGTCGGGCTGGCCGGCATAGGCGCGCACGCCGAACGACCCGCCCAGCGGCACCCGCTCGCCCTCCCACTCGAAGCCGTCGGCGTTGAGGGCCTCCAGCAGGCGGCGGGCCTTGTCGCGGCCTTCCTCGGCCCCGGCGTTCAGCAGCAGCAGGGCGAACTCGTCCCCGCCCAGACGGCCCACGGCGTCGCTTTCCCGCAGGTTGGCCAGCATCAGCTCGGCCACGCGCTTCAGCGCCGCATCCCCGGCGGGGTGGCCCAGGGTGTCATTGACCCCCTTGAACCCGTCCAGATCCAGATAGAGCAGCACCGCCGGCACATCATGGCGGCGGCAATAGGCCAGGGCGCGGTGCAGCGCCTCCATGAACCCGCGCCGGTTCAGGGCGGGGGTCAGCACATCGTGGTCCGCCGCCGCCTCGGCCGCCTCGGCCCGGGCGCGCAGGGCCTCGACCTCCGCGCGCAGACGCCGGAGCTCGCCTTCCAGGTCGATTGCGAGCGCGCCGCTCACCGGACCCTGACCACCGTCGGACACTCCCGAACTCCCGCCGGGGGCGCGACTCACCCCCGTTTACGGAGCCGATGCTACCGCACCCGGTTGCTCACGCAACGCCGGTCCTATAAGCCCGCTCTTTCCTTGACGTCGGAGGGTTCATGGACCGCTCTACGCCCCTGGTCGCCATCGTGATGGGCAGCCGTTCGGACTGGCCCACCCTGAAGTGCGCCGCCGACGCGCTGGACGCCCTTGAGGTCGCCTGGGAGGCGCGTGTCGTCTCGGCCCACCGCACCCCCGACCGGCTGGTCGCCTTCTCGCGCGGCGCCAGGGGCGAGGGCTTCAAGGTCATCATCGCGGGCGCGGGCGGCGCGGCCCACCTGCCTGGCATGGTCGCCTCCATGACCGAGCTACCGGTGCTGGGCGTGCCGGTGAAGTCCAGGGCGCTCAAGGGGCTCGATTCCCTGCTCTCCATCGTCCAGATGCCCGGCGGCGTGCCGGTGGGGACGCTCGCCATCGGCGAGGCGGGCGCCACAAACGCCGGCCTGCTGGCCGCCCAGATCCTGGCCCTGTCGGACGAGGCCCTGGCCGGACGGCTGGCCACATGGCGCGCGGACCTGACCGCCTCGGTCGCGGAGACCGTCGAGGACTGATGGCGCAGTTCCCCCTCGCTCCCGGCTCCAGCATCGGCATTCTCGGCGGCGGCCAGCTCGGCCGGATGCTGTCGCAGGCGGCCTCGCGGCTGGGCTTCGACGTGGTGATTCTGGACCCCCAGGCCGAAAGCCCGGCGGGCCGGGTGTCGCGCCAGCAGATCACCGCCCCCTTCGACGACCCCGACGCGCTGGAGGCGCTGGGCCGGCTGTCCGACGTGGTGACTTTCGAGTTCGAGAACGTGCCCTCGGCGGCCGTGGACCTGCTGGCCGTCAACGGCGCGGCGGTGGCGCCCGGCCCCACGGCGCTGGCGGTGGCGCAGGACCGCTCGGCCGAAAAGGCCTTCCTCAATGCGGTGGGCGCCGCGACGGTGGACTTCGCCTCCATCGATTCCGCAGACGACATCACCGCCGCCCTGCCCCGCATCGGCCTGCCCGCTCTGCTCAAGACCCGGCGCGAGGGCTATGACGGCAAGGGCCAGGCGTGGGTGCGCTCGGCCGACGAGGCGGAGGCCGCCTTCGAAGCCATCGGCCGCGCCCCCGCCATCCTTGAGGCGAAAGCCGACTTCGTGCGCGAGCTGTCGATCATCGCCGCGCGCGGGCTGGAGGGCGAGATCGCCGTCTATCCGCTGGGCGAGAACCGCCACGCCGACGGCATCCTGCGCACCACCCTCGCCCCCGCCGAGGTGCGCCCCGACACCGCCGCCCGCGCCCGAGAGATCGCCGAGGCCATCCTGGACGGCCTGGCCTATGTGGGCGTCATCGGCGTGGAGCTGTTCGAGCTGGCGGACGGAACCCTGCTGGTCAACGAGATCGCGCCCCGGGTGCACAACACCGGCCACTGGACCCAGGACGCTGTCTCTGCGACCAGTTCGAGCAGCACATCCGCGCCATCGCCGGCTGGCCGCTGGGATCAACCGACGCCGTTGCCCGGGTGGAGATGACCAACCTGTTGGGCGAGGACGTCCTCGACTGGCCCGCCCTGTCCGCCGACCCCGCCGCGCGGCTGCATCTGTACGGGAAAGGCGAGGCGCGTCCGGGCCGGAAGATGGGGCATGTGAACAGGGTGCGGGGGCTCTGATCTTTCCTCCTGGATCAGGCAACTGAACGACCGCAAAGTTGGGAAAATCGCTCTCAAGGATGCAAGCCAGATTTAGTCGAGAACGCGAAATGTCAGACGAGGATTCCCCGCTAGTTCTCGTCTGCGACCATGTGCTCGCACTCGACCACGAGGTGGACTTGATCGTTCATCATGCCGATGGGATGTGGCAACTAACATGCGGACAACCTGACCATTCTACGGACGGCTCGTCTGTTCGGCCGGTTCACCTGCACCACATCATCGACCGCTCCCCCGAAATCGCCAACGTGATGTTGAAGACGCCACGGGGACATCTCTCCGAACGGGTTGATGGCAATTGGACCATTGAGTCTCACGACGACTGAACGGGTGGTGGTCTCAACCGGTGAGCTACGGTGACCAGTGAAGCGCCCCGACTACCCCGCCGCTACCCCCGATACCGCATCCGCCCCAGCCATTCGGTGGCCTTGCGCAGCGGAGCGTCGAAGTCCTTGCCGGCTTTCCACTTTTCGAAGGTCATCACATTGTCGATGCGGCGCTGGACGAAGGCTTCGGCGGCCTCGCGGCCGTCGAACCATCGCATCGTCAGGGCCGGGATCAGGATGCCCGACAGGATCATGCGCTTGGAGTAGTGATTCTCGTCCGTGGCCGTGTCGCCGGCCCAGCGCCAGATTCGGTCCGCGCTCTCCCACGCCAGCTCCAGCCCCAGATCGGCGTTGGTGGGCAGGGCCAGGAAGCCGGCGCACCGTTTCGTGGCCTCCAGATCCGCCGCCCCGGCCTCCATGCGGGCCGAGATTCCGGCGAAGATGCGCTCGCGGATCTTCAGGCCTTCGGACGACAGGCCGTCCAGCGCGCGAGCGTCATGGCGGCGCGACAGCAGGGCCGCCAGATCGCGCGGTCCGTTGGGCAGCAACAGCTCCTCGTCCCCCCGCGACAGGCTATTGGCCTCGCAGGCCGCCCGCACCAGGCGGCGGTTCCAGCCCAGCGCCTCCGCGCGCTCCACGGCGGCGTCCAGCACCGCCTGCTCCATGCGGTCAGCCCAGTCGGGTTCCGTGCTCGTGTTCATGCCAGTAGATTACGCCCGGGCCGCGCGCGTGGCGAGCCTGCATCACAATCTGCGTCCTTTGGACCGGAAACCTAGACAGGCTCAAACCGTTCGTGTATCCGCACGCCTTCCTTGCGGGAGCCCGCCTTCCGCGAGAAATTGTTTTTTGTTCGCCCGTCTCCCTTGGATAAGGACGCGGCGGGCGGCCAAAGGAGAGATACCCCTGGTTCAGATTTTCGTTCGCGACAACAATGTCGATCAGGCGCTCAAGGCGCTGAAGAAGAAGATGCAGCGCGAAGGCAGCTTCCGTGAGATGAAGCGCCACGTGCATTACGAAAAGCCGTCGGAAAAGCGCGCCCGTCAAAAGGCCGAGGCTGTTCGCCGCGCCCGCAAGCTGGCCCGCAAGCGCGCCCAGCGCGAGGGTCTGCTGCCCGCGCCGCCGCCGCGCCGCTAAGGCCGAACGACGACCGAAACGATCAGGCCGCCCCGGTTCGCCGGGGCGGCTTTTTCACGTCGGGGAACGGGGATCACCCCTCCCGCTTCAGAACCCGGCCCAGGCTCTTCCACTCCAGCTTGACCCCCGACAGGGCCCCTGCGCGGAAGGCGCGGCCCGCCAGCCAGGTGATCACCACCACGGTCACCAGCATGCCGGCCATGGTGCCGATGATCTCGACCAGGGGCGGACCGGACGGCGCCCGCGCGCTCATCAGGAACGGGGTGAACAGGGGCACCCACGACAGCACCTTGACCAGCATGGCGTCCGGGTTGCGCATGGCCATCTGCATGACCAGCAGCGGCACGATCAGGATCATCATGATCGGCCCGATCAGGGTCTGGGCCTCGCGCGGCGTCTCGCAGAAGGCGCCGATGGCCGCGAACATCACCGCGTACATCAGATAGCCGCCCGCCAGATAGGCGAACAGATACAGCAGCAGACCGTCCTTCATCAGCACTGCGGCCACGTCCGCGCCGATCTCGGGAATCAGGGCCGCGAACCCGGCCGCGCCCATGGCGCCCCAGGCCAGCAGCACCGTCCCGGTCAGGGCGGCCACCCCCAGCACCTTGCCCGCCAGGATCTCGGCGGAGGAGGCCGACGACATCAGCACCTCCATCACCTTGTTGGCCTTCTCCTCCATGACGCTGTTCATCAGCATGGAGGCGCCGGTCACCACCAGCGACCACAACAGGAAGCCCAGGGCGAGGCCGATGATGCCCGGCAGGCGGTCGCGCAGGGACACCTCCCCGCCGCTGACGCTGGCGGGCGAGAACATCTGCACCTGCGGCCGGAACCGCTGCACATCGTCCACCACCGTGTCGGCCAGGCCCGCGCCGGTCAGAGCCTCGCGCCGGTTGACCTCGACCAGGGCGGCCCGCACCGCGTCCTCCACCGTGTCGTCGGTGGCCCGGCGCGACCACACCACCGCCGAAGGCGCGCCGTCGGCCCGGTTCAGAATCACCGCCGAATCCAGCTGCACCTCGCCCGGCAGGCGCTCCCCCTCGAACCACGGGGCCAGCACGGCCGCGGGATCCGGCGCAGACGCCAGCTCGGTCAGGTCTGCGGGCGTCGGGTCGATGATGCGGATGCGTTCGCGCGGCGTGCTGAAGCCTGCGGCCGCCTGCGGCGCGACGCGCCTGAGCTCCGCCAGTCCGGCCTCATAGCCTCACGCTCCGCCACATCCCGCACGCCGTCGGCCGCTTCGGGCCCGGCCTCGATCCGGGCTGCTGCGCGCAGGGCCTGCGCCTGCCGGCCCAGGACCGCACGGTCCATGGCGGCGCGCACGGCGGCGGTCAGGGACGGCCCCTCGCCGGGGGCCTCCACCAGCACCACCTGGCTGATCGGTTCGGACCGCTCCATCAGAAAGGGCACGGAGCCGCCCAGAACGGCGAAGAACGGCAGGGCCAGCAGCGATAGCCAGAACCCGACCGTGCGGGCGTAGGCCAGATATTCGCGGCGGGCGATCAACAGGGCGCGTTTCATCGGGCGGCCTCCTCGGTCCGGTGACCCTGATCCTGATCCGGGTCCGCCCCGGTCAGGCCGATGAAGGCGTCGTGCAGGCTGGGCTCGCGCATCTGGAAGGTGCGCACATCCAGGCCCTGGACGAAGGCCGCCTTCAGCGCCTCCTGGCCCGCGCCGCCGGCCGCCATCGTCGCCCGGATGCGGCGCGTTTCGCCCAGATCCTCGCTCTCCACCGAGACCACCCCCGGCAGGCCGCCACGGCCTCCGGCGCGATGGCGCCTTCCAGCTCGAGGAAGCGCGGCGCCGTGGCCCGCGCCTCATCCACCGTGCCCTCGAACGCCTTCTGCCCGCCCGCGATCAGGACCACCTTGTCGCACAGCCGCTCGGCGTGCTGCATCACATGGGTCGAGAACAGCACCGTGGCGCCCTTCGACGCGATGTCCCGGATCATGACCTCAAGCCCCTGCTGGTTCATGGGGTCCAGCCCCGAGAACGGCTCGTCCAGAATCACGAACTCCGGCTCGTGGGCCAGGGCGGCGATCAACTGGACCTTCTGGGCCATGCCCTTGGACAGGTCCTTCATCTTCTTGTTCGACGCCTCGCCCAGCCCCTGGGCCTCCAGCATGACCCGGGCCCGGCGGCGCCCCTCGCCCAGCGGCACGCCCTTCAGCCCGGCGAAGAAGGCGATGGCGTCCACCGGCGTCATCTTGCGGTACAGGCCGCGCTCCTCGGGCAGGAAGCCGATGCGGTCGCGCACCTTGCGGCCGTCGTTCGCTCCCAGGATTTCCACGCGCCCCGAGGTGGCCGGGGTCAGGCCCAGGATCATGCGGATGGTCGAGGTCTTGCCCGCCCCGTTCGG
>NZ_BATC01000083.1 GCF_000466985.1 Brevundimonas abyssalis TAR-001
TGTGAAAGATATATACGCCGGTCAACACGACATTTCGTCAGGATTGCCTGACTTATCGCGTCCTTTTGGAAAACGCGCTATGATCACCCCATGCCCGCCGCGCCGCGCATTTCCCCGACCCGATTGTTCACGCCCGACGAGTGGGCGCCGTTTCAGGCGCGCAGTCACTGGCGGGGTCCGCTGCTGGTGCTGCACGCTTGGGCGGTGATCGCCCTGGCCGTGGCGGCCGGAGTGATATGGCCGGTGCTGATCCCGATCTCCATCATGATCATCGGTGCGCGCCAGCTGGGTCTAGCCATCCTGATGCACGAGGCCGCCCACGGGGCGCTGGCGAAGAATCTGAAGCTCAATGACGTCCTGGGCCACTGGCTGTGCGCCGTGCCCATCGGGGCCAGCCTGGCCGCCTATCGCCCCTATCACCTGTCCCATCACAAATTCGCCCAGCAGCCGGAGGACCCGGATCTGGTGCTGTCCGAGCCGTTCCCGGTCACCGGCGCCTCCCTGCGGCGCAAGATCATCCGCGACCTGACCGGCCAGACCTTCTTCAAGCAGCGCGTGATGCTGCTGATCGGCGCGTTCCGCAATCAGCGCGACGAAGACATGGCCGAGGGCGCGGTGGTCACCGGCAAGTCGGTGGCGTCGTTCCTGATGGTCAATGCGGGGATGCTCCTGGCGATGACCCTGGCGGGCGTCTGGTGGGCGTATTTCGTGCTGTGGCTGCTGCCCATGGCCACCTGGTTTCCGCTGGTCACGCGCCTGCGCAACATCGCCGAGCACGCGTGTGTCGAGGGATCGTCCGACGACGCCTTCCGCGCCGCGCGCACCACCCGCGCGGGCTGGATCGAGCGAGCCCTGATCGCCCCCTACTGGGTCAACTATCACGCCGAGCACCACCTGTTCATGCATGTGCCCTGCTGGCGCCTGCCACGGCTGCACCGGCTGCTGCACACCCGCCCCGAGGCCGCGCGCATGGAGACGGCCCCGGGGTATCTGAGCGTGCTGAGGACCGCAGCAGGAGCCTGATCGGTTGAGACGGGATCGCGTCGCGATCCCGTCGATGCCGTGAATCAGGCTCCCCTTCAAATGTTCTGAGCCGTTCATCCGCGCTTCGCGAACGGACGGGCGTGGTCGTTGGCGAAGGCTGCGCGGCCGGGAACGCATCGGCGGTGGCGGCGCCGCGCTCCACACGGAATGACAGGGCCATCGGAGGCCCGGGAACGGGTCTTCATCACAGGAGCCCGATCATGTTTTCCATCCCCGCCCTCATTCTGGCCGCCGCCCTGACGCTTCAGCCCGCAGAGACCAGCGTCGTCGAGATCACCTTCGACATCGGCGCCCCGGAGGGCGTGGTCATGGCCGCCCTGTTCGACAGCGAGGAGGCCTATGACGGCGGGGGACCGGCCGTGCGCGGCGTGCGGATCGACATCGCCGGCGGCGAGCGCATCGCGCGGTTCGAGGGCCTGCCCCCCGGCGATTACGCCCTGCGCGCCTTTCACGATGTGAACGGCGACGGCGAGATGAACACCAATCCCTTCGGCATGCCGACCGAGCCCTTCGGTTTCTCCAACAATGCGGTTGGCAACATGGGCCCGGCGTCGTGGGCGCGTGCGCACTTCGCCGTCTCGGGCGAGACCCGCCAGACCATCACCCTGCGCTGAAACCGGACCGGGAGCTGACACCATGACCCCCTCGCGCCGCACATTCCTGACCGCCGCCGCGGCCCTGGCCATCACGCCCGACACGGCCTTCGCCGCCCGCGCCATGCGGGTCGCGTCCGACTGGTCCCTGGCCACCGCCGACGTGGAGGGCGACATCGCCCCGCGCGTTCTGCAGCGGGTCCACGGGCGCGTTCCCGAGGGGCTGTCCGGGGCGCTGTACCGCAACGGGCCCGCCAAGTTCCGGCGGCCCGGCGGGTCGTCCCAGCACTGGTTCGACGGCGACGGCCTGATCCGCCGCTTCGGCATCCACGACGGTCAGGCCACCCTGGCCGCCCGCTTCGCCGACACGCCCAAACGGCGTCAGGAGACGCGGCTGGACGCCATGGTCATGCCGGGTTTCGGCACGGCGGCGGACCCGCGCGCAGAGATCGGTTCGGTGGACGACGTCAATCCGGCCAACACTTCGGTGCACAAGGTGGGCGACGCCCTGTGGGCTCTGTGGGAAGCGGGCTCGCCCATGGCCATGGATCCCGACACCCTGGAGACGCGCGGCTTCGTCACCCTGCGCCCGGACCTCAAGTCCATGCCGTTCCTGGCCCACCCGCGCATCGAGCCGGACGGCCGCATCTGGAATCTGGGCGTGAACGGAAACCAGGCCGTGGTCTGGCGTCTGGCGGCGGATGGGGCCCTGGAGGACGCACGCGTGATCCCGCTGCCCCGCGCCAGCTACATCCACGACTTCACCGCCACGGCCCGGCATCTGGTGATCGTGCTGCAGCCGTGGGTGCATGCGCGCAACGTCATGCCGGTCTCCACCGCCTACGACTGGCTGCCGGATCAGGGGACCCAGGTGCTGGTGATCGACAAGGACGATCTGGACGCCCGGCGGGTGTTCGAAGCGCCGGCCTTCGGCTTCTTCCATCTGGGCGACGCCTGGGAGGAGGGTGACGGGATCATCCGCTTCGACGTCTGCACCCATGCCGACATGGACTTCGCGGCCCACGGCGCCCAGGACATCCTGAACGGCGTGCCGCTGGGCGCCGCGCCGGCGCGGCTGGCCATGATGACCCTGTCGCCGGACGGTCAGGGGCGGCTGGAGCACGCCGGGGCGGCGGCCGAGTTCCCCCGTGGGGATGCGCGCCGGGCGGGCCAGCGGCGGCGCTACAGCCTGCACACACTGGGCGAGGAGCCGGACCGGCCCCTCGCCACGGCGGTGGGCGTCACCGACTGGGATCAGGGCCGCACCCACGGCTATGACTTCGGCGCCGGCCATGTGGTGGACGAGATGGTCCATGTGCCCAAGCCGGGCCTGAGCGGCGAGGCGGATGCCTGGCTGGTGGGCCCCACCATCAACCTGCGCGAGGGCGTCACCGAACTGCACGTGCTGGACATGGCGCGTGTGGAGGACGGCCCGGTCTGCACCTGGCGCGCCGACGTGGCCATGCCCGCCGCCTTCCACGGCAACTGGGTCGCGACCTAATACCAGCCGGCCTGGCGCAGGGCGCGGGCGTGGCGGCGGCTGACGGGGACGATCAGGCCGCCCTCCAGCGTCAGGGTTGCGCGCCCATCGCCGCGCTTGACGTCCTGCACGGCGTCTCTGGCGACCCACCAGCTGCGGTGGGTCTGGGCGCCCTCCAGCCCTTCCAGCTCGGCGACAGCGTCGGACAGGCGCATCAGGATCAGGTCCGAGCCGCGGTCGGTGTGGATGCGCAGATAATGGTCCTCGGCCTGGACAGCGTGGATCACGGCGCCGCGCAGCCGGGGCGGCAGGCGGTCAAGGAAGCGCGGCGGCCCCTCGCCCGCATGGGTGGTCGCCGTCTTCGGCTCCATGGCCATGCCGATGGCGGTCATCACCGCGGTGATCAGCAGCACCCGCCAGACGAGCCCCGGGAACATGTCCGGACCATAGGCCTGGCCGTAGAATATCCAGCCGGTCACGCCCCAGACGACCACGGTCAGGGGCAGGCCGATGACCAGCACCGAAACGACGAACCGGATCAGCCAGGAGCGTTCCATGCCCGGCAGGCGCCGGATCGTGCGCATGCAGAATTCGGCCCAGAGTCCGGCCACGATCATCAGCACGACCCAGTAGGCCAGGCGCAGCCCCAGACCCGTCGTCGAGCCGAAGGCGTTGGTCAGGGCCAGGAAGACCCCGGCCGCCACGGCGATCCCTACCCCCTTGGCGGGGTCCCCGGTGATCAGGCGTTTCAGGCGTGTGGACATGCGATTCCCCCGCCCCCATTCAGGCCGGGGCCGGCGCCGTCTGTCCAGACCCGACGGCCGTTGTTGCGCGGGCAATGCAGAAACAGTCTGATTCGGGTCTGACGGGATTCAGTGACTGCACACCGCCCGGAAACCGGCGGCGGCGAAGCGGACCATATAGTCGCACGCGGTCTCCAGATCGCCGGACCGGCACTGGCCGCCCGACAACCGGTCGATGCGGCCGGTCTCGCCCAGGGTCAGGGTCAGGGCGCCGGACAGATTGTGCCAGGCCCAGTAGAGGTCCACGTCCCGCGCGCCGGGCAGGACCAGCCGCACCGCCTCGATCAGGCGGTGGATGGCCGGGTCGAAATAGCGCGCCATGGTCTCCCCCCCGAAAGTCGGGTTGGCGTTGGTCTGCGCCACCAGCGCCGCATAGTGTTTCCACCCCGGCCCACCTTTCAACGACCATTCGAACGGCGGGCGCAGGAACGCCTCAAGCACCCCTTCCAGGGTCATGGCCTCGCCCGCCTCGGCGGCGTAGCGGTTGATGGCCTCCACCCGCTCGTTGTTCCAGACCTCGGCCCGGCGGATGAAGACCGCGTCGAACAGGCCGCGCTTGGCGCCGAAATAATAGTGGATCAGGGCGGTATCCACGCCCGCCTCGCGCGCCACCTCGCGGATGGTGACGCCGTAGAATCCGTGCTTGGAGAACAGGTCTTCGGCCGCGTCCAGGATCAGCGCCCGGGTCTCGCCGCCCGGCTTGTCCTTGGGCGGGCGGCCCCGCCGGGCGGGGGCGGATTTGACGGATGCGGTCTTGGGGGTGGCGACGGTCGCGGCGCGGGTCATGCCATGACGCTAGTCCGGAGATGCGGGCGCGGCAATCGCCAAGGCGCATGGCGCGGGCGCCACAGGACAGAGTTTCAACACATCGCCGCCGCTTTCCCCATTTGACAGACCGGGAAAAGACGATCAGGTTCCCGGAAAATCATTGAACGCTGAATAAATGGCGTCGTCATCGGAAACACAGGTTGGGGCTACCCATGAACAAGTTCGTCAAATCCGCTCTTCTGACGGGTGCTGCCATCAGCGCCCTCACCGCTCCGGCTGTCGTGGCCCAGGCCCAGGAGGTCTCGGAACAACCCGCCGCCACACAGGTGGAAGAGGTCATCGTCACCGCGCGGCGCCGCGAGGAATCCCTGCGTGAGGTGCCGGTGGCCGTCACCGCGCTGAGCAGCGAACGGCTGGCGCTGACCGGCGCGGCCGACGTGACCGTGCTGCAGCAGCAGACCCCCAACGCCACGGTCCAGGTGGCCCGGGGCTCCAACTCGACCCTGATCTCGTTCATTCGCGGCGTGGGCCAGCAGGATCCCCTGTGGGGCTTCGATCCGGGCGTTGGCCTGTATGTGGACGACGTCTATGTGGCCCGCCCCCAGGGCGCGGTGCTGGACATCTTCGACATCGAGCGCATCGAGGTCCTGCGTGGACCGCAGGGCACGCTGTACGGCCGCAACACCATCGGCGGCGCCATCAAGTATGTGACCTCGCGCCTGGCCCCCGAGCCTGAACTGATGCTGCGCGGCGCCGTGGGCTCCGACGGACAGCTGGACATGATCGCCTCTGGCTCGCTTCCGGTCGGCGACTATCTGCGCATCGGCGGCGCCGTGGCCAGCTACAATCGCGACGGCTTCGGCCAGAACCTCACCACCGGCGCCGACCACTATGACAAGGACGTCACCGCGGCCCGGGTCAGCGCCGAACTGGCGCCGACCTCCAACCTGTTCTTCCGCTTCGCCTGGGATCGGGTCGAGGACAACTCCAACGCCCGCCACGGCCACCGCGAGGTCGCGGGCGCGGCCCCCGGCGCCGACGTCCTGCCCGGCATCTATGACACCCGCTCGGGTCTGGGCGACGACAACTATGTGGAGACCGAAGGCCTGTCGCTGACCGCCGAGTGGACGATCAACGACATGCTGACCTTCAAGTCGATCACGGCCCGCCGCGATGGATACACCGACACGGTCATCGACTTCGACGGCACCCCGTCGCCGACCCTGGACATCCCGGCCTATTACGCCGACGACCAGTTCACCCAGGAGTTCCAGCTGCTGTTCAACGGCGCGCGCTGGCAAGGCGTGGCCGGCGTCTACTATCTGGACAGCCACGCCGAGGGCGCCTTCGACACCGTCCTCGGAAACCTGGGCGTCAGCATCGGCACCGGCGGCTTCGTGGACACCGAAAGCTATGCGGTGTTCGCCGACTTCAACTTCGATCTGTCGGACCGTCTGCGCGTGGCCGTCGGCGCCCGCTACACCGAGGACGACAAGACCGGCTTCGTGAACCGCGCCACCTATCTGGGCGCGGGCCAGACCCCGCTGACGGGCGGCCCGGCGGCGACCCCGCTGGTTCAGAACACCCTGTATACGAACAGCCGTTCGTTCAGCGAGTTCACGCCGCGCATCTCGGTCTCCTACGACCTGAACGACGACCTGACCGGCTATGCGGCCTTCAGCCAGGGCTTCAAGTCCGGCGGCTTCGACATGCGCGGCGACGCTCTGGCCACGCCGGACACGGTGGACGGCTATGACCCGGAGACGGTGGACAGCTACGAGCTGGGCCTGAAGGGCTACGCCTTCGACCGGCGCCTGACCTTCAGCTCGGCCCTGTTCTATTCCGACTATCAGGACCAGCAGGTCACCACCCAGGTGCCCACCGCCACGGGCATCGCCAGCTTCGTGGACAACGTGGGCGCCTCCACCATCTACGGCGCCGAGTTCGAAGGCTCGCTGTGGCTGACGGACTTCCTGACCGCCAACTTCGCCGTCGGTTACCTGCGCGCCGAGTTCGAGGAGTTCATCCGCTACAACCTCACCACCATGCAGTACGAGGACATCTCGGACCTGGTGGTGGTGCAGAACTCCCC
Organism: Brevundimonas abyssalis TAR-001; assembly: GCF_000466985.1. Lineage (GTDB taxonomy): Bacteria > Pseudomonadota > Alphaproteobacteria > Caulobacterales > Caulobacteraceae > Brevundimonas > Brevundimonas abyssalis. The sequence continues at coordinate 6,781 of NZ_BATC01000083.1, forward strand.
GCGCTGGAGCGGCTACCTGGGCGTCACCTGGACGAACGACCTGCTGGACGGCCAACTGGCGATCACCCCGTCGGTGTCCTACCGCGACGATTTCAGCCAGTTCGAGTTCCCCAACCCGATCCTGGACCAGGAGGCTACGCCCTGGTGGACCTGTCGGTGGTGTGGACCACGCCGGACCAGCGCTGGCAGCTCGCCCTGCACGGCAAGAACCTGACCGACGAGGAGTACCGCACGGGCGGCTACAACTTCCCGGGCGCGCTGTTCGACAACTCCATCAGCGCCTTCTACGGCCCGCCGCGCACCTGGACCGCAGCGCTGCAGATGCGCTTCTGATCGTCTGAACGAAGACTGACACAGGCGGCGGGCTTCGGTCCGCCGCCTTTTTCTTTTGCATGGTGCGGGGACGGCGCTACCGTTCCGGCCAACGATAAAGTCGAGGGGAGACGCCGATGACCGCACAGGCCGAAGCACGCATCGAGAAGCCGGGATATCGCTACTACGTCCTGGCGATCCTGGTGCTGGTCTACATGCTGAACTTTCTGGACCGGCAGATCATCGGCATCCTGGCCGCGCCGCTGAAGGCCGAGTTCGGCCTGTCCGACAGTCAGTTCGGCCTGCTGGGCGGCATCGCCTTCGCCTCGGTCTACTCCACCCTGGCCATTCCCCTGGCCTGGCTGGCGGACCGGTTCAGCCGGGTCTGGATCATGACCGGCGCCCTGGCCGTGTGGTCCGGTTTCACCGCCCTGTGCGGCGTGGCGGGCTCCTTCGGCCAGCTGTTCCTGTTCCGCATGGGCGTGGGCGTCGGTGAATCCGGCGGGGTGGCCCCGGCCTATTCCCTGGTGGCCGACTATTTCCCGCCCCACCAGCGGGCCCGCGCCCTGGCCGTGTTCGCCTTCGGCATTCCCCTGGGCACCGCGGCGGGCACCCTCGTGGGCGGCGTGCTGGCGGCCCAGTACGGCTGGCGCACCGCCTTCATCGTGGTGGGTCTGCTGGGTCTGCTCCTGGCGCCGGTGCTGCGCCTGACCGTGCGGGATCCGAAGCGCGGCGCCACAGACATCGCCCGGCCGGCCGTCGTGGATGCGGCCCCGGTTCAGCCTGCGGCGGTTCAGGCCGCCGCCCCAGCTGTCGCCGCCGCGCCGAACCGCGTGGGGCTCAACGCTTCGCGTCTGATGCTGGTGGCCGGCGCAGTCGCCTTCGCCCTCGCGGGCCTGGCCCAGTTCGGCGGCGTGCCTGTCGGCAATCCGCTGGTGCTGGCCTTCGCGGGCGGGCTGTCGACGGTCATCGGCGTGTCCTTCTGGGTCGCCAGGATCACCGCCTCCTATGTCTTCCCCAAGAAGAGCTTCTGGCTGCTGGCGCTGGGCGCGGCGTCGTCGTCGGTGTGCGGCTACGGCATCGCCGGCTGGCTGCCGCTGTTCTTCATGCGCAGCTTCGACCTGACCCTGCTGCAGACCAGCTGGTACTATGCGGGCATCGCCCTGATCGGCGGCACCTTGGGCATCTGGATGGGCGGCGCCATCGCCGACAAGCTGGCGAAGCGCGGCAAGGGCGCCTATCCCCTGACGCCGGCCATCGCCTTCCTGATCTCGGCGCCCCTGTTCATCGCGGCCATGAACTCGCCCTGGATCATCGGCCTTGTGCTGCCCGGCGGCGGCAGCGCGGTGCAGCAGCTGACTCTGGCCTTCCTGATTTTCCTGATCCCCACGGGGTTGAATCTGGCCTGGCTGGGACCGATCACCGCGGCGATCCAGCATCTGGTCCCCGCGCCCATGCGCTCCACCGCCTCGGCCCTGTTCCTGCTGATCAACAACCTGCTCGGCATCGCCGTGGGCTTCTACTATTTCGGCTGGATGAGCGACCTGCTGGCGCCCCGCTTCGGGGACGAGAGCCTGCGCTGGGCCATCTACACCGGCATGGGCTTCTATCTGCTGGCCTCGGTGCTTCTGATCGGGGCCTCGCGCACCCTGAAGCGCGACTGGGTGGACTGATCGGAGGGGATCGCCTGTTGCGCCTGCGAAGGGGGGGCCTTTATAAGCGCCTCAACCTTCCTCCCCAGCGTCAGCGGTCCTCTCCATGAACATTCACGAATACCAGGCCAAGCAGGTTCTGAAGGGCTTCGGGGCTCCCGTCGCCTCGGGCGTCGCCATCACCTCGGCGGACGAGGCCGAGGCCGCCGCCCGTCAGCTGCCCGGCCCGCTGTATGTCGTGAAGTCCCAGATCCACGCCGGCGGACGCGGCAAGGGCAAGTTCAAGGAGCTGGGCCCGGACGCCAAGGGCGGCGTGCGCCTGGCCAAGTCCATCGAGGAAGTGGTCGCCCACGCGAAGGACATGCTCGGCAACACCCTGGTCACCGCCCAGACCGGCGAGGCCGGCAAGCAGGTCAACCGTCTGTACATCGAGGACGGCGCCGACATCGCCCGCGAGCTGTACTGCTCGCTGCTGGTGGACCGCCAGCACGGCCGCATCGCCTTCGTGGTCTCCACCGAGGGCGGCATGGACATCGAGGCCGTCGCCCACGACACGCCCGAGAAGATCCAGACCATCGTCATCGACCCGACCACCGGCGTCACCGAGGCCGACGTGGCGACCCTCAATGCGGCCCTGAAGCTGGAGGGCGCCGCGGCCCAGGACGGCGAGACCCTGTTCCCGACGCTGTACCGGGCGT
>NZ_BATC01000082.1 GCF_000466985.1 Brevundimonas abyssalis TAR-001
CGCGCCCGAAGGAAGGCTGCCGTTGGTCTCACAATTGCGCGGGGCCGAACGAGACCGCCGCTGGGTGCGGAGGCGGCGCACGACTGTGCGCCGCCGACTCTTGTTGTGGAGGGGAAGCCGCCCTCGGCTGGGGCGCCTGAGGGCGGCGGGCGAGCGGCCGGAGACGGCCGCCGAGGGGAGGGCGGGGAGCCCCGTAGGCCTGCGGGGCGAAGGGGATCGCGGTCTAGGGCAGGATAGGCTTTGCGCCGGCAATGTCTGACGAAACTCGCTTCCCCATGGACCGCCTCACCCTTCGCCTCCCGCCCGACCTGGCCCGCCGCTTCGACGCGGCGGCGGCCCCGCGCGGCGGCCGGTCCCGTTATCTGCGCAGCCTCATGGAGGCGGCCGCCCAGGCCTCGTCGCCGGCGGCGGCGGCGGCGCCGGGGCGGGAACCCGGGTGGTCGGGCGAAAAGTCCGTCAAGCTGACCTTGCGGTTGCCGCAGGCGGACATGGCCGCCCTAGAAGCCGAGGCGGCCCGCACCGGGCTGTTGCGCACCCAGTGGGCGGCGGCCCTGATCCGGCGGCGCCTGCACGGCGGTCTGCAGCTGACCCCGCCGGAGGCCATCGCCCTGATCGGGGTTCGCCGCGAGCTCAACCGGATCGGCGTCAACATCAACCAGATCGCCCGGGCCCTGAACACGGCGGTTCTGGAGGCGCGGTGCTGGAACTGGAGACGGCGCAACTGGCCGCCTTCGCCACCGAGATCCGGGCCCACGTGCGTGGGTTGGACGCGGCCTTCGCCGGCAACCTGGCCTACTGGTCGGCGGACCCGTGAGCGACTTCCGTCGACCCCTGGGGTTCGAGGACGCCCTGCGGCCGCCGGTGGATGTGCGCCGGGCGCGGATCACCCGGCCGGTGCTGCGGCCGCCGGGCCGGGCCGGGGACGCCGCCGCCTACGGACAGCTGGCCCGGATCATCCGGCGGGCGCCGGAGGTCATGGTCAAGGTCACGGGGAAAACGCGGGACGGAGGCCACCTGAAGCGGCACCTAGACTACATCAGCCGCAACGGCGAGCTGACGCTGGAGGGATCGGACGGGGCGCGGTTCGAGGGGCGGGCGGCGGTGCAGGCTCTGGCGTCGGACTGGGCGGCGGAAGCGGCCATGTCGCCTGGCCGGCGGGGCGACAGCCCCCTGTCCCGGTCCATCGTCCTGAGCATGCCCAAGGGGACCGATCCCATGCGGCTTCACGACGCCGCGCGGGCCTTCGCGACCGAGCCTTCGGCGAGCGCTTCCCCTATGTGTTCGCCCTGCATGACGAGGGCGGGCATCCCCACGTCCACCTGACCGTGCGGGCCCTGGGGTCGGACGGCGGGCGTCTCAATCCGCGCAAGGCCGATCTGGAGGTCTGGCGCCGGCGCTTCGCCAAGGCCCTGCGCGATCGCGGCGTGGAGGCCGAGGCCAGTCCGCGCCGGGCGCGCGGCGTGACGCGCAAGGCGGAGCGAACGCCGGTGCGGAAGATGCGGGAGCGTTTCGCGGCGGGGCCGGGGCCGGCGCCCCGGGTCATGGTGAGCGCCTGGCGGCAGGCGTCCTCAAACCCCGGACGGGCGACGCCCTGGGAAGCGGCGATCCGTGAGCGGCAGACCAGGATCCGTCGCGCCCTTGCGGCCGAAGCCGTCGCCCTGTCGCATTCAGAGCGCGCCGAGGACCGGGCGCTGGGCGCCGCCCTGATGGATCATCTGCGGCGCCTGCCGAAGGTGGCGACGCGGGAGGAGCAGTTGTCCCGACTGTCCGATCGCAGCCGAGACGCGCCGGGGCGGCGCCGATAAAAGCCCGGAAGGTCGATGATGACTCCGGCGCCGGCTGCCCAGCGGATTATTGATGCGGCGCGGTTCCCATGCCCATGGCGTTCATGCAACGTGGCCGCTCAGCTTAGCCGCGCCCCGGAGGCCAGGATCCATGGACGAAACCCCCAGCGAAACCGATCTGGTCGGCATGACCGCCGACATCGTCTCAGCCTATGTGTCGAACAATACGGTGGCGCCGGAGGGGCTGGCCGCCCTGATCTCCGGCGTGCACGGGGCGCTGGCCGGCATGTCGTCCGGCGCCGAGCCGGAGCCCGAGCCGCTTGTCCCGGCGTTGCCGATCCGCAAGAGCATCACCCCGGACTATCTGATCAGTCTCGAGGACGGGTCGCGGTACAAGTCGCTCAAGCGCCACCTGTCCGCCAAATATGGTCTGACGCCAGGGGAATACCGGGCCAAATGGGGTCTGCCGCACGACTATCCCATGGTGGCGCCCAACTACGCCAAGGCCCGGTCCGACCTGGCCAGGTCCATGGGGCTCGGTCAGGGCGTGCGCCGACCCGTCAGGCCGGGGCGCAAGCCCAAGGCCTGATCCGTCGGTTGGGAAGCGAGGCGAGCCTTGGCCGTCTTTCGCCTCAGCGGACTGACGGCGGGATGATCTGGAGCCGCAAGCCGGCTTCAATGCGTTTCACATCCCGTTCGGGAACGCCCGCCTCGGCGGCGTAGGCCGGCCAGTTCCGCACCCGGTCGGCGATTTCGCCGACGAGGCCGAGGGTGCGTCTTCGCTTGAATCCGCAAAAGGCGCCGAACGTCGCCAGATCCTCCAGGTCGAAACCGTCGCGCTTGCCGTTGAGGCTCATCTGGTGACGGCTCGTCCAGTCGCCGGAGGGATTGTAGGCATAGACCACGTCAAAGGCGGGCGAGAGGCGCCAGGCGCCCGACCGGTCCATGAGGAAGGCGATGTTCTTCACATGGTCGTCCTGGTTGCGGATCAGCAGGTTCAGGACAGCCCGACGAAACTGCTGTTCCACATCCGCGGCGGGAAGGTCGAGGCGGCGGATGGTCTCCACCGCCTGTTCATAGCTGTAGGCGCCGGCGGCGTTGAAGTCGAAATGCCGAAGCGCCGCCAGCGACTGCATGTGCAGTTTGCGGCCGTCCGGGGTCCGGTCGAAGCGGCGGGTCATGAAGTGGCTGCGCCCGCCCTCACGGTGCAGGCGGCATGGGGACACTCGACAGGCGCTGCAGCACGACCTCATATGCGCCGTCGGCCACCACTCACTTTCCTGGCCGGCGGCGGCGCTCCGCTTGCTTACCCGAGCCGGGCGGAGCGCCGCCTCTTGGCGCGGGTCCCGCTTTCCTGACCGGGCCCGTCATCCGTGACCGGAGCTCCGATCCCACAGCCCTCCGCGAACATCCGCCGCCGTATGGAGTGCGCGAGGCCCGCGGATTTGCTAGATCAGCTCCAGGCGGGACCCATGAAGCGCGCTGCCCAGTATCTGCGGATGTCGACGGACCATCAGCGATACTCCCTCGGCAACCAGGCCGCGGGCATCGCCGGCTTCGCCCTGGCCGAAGGCTACGACATCGTCCGCACCTATGAGGATGCGGGCAAGAGCGGCCTGACCCTGCACGGCCGGCCCGGGCTCAAGCGCCTGCTGGCCGATGTGCTGTCCGGGGACTCCGACTACGATGCGGTCCTGGTGCTGGACGTGAGCCGCTGGGGGCGGTTCCAGGATCCGGATCAGGCGGCCCATTATGAATTCCTGTGCCGGGAGGCGGGGGTGGCGGTGATCTATTGCGCCGAAGGGTTCGCCAACGACGGGGCGCCCGCCAGCACCATCGTCAAGCACCTGAAGCGGGTCATGGCTGCGGAGTACAGTCGTGAGCTCTCGGACCGCATCCGCTCGGCCAAGCGCCGCCAGATGACCAGCGGCTGTCTGCTGGGCGCGCCCCCGCCCTACGGCATCCGACGCGAACTGAGGGATCCCGACGGCAATACAGTCTGCATCCTGGAGAAGGGCGAGCAAAAGGCGGTGCGGTCCTGGCGCACCTATCTGGTGCGGGGGCCGAAGCGGGAGGTGCGGACCACCCGCTGGATCTTCCGGATGTTCGACCAGGAAGGCCTGGCCATGGGCGAGATCGCCCAGCGGCTGAACCGCCGCAAGATCCCGTCCAGCACGGACAATCCCTGGGACGGGACCAAGGTTCGGGCCGTCCTGCGCAATGAACTGGCCATCGGCTACTGGGTGTGGGGCAAGACGTCCGTTCCCCTGAAAGGCCGGCGGGTCGAACGGCCGCAAACCGAATGGGTCAGGATCAGGGTCATGGCCCCCATCGTCACCCGCGCCATGTTCGATCGGGTCGCCGCAAGGCTGGACGCCAAGGTGCGCGGCGAGCAGCTGACCCGGGCCGAAATGCTGACCCGTCTCAAGCGTCTCCGCACCGAGCGCGGCGGCCTGACCCGCCGGGCCATCGACGCCTGCCCCTACACCCCCAGGGCGGAAACCTATGTGCGGGCCTTCGGGACCCTGGCCGAGGCCTTCAGGATGATCGGCTTCAATCCGCCCACGGCCTCGCGGTGGAAGTTGAAGGGTTTGCGCATCGCCACCCTGGGTGAGGTCACCGCCGCCCTGCGGACCCTCTATGAGGCGCACGGCTATCTCAGCCACCACCTGATCCGCGACGCCGCAACCCTGCCGTCGCCCAGCGCGGTCTCCCAGCGCTATGGCAGTCTGCGCGCCGCCTATGCCGCGGCGGGCTACACGGTCTCCAGATCGGAGATCCAGCGGGCGGGCTGGCGGCGCCGGATGGAGCGACTCGCGCCCGCCGCGGCGGCGCTCGGGCCAGACTTGCCAGCCGCGCCGTCTGCGGGCACCTAGCGGCTTTCCGAAAACAGCCTCGCGGATTTTGAGTGACCGACGCAGAGAGAGTCGACGCCTTGCTCGACCTGGTGGACCCCGACCGGACCGAAGACCGGGCGCGCAGCGCCCGGCTGATGGTGCTCGGCCTGGCTGAACGCACCGGGCGCGGCCATCGGCCCACCATAGCGGGCTGGAATCTGCTGGGGGACCGGGGCCGGGCTTTTCGGAGCGATCAGGGATGAGGCGGCTTCGCCGGTCCTCTGGGGAATTGCTGTCCAGACGGGCCGGGGGCGTCTGAATGGCGTTTCTGCTGCCGGGAGAGGAGCGCATCATCGTCTGCGGCCGCACGGTCGGGGCGATCCGCCAGGACGAGACCGGCGCCTGGTGGGGCATCGGGCCCGATGATGACGGCTGGGTCGGGCCGTTGGAGAGCCGGGGCGACGCCCTGGACCACGTCATCCGGCCCCACGAGGACTGACCGGCCGGGCGAGCAGGGCGCTAATCGGCGCAAAGGGGCCTCCTTCTGAGAGGTGACCGAGACACGTCGGCCCGGACCTCGTTCCGGGTTGCGAGGCTGGGCTTTCCCGCATGCACGGGTCACGGACACTGTCTGCTCAGGCTCGCAATCGCGCACGGCGGGCGGCTGGCGACATTCGATCGTCGCCTATCGGTCAAGACGGTGAAGGGCGGCAAGGCGGGTTTCAGGTGATTCCCGACACGGTCTGACGCCGGCGGCCCCTCACGGGCCCTTGCCCCCGTCGTCTTGCTGCGCACCAAGATGTGGGGGTGCGGATGACCGCAGCCGACCCGTTTTGGACGTCGCCAAGGTCAGCACCAAGAACGCTCAGGCGATGCAAATCAACCGAGCTGGACTGGCGCGCAGACTAATAAACGCGGTCGCTTGCGGCTCCCCGCCGCCGCATGCCGGGGTGGACGAGGCCCCCACATCGCTCAACGAACTGCTCTCGCATCTCTTCAGGGATGGTTGGCACAGCAACAGTCGTCCCATTGAACTCGAACGAGATCGCCTCGCCTTGAGCCAGCGGCTCAAGCACCTCATCAGCGATTGCGAACGCGTATCCTAATGCCGGCTTTTCACCAGAAGCGTTCACCTCGGGAGAGCCCATTCGTTCCGCCGCGCCGATCCGGGTCGTGAGCGGAGGTTGAGGCCAAGAGTTTTCGGGAGTGAAACCTCGCACTCTCACATGAAGCGAAACCGACCGGCATGAGAGGACGACAGTTGGAATAGAGACGCGTGAGTTTTCCGTTGAGGGCACAAGATAGGTTATGGCGGGCACCGTGGAAGAAGCGGACATGACGCGCCATTCGCGGGTTGTAGAATCCCCGCCTGTAACGGGCACTGGAAAGTGTTGTGCCTTGCGAGCGGGGCTTTCTGTCCCGCTTGTGAAGTAGGCTGCGATGCCCACGGCCACCAGAATTCCAACGACCATCGCTGATCCCCAAACAACCTTTGCCCCTACGCCACCCGCAGGGCTTGGCTGGAAGGGTTTGTCGTTGGACGGGGTGCCTTCAACGTCAAAAAATTTGTTACGATTTTTTTGACGGGCCAACTCATCATGCCCGCCGATCAGCCGCGCGAGTTCTCGGCTGCTGACCGCGCCAGTCTTTCGTCTCGCCGAGCGCAATCGTTCGTTGACGACATTGATGGACAGGCCCTCGGAATTAGCGATGGTTTTCGCTGTATGTCCTCGAGCAAGAAGCCTCAACAAATGCCGTTCTTGGTCTGTCAGGCGATCCAGCTGCTGGGCCATAAAATACTACCAAGGTTTACCTCCGCCCCTTTTAGTCGGTGGGCGGGGCGGCTCAACCCACTAGCCCCACGAGCCCCGCCCAAATTTATTGTGTGACTGGAACGGGTTCTTGTGTGACCGGAGCGGGCTAATCCGATGTCTGTTTCACTGTCTGAGACAACGTCCGCTAACCACCCTTAGCGGACCTTTGGGTTGCCCGGCGACAGTGGCGCGTCTGCCTGGCTTCAACGAACAAACGTCGCCCTTAAGAGTGCCCCTCCCAGTAGGAGTAGCGCCCATGTCGCCGTCAGATATGCCACTGCCCAGAGGAAAGCCGCCCACGACGTTGAGGGGCCGCTAAAACTCGATTGGACTGCGCTCAGCCAAAGGATCGCTGATAACGCTAAGCCGGTGCCGCCCGCTAACGCGACCGGCAATGGCGAAAAAAAGCGGCCGGGTTTGATTTAACGCCACCACATAGAAAACGACCGACAGCACGGTCACGATGCCTCAGACCGGCGGCGGCTGGTATAGCAATGCGAAGAACCCGACGCAGATCGTTAGGGCGATAGTCGCCAGCAGGCCGCCAAACGCCAGAACTCTCATGGAAAGCAGTGTCCCTACACGTGGATTAGTGTAGCGAAGGCCATGTCCGCCCTCCACCCCTTGCGCACCTTCGCAGGAGCTTCACAGTATGGGAGTGAACTGCGGACTCGGGGCGGGGCAACACCCATCTCGATCGATCGTCCTGTATTGCACTCACGCATCCAGTTCGGAGGCAGGAACGGCGTGCAGGGGCGGCCCCCCTGTCCCTGCCGCCTGACCAACTGGCGCGTTACCCCGGCGTGGTGGAGAACGTCGCCCGGGTGACTGTGGAGACCTACGAGCGCGAGGGCTTCACCAATCTCGAACTGATCCCGGAGATCACCGCCTTCCTTCAGCGGGATTTCGGCCACCTGATCCTGTCCCACCTGATGCTGACCCTGCGGGAAGACCCTTCGCTCGGTGCATGGGCCCGTGCGCCGGCGTCCGAGCTTTACACGCGTTTCGGCGTCTCGCGCGCCCATGTGCGCAACGTCCTGCAGATGGGCGAGGATCTCGGGCTGGTGAAAGGTCAGACCCGGGGGGGGCGCATGGTGCGCCTGACGCCCCGCTTCGTGGAGCTCACCCGTCAGTGGGTGGCCATCGACCTGGCGTGGATGCGATACCTTGCGGAGGGTTCGTACGTTCATGCACGCCGACACGCTGAAGCATGAGCCTCTTTGCTCTGTCGTTCGATCAAGAGTTGATGGGTGATGCGTGATATTGGCGACGGTTGCGACATGCGTACGACCAGGGCGATCGCCCTTAAGCAGCACAAGAGTCTCGGCGATGTCGTGTCCGACCTGGCCCGCCGCGTCCTGCATCGTCCGCGGGCTTTGGCCGTGCGCAACGGCGTCCCGTTGCTGCCGATGAACGACCGCAAGGCCGTTGTCGCATCGGAGACGGTCAACGCGCTGCGCGACGCGCTGCCGTGACCTGATCGCCGGACGCCAATGTCCTCATCGCCCTGATCGATCCTGCTCATGTCCTTGCCGCGCACCCCCGATGTGGGTCGCGGATGACCGCACCGGTCCCGTTGCGGCCGTTCGACCAGCCTGCCATGGTCGCGCCCGGCAGAACGGGTTTCGCATGCCCAGGGACTGGAACATTTTCGCCCTGCTTCTGGCGTTGGCGATTTGACCCGGTGCAAGTTCGGGCCAGACGCCGCCAGGATCCTGTGCGCTCTTCGATCCCGGTGCTTGCCGCACAACGAATGAGATCGTCCGGGATCCTGCCTTCGACCGTGCGCTGGAGCGGTTTCTAGGTGATCGCCAGGCCGCCTATCTCCATACGCGGGGACCTGTTCGAGTTCAGGCCGCGGCCGTGCTGGGCGGGCCGCCTGACACGCCCGTGATGTTTGGGGAGCTTTATCGTTTCACGGCGTGCCGCGCTCATTCATGCGATGAAAAAAGGCGCTGTGGTCCTTACGCACGACGGGCGGATTCTGGCGGTGGCCATCCTGCATTCTGCATGCGCGACGTCGCCCAGACCGTCTGGCTGCGCAGCAGGATGCGGCTCGCTGTGCATCTCCATGCCGACGCCGATCAAACGGTGGTCGTCGGCAACCTGTCGCAATGGGCTGCAGATGCCGTCCAGGGCCGCTACACATCACCTGCACTCGGCCGCGCGGTCCTCGAGGGCGTCGATGTTTCGACGGCAGGTTCAGATCACTGAGCTGAGCGTTGCGGCCCCGTCAGCGTCCCGCACGCTCGCGGGACCGATCCGGCCGGGCGACCCTGTCGATGGCATCGCGGGTCAGGCCGGCGCGCACGGCGGCCCGCTCGATCAGCCGGGCCTGCACGGCCTGATCGTTGATGAGGGTGCGCACGACCATGGCGGCGCGGCGGAGCCGCTCCTCGGGCGCCATGGGGGCGGGCAGGCCGGCGGCCCGGTGGTCACGCTCGCGCGGCCTGTAGCCCTGCACCTCCAGACCCATGGCCCGGGCCTGGACCCAGACCTCCCGCCGGAAGGCCTCGTCCCCCTCCGCCTTCAGCCGGGTCCAGCCCCGGTGCTGCGCGACCTTGAGCATGTCGGCCACCGTGTCCGGATAGGTCCGCCCGGCGCTGAGCCGCCGGCCTGTGTCCCGAAACGCCGGATCCGGCGTGCGGTGATCCCGGTAGAAGCGTTCGGCCCGGCCCTGCAGGTCCCGTTCGATGAGATAGCGGTCCGCCACCTCCCGTGGCAGGTCGCCCTTGCGCAGGGAGCGCGTGACGGTCTCCCCCGCGCGCGCCCGCGCCGGCCTGATGTGGTTGGCCGCGCGGTCGCCGCGCGAGGGGCCGGGGGGCGACGGATCGGTCATGGACGGCGCTCCGGGCTTGCGTCCACGGCCATGACCCGGTCCAGCCAGTCGGCCACCTCCCGTTCAGAGGCGCCCCGGGCCGGCGCCGGAAGGCCTTCGGCGGCGAAGGCGCGAAGGATGTCCGCATCCGCGGGATCGAGAACGGCGGTCTGCGCCGGTTGCGACGGGGCGGGGGGCTGGCCCGGGGCAGGCAGGCGGGGAAGGGCGCAGGACCG
>NZ_BATC01000081.1 GCF_000466985.1 Brevundimonas abyssalis TAR-001
TTCCCCCACGTGAAGCCCCTCCACGCCGCCCCTTCACACGGCCCGCGCTCTCGCCATGCAAGGCGGAGACGACGCCGACGCGCCGCCTCCCCTCACCCCCCAGTCGTCTAGGGGTCGGGACCCTCCAGACGCTTGGCCAGCGCCTCGATTTGCCAATCGAACAAGACATCGAACAACATGCAAAGGTAGAGGTCCTCATTGATGCTGTGTCGTTCGCGTGGTGTTTTCGCCGCGCGAAACTCAGCCTCAAGCGCCGCCACATCGGCCGCCAGCCGGGCTTTCGCCGCCAACAGCCGGGCGTGTTCGCGCCGGTCGTCGGCCCGGTTACGGGGGCTCATCGCCCCCGCTCCCGGTCAGCGTCGGCGGCACGTCGCCGGTCCGCGCGTTGCGCTTCCGCCGCCTTCAACTCGGCCTCGATCTGGCGCAACTCGCGCGGGTCGCTGACGCCGCGAAGCTCGGCGCGCAGTTCCTCGATATGGCGTTCAAGGGTCATCATCGTCTCCTGTTTTCTGGAAAGGATGGAGACGTTTTCCGGGGTGGAGCGGGCCGGGTCAGGGACCGCGCAGCGGCCGCGAAGCGGCGATGGGGGAAACGATTTTGCGTCAGCAAAATGGTGGGGCCCCGTCGTCCTTGACGCGGCGTGTTCCGGCCCGGATGCTGGGAAGTCCTGAGCAGATACTTTCCTCTCCGCAGGGCGCGCAGCCATCGGAACGAGCGCGTGTGATCCCCTCGCCCTGACGATCAGCGGTCGCCGGGTTCCCGATCCCTGAGTGGAAAAAACAGGTCGCCCGCCGGCGTGGTTTCCGATTCGTCGGGAAGCGGACCGGAGCCATTCGACACGGTGAAGAACAGCCGTGTTCCCGACAGGATCGCGGGCGGCATCGCGGCGTCCGCCGGGGTCCGGGCGAGCTGCGCGATGTAGGCGCGCGTCTCGGCCGGAAGCGGCCGCCCGGTGCGCAGATGCTCGGCGTAGCGCCCCGGCCCGGCGTTGTAGGCGGCGAACAGGCCCGGATAGCCGAAGCGGTCGTGCATGGCTTTCAGATAGGCCGCGCCCGCCATGATGTTGTCGCGCGGATTGTGTGGATCGGGGCCGAAGCCGTGTTCGCGGCGCAGCTCCGCCCAAGTGCCGGGCATGACCTGCATGAGGCCCATGGCGCCCGCGTGGCTGGTGATCGGACGGCCGTTCAGCGTGGTGCGGCCGCCGCTCTCGGCCTGCATCACGGCGGCGATCCACGCCTCGGAGACGCCGAACCGCTCGGACGCCTCGCGGATGTAGGGCCGCCAGTGCTCGACCCGTGGGGATGCGGCGACAGCCTCGGCCGCAGGCGGCTCGGCGTCCAGCGCGGCGGGCTGCGCCAGCGCCAGCGCGAGCGCAGCGGCGAGGCTCAGCGGACCCATAGCGGGCGCGCCCGGCCGATGATCGCGGCGGCCTCGACTGGCCCGAAATAGCGCCCGTCGAAGGAGTCCGGCGCGTCCATCAGCAGCAGATACTCGCCGTCGCGAAGGGGGCGGCAGTCCCGCCACCACGGCAGCGGACGCCCTTGCGGATCGGCGGCGCGGCGGCGGGCGACAGGGCGGCCGTTCACATAGACCGTCTCGTCCAGGGCGCAGACATAGTCGCCCCGGACGGCCGCGACGCGCTTCAGCAGCGGCACGTTGGCGGGCAGATAGCGCCGCTCGGCGGCGAGCCAGCGGACCGCCTCGGGCGCCTCGGCCAGCACCATGTCCCCGGCCGACACCGGCGCGCCGGGATGGACGCGCCACAGGCCGACCGGCGCGCTGGCGGACGGATTCCACATCAGGCGCGGTGCAGGCGACAGGCCGTAATGGACCCCGGCGGCGAGCCCGATCAGGGCCAGTCCGGCGGCCATGGCGGCGAGCCAGCGGCGTCTGCGGCGGCGCTGGTGGCGCGCCAGCGGCGGCTGCCAGCGGACGATCGGTTGCGGTCCGAGCCTAGGCATCGGACCGCTCGCCGCGCGTCTGGCGGTTGCGAAGCGACCATTGGTCGAGGTCGTCGATATGGTAGCGGATGAAGCGCCCGTGATAACGGAAGCGCGGGCCGCCGCCGTGCTTGCGCATCATCTCCAGCGTCGTGCGATGCAGACCGATATAGAAGGCCGCCTGCTTGGTGTTGAGGAACGGGCTGCCGCGCTTGGCGCGTTCGGCGCGGGCGTTGGCGTCGTCGGACTCGGACATGGATCACCTCCTGACGGGGCGATGCTGGCGAGCCGGGAGCGCGTGCGGGACGCACGAAAAGGCGGGTCCGGGGATTCGTTCGGGCGCGGAAAAAAGCCCCCGCGCCGGAGCGCGGGGGCGTGGAGGCCGGGCCTCAGTCGGCCGGGTTCCAGATCAGGGCGAACACGTCCTCGTCGTCCTGTCCGGCGGCGCGGCCGAGGTTGACGTAGATCCGGCGCGGCCCGAGTTCGGGAGCGGCGAGGCCGAGCGAGACATACTCGCGGCGCGACTGCTCGCCGGTCTTGATCCAGCCCGCGCCCAGTTCGACGTTGCCGCTATAGACCCGGTAGTCGGGCTGGTTGTCGGCGGCCTTGGACCCGTTGGGCACGATCCGGAGGGGCGCGTTGATCGCGAGGGTGCGGACCGCGCCTTCGTAGGCGCCGGTGTCGCGGTCGAGTTTGACATAGCCGATGGCTGACATGGTGGTGTCCTTTCGCTGTGTCGCCGGGGCCGATCCCCGGCGATGGGACGACCGTGATGAGCCGCGCCAGACAGGCGCCACCGAAGGGCCTTAAGGCCCGGTGCGAAGGGCTTTTTTGTGCGCGAAGCGCCCGCGAGGAGCCGCGCCAGCGGCGGGGAAAAAAGCCTGCGCGCAGCGGTTGCCGCCCGGCTGGCCCGGATCATAGGTCAAGTCGCCATGCCGAGGGATTGAGCCTTGGGGACCCCTGCGCAAAGGCGCCCCATCCTTTCACGCTGTCGGCTGTGTCGGACTCGGCCGCCCAGGCCCCGGCGCCTGCGAAGCGGCGGGGGCCGCGCCCCGCGATCCCATCCACCGCTCCGGCCCAACCGTTCCACGGCCGCCCGCGACCGGACCGCCTGGCGGTGCTTTCGCCCCAGCAATGTCGCGCTGGGCCGGTGCGATCGGGACCGCGTGGCGGTCGCCCACATAGCCCTGTGTCTCGCCGGTCGCGCGGGTCGCGAACCTCGGACCCGCCCCTTCCGCCTGCAACCTCGGCCGCGCCGCCGGGCAGGTCCGCGAGACCTACGCTCCTGATCCCGAACCGGGTTCGCTGAGGTTCGTCCGTCCCGCCCCCGCGCCGGAGCGCGGGCGTCGGATTCCGCACCTCGCTGCGTGAATCAGCCGTTCAGCTTGTCCTTGACCGCCTTGGCCGGGGCGAAAGACAGCTTCCGCGACGCCGCGATCTGAATCGTAGCGCCGGTGGAGGGGTTGCGGCCTTCACGCGCGGGAACGTCCCTCACCTTGAACTTGCCGAAGCCGTTGAGCGAGATTTCCTCGCCTGCGGCGGCGGCGTCCCCGATCGTTGAGAAAACGGCGTCGACGAGCTTCCTGGCGTCGGCTTTGGTTAGGCCGTGCTGGGAGGCGAGGTGTTCGGCAAGGTCAGTGTTGTTCATATCGGATAGTCCTTAGAATTTTGGCCCGTTCGGGCGGCGCAAGCCATAAAAGGTGGCGCGACCGTCAACAAGGCTGGCGCCGAACCGAACGCCTAGCCGCAGCTCACCTTTTCGATCCGGCGCGTGGCCTCGTCATGCTCGATGTTGAGACGATCCGGCCGGAAGTCGTCGGTCCTGTCGCAGCTGGTGCAGACCACGCGCCACGTTTCGCTAGGGGGCGCATCGGGCAAGCTGTCGACCGACTGGCCGATCCAGTCCTGACGTTCCGATGCGCGGCACTGGTCGGCGGGCGGTGGTTCGGCCGGGCCCGCCGTTCCCGGCGCGGCGGGCGCGACAGGTTCGCGCGCGGAGACCTCGGCGGGCGCGGCGGGCTGCGCGGTGCAGGCGGCGAGCGCGAGGGCAGCGAGGCCGCCAAGCGCGGCGAGACGGTTGCTCATCATGTCGATGTCCCCGCCTTGGCCGCCTTGGCGCGCGGCTTGCGGCCGGCCTTGGCCGGAGCCTTGGCGGGCGATTTCGAAGGAGTTTTGGCCGTCGGTTTACGGCCGAAGCCGAGCGCCTTGGCGAGCGCGCTTCGCTTTTCCGAATAGGCGGGCGCGACCATCGGATAGCTCGCCGTTAGACCGTAGCGGGCACGGTATTCTTCCGGCGTCAGGCCGTGAGTGTTCAGGTGGCGGGTAAGCGACTTGTAGGGCTTGCCATCGATGAGAGAAACGATGTGGTCGCGGCTCGCCAGCGACTTGCGCACCGAGACGGCGGGAACGTGGGTTTCGGCAGGCTCGTCCTCGTTGCCCAGCCCGGAAAGGGTCTGGTGGATCGAGGCGATCAGGCCGGGCAGCAACTCGACGCTCACGGAGTTGTTGGCCACATAGGCGGTGACAAGATCGGCGGTGAGGCCCACCAGGTCGGGTGCGGGCGCAACGTCTTCTGTCATCGGGTCCCCCAATTCGGAAAGAGACGATGCTAGCCAACCAGCGCCTTGCATCCAAGCCGGGAGGCGATCCGCGGCGACGGAAAAGCTTCTACGCCGCTGCCTATTCTCCATGACGGAGATACACCATCACCGATGCCGCCGAGACGCGGCCAGCGCTCCATCACGGGCCCTTGAACTCATCCGCGACCAAGCATAGGTGATGACCATGAAGTTCATGTCCACATTCTTCCCGTTGATCTGAACGACTGAAGTCGTGCCGGCGCATCTGCGCCGTTCAGATCGAGACGGCCCTGCCGATGCAGCGGCCGAGCGGAGAATGTATTTCCAATGCCGAGATCCAAGCATGTCGGCCTGACCTCCGGTCAGGTCCTGAGCTTCATTGACGATGGTTTCGTCAAAGTCGAAAACGCCTTCAGCGCCGACCTGGCGAAGCAAGGTCGGGACGAATTGTGGGCCGATCTCGGTCTGTCGCCCGACGAACCCGAAAACTGGACGCAACCCGTTGTGCGGGTCGGGTTCAAGTCCTCTCCCCCCTTCATCGCAGCCGCGAACACGCCGGAACTGCGCAAAGCCTACGATCAACTCGTTGGGAAAGACCGCTGGCTTGCTCCCAAGGGTGTCGGGACCTTCCCGATCCGCTTTCCCTCGTCAGAATCCCCCGGTGACGAGGGCTGGCATGTGGACATGAGCTTCGGCGTGGAGAATCCGGATTTCATGGAGTGGCGGGCGAACGTGAAGAGCAGCGGGCGCGCCTTGCTGATGCTGTTCCTGTTTTCGGATGTCGGTCCCGATGATGCGCCGACAAAGATACGAAAGGGGTCACACGCGACCATTGCGCGCCAGTTGCTGCCCTACGGCGATGCGGGCGCGACGCTCAGGCAGCTTTCCGCTGACGGCTACGCCTCCACGGAAGATTGCGATGTTGCGTTGGCGACAGGTGCGGCGGGCACTGTCTATCTATGCCATCCCTTCATCGTTCATGCGGCGCAACCTCACCGAGGGGAACGACCGCGTTTCATGGCGCAGCCGCCGCTGCTGCCGAAGGGTGAGCTTGATCCGGCGCTGCCCCCCTCGCCGGTGCAGATTGCTATCCGTCAGGCCTGTGGGCTGACGCACTAAGCCGGGCGATCCCATGAAGAAATGCGCCGCCCGCGCTCCCGCGAGGGAGCCGGGCGGCGCGCGATTTTTCGGGGCGGGCGGGTCTAGAAGCCGCCCACCTGATCGAGCGGGATGGGCGTCAGCAGCAGGGTCCAGGCCCCGTCCTTGCGGCCGAGGATGCCGCCGCCCACCGGCTTGTCCTCGTCGTCATAGACAATGCGGGCCTCGCCCACGGCGGGGTCGATCCTCTGGAGCCGGGCCAGATGCGCGGCCAGTTGTGCGATGGTCATGGGTCGATCCTTTCGGGAAAAAGGGACCGGAGGGCGGCGGACCGCCCCTCCGGTTTCAGTCACGCCGCGATGGCGAAGTCCGGGGTGTCCGGGGCGCTCGCGGGTTCGGCCGGGGCCGGAACGGCGGGCCTCCGAACCCGCCGCAGGAGCGGCTGGACCGCCTTGTGGCTGTCCAGTGTGGGGAACGGCCGCCCGGCGTAGGCGGCGGGCGGAAAGGCCAGCCACTTCGGCGTCCAGCCCTCGACCTTGGGCCGGTCGCCCGTCCCGGCCAGATGGTCGCGGATGATGCCGAGCTGGGTCCTGACCTTCTCGGTGACATTGCCGTCCGCGACCGGCTTGCCGCCCACGTCCTTGAGCATTGCGTTGGCCACCTCGCGGTCGCGGATCAGGTCGAAGAACACATCGTCCGCCGTCCACAGTTCGGCCATGTCGGGCTTGAGGTAGGCCCCGACCGCCTCCACGGCCTCGCCCCCGGCGGCGAGGCTTTCGCCCATGACCACGGCGGCGACGGTCATCACCTCCGCGTCGGTGAGCGCCAGCAGCCGCGCGAAGACGGCGGCCGCGTCTTCCTCGTCGTTGTAGTAGCCGCCGAGGATCACGGTCGGGTCGTCGGGCGAGCGTTTCAGCAGGGCCAGCGCCTCGCGGCGGCGGGCGTCGAAGCGGGTTTCCGCCGCGCTCGTCTCGACGCTTTCGGTCACCGCCTCGTTGCGCGCCCGCTGGTCTTCGACCTTGACCGTCCACAGGCCCGCGCTGGTGACCGCATGGGCCACCATCAACCGGAAGGCCACGCCGGGGTGATCGGCCATGACCGCCCGGACCGCCGCGTGGCGATGCAGGTCGATGTATGCCTGCAAGCTGCTGGTGGTTTCGGGCCGCCCGGCTCTGGCGGCGGCGCGGTCTTCCTCAGTCTGCGCGGCGCGGGCGGCGTCGGCGCGGGCGCGCCGGGCCTCCTTGCCGGTCAGCCAGCCCTCGTGGACGTTCACCTCGCCGCGCCCGGTGACCGAGATATAGACCCGGCCGCCCCGATCCTTGGGCGTCTTCTCATGGTCGTAGCTGTGGAAGTAGTCGCCCACGTCCTTCACCTCGACCGCGTTCCAGCCGTCTTCAAGGTAGCGGTCGCGGAGTGCGGCCACCGCCCGGTTCTGCTCGGTCCAGAACAGGTCCGGGTCCTCGAAATAGCCGTCCTCCCCGAACAGGTCGGTCGTGATCCGGCCGGGGTAGGCGGCGAGGTCGAAGATCGCCACGGTCGTCGGGATCGACTGGCCGCCGAACAGCCACGCCTTCAACTGCGAGCCGGTGGGCGCGTATTGCTCCGGGTCGCCGTAGAGGGCCAGCCATTCCTTCTGCCGGGCCTTGGAGGCCAGAGTCAGATGGCGGATGGTCGGGACGTCGATGGCCTTCTGGCTGTAGAGCGACCGGACGCGGGGCAACAGGTTGCCCAGGGCGAGAACCTGCCGCACTTGCAGATTGGTCATGCCGAAGGTCTGGCCGATCTGCTCCACCGTGCGGCCTTCCTTCACCAAGCGGGTGAAGGTGTGCCACTCGGTCACCTCGTCGGCGTCGCGCCGGGCGAAGTTCTCCAACAGCGAAGCCTCGATGGCGGCGGCGTCATCGCCCGGCTCCATCACCGCGCAGGGCAAGGGGCCGTGATCGACGCCCTCGTCCAGAACGATGGCGTTGGCGGTCCAGCGGCGCGCGCCCGCGACGATTTCGCCCTGATCGGGTTCGCCGCCCTCGACCGGGCGGACGATCAGCGGAACGATCACGCCCCGTTCGCGGATGGAGGGCAGGATGTGCGACACGTCCGGGGCCTTCTTGCCGTAGTGCATATTGGCCTTGGAGATCGACAGCTTGCCTTGGTCGTAATGTGCGAGTTTCATGTCAGTCTGCTCCTTCATGGGAGTGGACCGGCCCCGTCCGCCTGATCTTTCCTAGGGATGACGGGCGGGGCCGGGTTGCGCCGGGATTGGCGCGGGTCATCCGCCGCCCGGTGGGGCGGACGGAAGCTCGGGAACGGGGTCGGGCGGATGGTCGGGCCACGGCCCGTAGCGGAAGGTCAGCGCCGGGCGGCCCTCGGGGTCAGGCTCGGTGTCCTCCGGTTCGGCGCCCTCCACGTCATAGTCGCGGATCAGGACGCGGCAGGGCGTTCCTTCAAAGGTCACCTCATGGATGGCGCCGCCCTCCATGATGATCGTCACTGTGGACGGCTCCCCGGCCTCGGTGAAGCGGTCGGGGATCGGCAGGAGCGGGTTGCCGTCCCGCCATGCGCCCTCGGTCGCGGCGTCCGCGAAGATCGGGCCGGTTTCGTTGTCGGAAGCCCAATCGTCGCGCTCGGCCGCCGCCGCGATGGCGGCGTCAAGCGCCGCGTCCAGCGCCGCGTCCAGCGTGGCCGCCTCGACGGTGACGCGGGTGTATTCATAGGCCGCGCAGGCGCATTCGACGGTGTAGCGGGTCATGTTGCGCCCCCTTTCGGCAGGGCGTGCAGCAGGCCGATGCCTTCCATGATGGAGCCGGTGCGGCGCGCCGCGTCGGCGTAGGTCGAGAGCGGGAAGCGCCCTTCAAAGAACAGGTCGCGCTCGATGCCGAGGCCCAGCGGCAGGCGGACGCTCGCCAGTTCGGACAGGCTGACATAGCCGAGTTCGGGAGCGCCGAACCCAAGGTCCGCAAGGCCAAACATCAGGTCGCCGTCCGGGTCGATATCGCTGATAAGCCATGTCGCCGCGCCGCAGGGATTGAACAGCTTCACGACCGGGACGTGATCCGGTTCGCGGCGGTTCTCGCGTTGCGCCGCGCGCAGGGCATGGTTGTTGGCCAGCAGGCGCGCGCGCAGTTCGGAGGTCAGCAGGATCATGCCGCGATCCTTTCCTGCACGGAGGAATGGGATTGCCGCGCGGCGGCGGGCTGGCCCTCGGGCGCGCCCTCGAACGCCAGCAGGAAGTCGGCCGCCTTGCTGGCCTGACTGGCGGCGCGGAAGATGGCGCGGTTATCCTCGCGCAGCACGTCGAGCCACGATCCGAGATAGTCCGCATGGCGAACGGTCGGGACCACGCCCTTGGCCGCGCAGACGAAGGCGGACCCCATTTCCGCGACAAGCTCCTCGCGGGCGTAAGCGGGACCGCCGCGCCAGCCGGACAGGTCGCGGTCGAGCCGCGCGCGATGGCCGGTCCAGTGGGCCAGTTCATGGAAACAGGTGCGATAATAGTTGATCTGCTCGCGGAAGGCCGGTTGCGGCGGGACCTGGATGAAGTCCGGGCCGGGCGCGTAGAAGGCGCGCTCGCCGCCGATGCGGAAGTCCGCGCCGGTCGCGTCTATCAGCGCCTCGGCGGCGGGAATGATCTGGCGTTCCGGCAGGGGCGCGGGTTCGGGGGCGAGCCGGTCCAGCCCCTCGCATTGGGCGAGGTTGAACACGGTGAAGCGTTTGAGGAGGGGCACCACGCGGGCGTTCTCGCCCGTCTCGCGGGCGCGTTCCTTTTCGGCTTCGGGGGTGAAGCGGTCGGCATAGACGACGGTGGTTCCGCGCTCGCCCTTCCTGACCGCTCCGCCCGCCGCCAGCGCCTGCTTGAAGGTCAGCCAGCCCTGCGAGGGATAGCCGCGCTCGATGACCGCGCCCCACAGCAGCAGGATGTT
>NZ_BATC01000080.1 GCF_000466985.1 Brevundimonas abyssalis TAR-001
TTCGCGGGGATGAGCGGAACAGAAGAATGGACAGGGAGGAAGCGGGGGGACGACTAGCCCCCCGCCCCGCTCAGCCCCCCGTGGGGGACGTCGAGAAGTCGAACTGTTCGGGCTGGCGGCGGGGGCCGGAGCCGAAGCTGTAGCTGAGGCCGATGTAGAAGGCGCGCAGGCGGATGTCCTGCTCGAACCGCTCGCGGAACTGCGGGGTCTCGTACACCGTGTCGTTGCTGAAGCTGTTCAGCACGTCGCGGCCGGTGATGTTCAGCGACAGCTTGTCGGTCAGCTTGCGGCGGTAGCCGATGTTGAGCATGCCGCCGGCCTCGCGCGTGCCCTGGGCCAGCAGGGTCTCGCCCTGCCAGAAGCCGGACACCTGCAGGAAATCCTTCTCGGTCGGCTGCCAGTTCAGGCTGACGCGGCCGCTGGCCAGGGTCGCCTCGCGGTCGCCGCCGCCCGGAATGCCGGCGGAGTCGATCTGCTGGCGGAAGACGTTGAGGCTGCCGTTGTAGCGCAGGGTGGGGTGCAGGCGTCCGCTGGCGGTCAGCTCCAGCCCCATGTCCAGGCGCGAGCCCAGGTTCTCGGGCCGGGTCAGCAGGACGCCGCCGCCGATATCGGTGACCGCCTCGGTGAAGGCGCCGTCGGTGTCACGCACATAGACCGTGGCCTGATAGAAGGTCTGGTTCTTGCGCATCTGCCACATGACCTCGAAGGCGTCGGTCTCCTGGGGCTCCAGATCGGGATTGCCCGAGCGCAGGTTCTGGGGGTCCTGATAGGACACGAAGGGGTTCAGCTGGGCCAGTTGCGGCCGCTGGATGCGGCGCGAATAGCTGGCGCGCAGGGTCTGGTCGTCGGTGAGCTGGTACTGGACGTGCGCCGAGGGATAGGCGCGGAAATAGTCCTGGGACGCCGAGACGCCGCCGGTCAGGTCGTCGATGCGGATGTCCGCCTGCTCCAGACGCAGGCCCCACTGGGCCGACAGCTTCTCGCTGAGGGGGCGCTCGTAGGTTCCGTACACGGCGTGGACCGTCTGGCGGCCCTCGAAGCGGTTGCTGAGACCGGGGATCACGGCCAGGCCGGCCTCGGACGGGCCGCGGGCGAAGACCACGTCCTGCTCCGGGCGCTGCTGGTTCAGCTCGTAGCCGAGGCGCATCTGGCCGGCTTCGGTGAAGGGCCGCACATAGGCGCTGGTGAAGCCCAGGGTGGTCTGGTCGTTGTCCTGGAGGGTCCGCTCGTACACGTCCGGGGCGGCGGGGGTGGCGAACCGGCTGACGGCCAGGCCGCTGTTCTCGTTGCCGTTGGCGTCGTAGCGCAGCTCGTTGGACCATTCATGGCCCGCATCGTCGAAGCGGTGCACCACGCGGGCCGTGCCGCCGAAATTGGTGAAGTCGAAGTCCACGTCGGCGTCGCGACTGTAGGCGCCGGTCAGGGCGCCGCCGGCGTCGCGGGTCTGGTACAGGGCGCTGTTCAGGCCCTCGCCGCTGAAGGCCACACCGCGCAGTTCGCCGGTCACGCTGGTGCGGTCGGTCAGGCGGTATTCGGCGGTGAAGCGGCCGAAGGCGCCGCTCTGGTCCATGTCCATGGTCTGGTCGGTGGTGGTGGTCGAGACCACCGCGCCGGTGACGGGATCCAGCTGTTCGCGCGTGCGCAGGAACGAGAAGGTGTTGGGGTCGGTGCGGTAGCTGAGATCGCCCGACAGGGTCAGGTCGTCCTTCTGGCGCGAGCCGCTGAGCCCCGCGTTCCAGCGGCCGTCGTCGCCCACATTGAGGCGCACAGAGCCGGTGCTCTGGACCCCGGCGCGCGGGGCGGTGGGCCGGGTGATCAGGTTGATGACCCCGCCGGAGCCTTCCGGGCTGTAGGCGGCGGACGGGTTGGTCATGACCTCGATGCGGGCGTACTGGTCCGCCGGCAGCTGGAGCAGGGCCTGGGCCCGGCCCGGGCCGGACAGGATGCCGGAGGGACGCCCGTCCACCAAGATGGTGACGTTGGAGTCGCCGCGCAGCGACACGCCGCCCTGGGGGTCCACGTCCACCGACGGGATGTTGCGCAGGGCGTCCGCCAGGCTGCCGGTGGTGGCCTGCAGGTCGTTGGCCAGGCTGTAGCTGGTGGAGTCGATGGAGGTGCGGATGGCGGTGGGGTCGGTGGTGACCACGATCGCCTCGACCGTGGTGGGGTCTTCGTCCTCGGGCGCTGATCGTCGGCGGGCGCGTCGGCGGGGGCCGGTTGCGGGGCCGGTTCGGCCGGGGCGGTCTGGGCATGGGCCGGGGCGTAGGCGGGGGCGCCGATGAGGGCCACGGCCGCGCCGGTGAGCAGGAGGGTTTTCAGTCGGATCATGGTGTCGGGCCCCTTCGGACTCACAGGGTCCGATCATCCTCGCCGATAGCAGCAGAACGGCGACCTCCTCAGTTAAATCGCCGTCATGAAACGGCGTGATTTCAGAAGGTTGCGGGGGTGTCACGCTTGGGGCGGAAGTGGGGCGGTGGTCGGGCGTGAAGTCCATTATCGCGCCGAGCGTACGTCCGCCGTTGACGCAATGCGCGTCTAGAGTGGAAGTGTAGGCAGGAGGCGGTCAATGGAAATCAGTCGTGAGCAACGGGCGCACTGGACAGAACGCACCGCCCAGAGTCCCTTCAATCTTTGGCTTGCTGATCGAACGAGGGGCGCGGACGGTCGACTTGATCTTGATCGTCTCTACACGCTGGCAGCCGAGTACGGCGTAGACGCGCGCGGCGACTACCCAGATCTGAACCCAGGTCAGCAACGGATGAATGTCGGCAACCGTCTCCGTGCACGCGTCCCTGCGGAAGCCTATGCGGCATACTCGGCGGACCGAGGGGAGCCACAAGTGTTCGGCACTTGGTTCTGGGGCTTCGATCCAACCGGGCACCCCTTTGCGGGCTTCACACACGCGGGAAGCCGCGATGCATTGATCGCCCGCAGCCGGCCCGGTGACCTCATTCTGGCTGTTGGCACGCAGGGGGAGCCGACAGTTGAGGAAAGCCGTGGACGGGCCCTCGGCCTGATAGAGTTTGTTCGTTCGCCAATGAACGCTGAAGACCTCATACCGCCAGGCACCGAACTGCCGGACCGCCTGTTTGAGAATGGCGTCTTCAAATGGCCGCACGCGGTGCCCGCAGCGCGCGCGTGGCTCTTTCCCGACAAGCCACGCATTCGCGATGTGATCGGCCGCCAATTGACGAGCGCGGCCATTACCGGAACCGACAAGCTTTCGAGCGACGAAGTGGCTCGAATCCTTGAGTTGGAGATTGAGGAAGTCGACCTTCCCCCCTCGGCGGCGGCGCTTAAACAGCAGAGGCTTCACTCCGCGAAACCGAAACTGGACGCCACTAGCCCCGGACAGCCGGGGCCACCGCCATCCGAGTGGTCCGCACTGGTGGCCAGAGAAGACGGGCCGACCGCGACCTACCTGATGCGCTTCGGAAAATCGACCTGCTGGAAGATCGGTATAAGTCAGAACGTCTTGCTGCGTCGGCAGGCACTCAACTTTTCAGTCCCGAGCGAGGTGTTGGATGGTGAGTGCTGGGAGGTCGTACTCACTCATACTTGGCCGAACGGCGCACCGGCCTATCAGATGGAGCAGATTTTGCTCAGGCATCTATCCGCTTATGGTACGTCAAATGAGCGCGTTAGAGCACCGGAGGGCGTAGTTTATGCAGCGTGGCAGGACTTTCTTCTGGGGCGGTTGGCCTAGCTCTATCCTACTTCAAGCACGCAAGCGCGGCTGCTGATTCTTGAGATATTTGGCGAGTTCCCGGAAGGCCGGGTTGAGATCGTTCGTCGGAAACCTGATCTGCCCAATCCCAGCGATGTTGCTAAACTCCTCGCAACCGTCCTCGAGGAGGATGGGCGCATTCTTAAAGCCTAAGCGTCCCTGAAACAGGCCAGCCTCGTGCACGACATTCATACGCGCACGCACCGTGCCGTCTGCTTGCTCATCTTCGGCCGTCATCACAAGAAACGCCACATCAGCCAAGTCAAGGAGCGCCTCCAAGCGCTCCTTGGTCGAGACGCCGGCTATCGACTGACTATTGAACTCATGCACCGTGCAGTCATACCCATCCTGGAGCCACTCCTTCAGATCCTTCCAAAGCGGAGATCGGCCATGCCCAATGACAATATGGAGCGATTTATCCTCATTGTGTGCCGCAGAGGAGCCTTGCGCTAGAGACGTTGGTTCGTAACCTTGGGTTTGCAGATAGGCATATCCATCGGCAAGTAGTCTCCAACCTTCTTGCATTCTGGCGACACGTTCTGGGTTTCTCGAAAATATTGAAGCAAGATTCCATCTCGCTGCACTCCGACACCCATTAGCCTTTGCGAGCGCGATCAAGTCACCTGTCGTGGAAGTGCCACCTGCTGCATCCAAAAGGATGTATGCTTTGGCGGTGTTGGTTCGTCGACGCGACGCAAGATCGGAGGCAAGTTTAGTCATTCAGCAGCACTGATTTGGCTTCTTCCAATTTCTTAGACGGAACACAGTACTTACCCCCTACGCGCTCTGTAAGTTCTCCGGACTTAACCATTCTGTGGAGATTTATTGCTTGCTGATTTGAATGGTCGGCCTTCCAATCACGGGCTTGCTTGCATCGAGCGTACAGTTCTTCTTTTGTAAACTCATCAAGACCGTCATTAAACGTGAGATGATAGGAGGCGGCACGCATCATTTCGCGAGCGCTGCCCGCTCTGAGTTTTGCGACGTAGGAGTTGATGCCCTGTGAGAGGGCTGGATCCTGCTCAGCCTCGGCGGGCGCAAATCCTGCTGTCTGCGGCGGCCGAGATTCTGCCTTTCCGCTCGGATTATCTGATAGAAATGGGACGGCTTGAAAAATGATCTCAAGATCACCCTTGAGGTCGTCGCTCTCGAGCTCGATTTCGAACTGGCCGGATTTAAGGCGAAGCTTTTTCATGGCAACCCCTTTGCTCCACGAATCAAGCGGTGTCAAGCGTGTTTGTTTGAATGATTGTGTGGGCGGACGCAGCTGGCCTGCGAACAAATTTTCCGGCGACGGCTTATCCAACCACCGGGTCAGGATCAGCCCCGCGTCCCCTAATCCCCCACCGCCTTCCCGTCCCGGCGCTCCGTTGCGCTTCGGCCGGGATGACGATTCCTGGGTGGCCCAGGTCCTAGTGGACCTGGGCTTTTCCTATGGTCAGACCGTCGCTGCCCGCTGACACCGCGATGACTCCGCCGTCCTCGATCTCGCCGGCGAGCAGCTTTCTCGCGATGGGGTCGACCAGGTCCTTCTGGATGACGCGCTTCAGGGGGCGGGCCCCATACGTCGGGTCGTAGCCGCGGTCGGCGAGCCAGGCCAACGCCGCGTCGTCGATGGACAGGGTCAGGCGGCGGTCGGCCAGCAGTTTCTCGAAGCGGCCCAGCTGGATGCGGACGATGCCGGCCATCTGGTCGCGGCCGAGGCGCTGGAACAGCACGATCTCGTCGATGCGGTTGAGGAACTCGGGCCGGAAATGGCCGCGCACGGCCTCCATGACCAGCGGGCGCACGGCCTCCACGTCGTCGCCCTCGCCCTGTTGCGACAGATACTCGGACCCCAGGTTGGAGGTCATGATGATCAGGGTGTTGCGGAAGTCGATGGTGCGGCCCTGACCGTCGGTCAGGCGGCCGTCGTCCAGCACCTGCAGCAGCACGTTGAACACGTCGGGGTGGGCCTTCTCCACCTCGTCGAACAGGACCACCTGATAGGGGCGCCGACGCACCGCCTCGGTCAGGGCGCCGCCCTCGTCATAGCCCACATAGCCCGGAGGGGCGCCGATCAGGCGGGAGACGCTGTGCTTCTCCATGTATTCGGACATGTCCAGCCGGGTGATGGCGGCGTCGTCGTCGAACAGGAACTCCGCGAGTGCTTTCGTCAGCTCGGTCTTGCCCACGCCCGTGGGGCCCAGGAACAGGAAGCTGCCCAGCGGGCGGTTGGGGTCGTTGAGGCCGGCGCGGGCGCGGCGTACGGCGTCGGAGACGGCGGCCAGGGCCTCGTCCTGACCCACCACGCGGTTGCGCAGGGCGTCCTCCATGGACAGCAGCTTTTCGCGCTCGCCCTCCAGCATCTTGTCCACCGGCACCCCGGTCCAGCGGGAGACCACGGCGGCGATCTGGGCGGCGTCGACCACTTCCGGCGTGAGGGGGCCGGAGGCGTCGGCCTCGTTGGCCTCGGCCTCGGCCAGTTGCTTCTCGATGCCGGGGATCTGGCCGTAGGCGATCTCCGAGGCGCGGGCCAGGTCGCCGGCGCGCTGGGCGGCGGCCAGCTCATTGCGCAGGCGGTCGAGGGTCTCGCGCAGCTGGGCGGACTGGCCGACCTTGTCCTTCTCCGCCTTCCAGCGGGCGGTGAGGTCGTCGGACTCGGCCTGCAGGCCGTCGATCTCCTCGTCCAGCTTTTCGAGGCGGGCCTTGGAGGCCTGATCGGTCTCCTTCTTGAGGGCCTCGCGCTCGATCTTGAGCTGGACCAGACGGCGGTCGATCTCGTCCAGGGCCTCGGGCTTGGAGTCCACGGCCATGCGCACGCGCGACGCGGCCTCGTCGATCAGGTCGATGGCCTTGTCGGGCAGGAAGCGGTCGGTGATGTAGCGGTTGGACAGGGTGGCGGCGGCGACGATGGCGCCGTCGGCGATGCGCACCCCGTGGTGGACCTCGTACTTCTCCTTGAGGCCGCGCAGGATCGAGACGGTGTCCTCGACGCTGGGCTCGTCCACGAACACCGGCTGGAAGCGGCGGGCCAGGGCGGCGTCCTTCTCCACGTGCTTGCGGTATTCGTCCAGGGTGGTGGCGCCGACGCAGTGCAGCTCGCCGCGCGCCAGGGCGGGTTTGAGCAGGTTGGAGGCGTCCATGGCCCCGTCGGTCTTTCCGGCGCCGACCAGCGTATGCATCTCGTCGATGAACAGGACGATCTGGCCCTCGGCGGCGGTGACCTCGTTCAGCACGGCCTTGAGCCGCTCCTCGAACTCGCCCCGGTATTTCGCCCCGGCGATGAGGGCGCCCATGTCCAGGGCCAGCACCTTCTTGTCCTTGAGGGATTCCGGCACGTCGCCGTTGACGATGCGCAGGGCGAGGCCCTCGATGATGGCGGTCTTGCCGACGCCGGGCTCGCCGATCAGGACGGGGTTGTTCTTGGTGCGGCGGGCGAGGACCTGGATGGTGCGGCGGATCTCCTCGTCGCGGCCGATGACCGGATCCACCTTGCCGTCGCGGGCGGCCTGGGTCAGGTCGCGGGCGTAGCGCTTGAGGGCGTCATAGGCGTCCTCGGCGGCGGCGGAGTCGGCGGTCTTGCCCTTGCGCAGCTCGTTGATGGCGTCGTTCAGGGCGTCCGGCGTGGCGCCCACCGAGGCCAGCACGGTGGCGGCGACCCCGCCCTCCTTGGCGATGGCGTGCAGGACGCGTTCCGTGGTGACGAACTGGTCACCGGCCTTTTTCGCCGCGTTCTCGGCGGCGGCGAAGACCCGGGCGGTGTCGCCGTCCAGATACAGCTGGCCCGAGCCGCCGGAGACTTGGGCCCGCTTGCTGAGGGCGGTCTCGACGGCTTGCTCGGCCTTGGCCGCGTCGCCGCCGGCGGCGGTGATCAGATTGCGGGCCAGGCCGTCGCGCTCCTCCAGCAGCACCTTGAGCAGATGCTCGGGCGCGAACTGCTGGTGGCGGCGGGCCAGGGCGAGGCTCTGGGCGGACTGGATCGCGGTCTTGGCGCGGTCGGAATAGAGGTCGAGGTTCACGGCGGTTGTCCCCTGCTACAGGCGGATAGTGAGCCCTTCGGCGCCCTTCGGAAAGCGACGCCATGAGCGGTCACGCTGGAAGTGGGTGTGGCGATTTCGCAACGCAAGGGGTCGCGGAACCGCCACGACGCCGCTACGCTTCGCTTCCATGCTGAAGTCAAAGATGAATCCGCGCGTGTTCTGGGGGGCCAGCCTGATCATCGGCGCCCTGCTCGCCGCCGCCCTGATCGCGCCGGGCGCCTCGGACTACGCCTTCGGCCACGCCCAGGACTGGGTGATCGCCACCTTCGGCTGGTTCTATGTGGCCTCGGTGGCGGGGTTCCTGCTGATGGTGCTGTGGCTGGCCATCGGCCCCACCGGCAAGCTGAAGCTGGGGCCGGACGACTGCGAGCCGGATTTCCCCTATCTGTCGTGGCTGGCCATGCTGTTCGCCGCGGGCATGGGCATCGGCCTGATGTATTTCGCCGTGGCCGAGCCGGTGCAGCACTACGCCGCCCCGCCCGAGGCCGAGCCCGGCACCTTCGCCGCCGCCCGCGAGGGCATGGTCATCACCTTCATCCACTGGGGCGTGCACGCCTGGGCCGTCTATGCGGTGGTGGGGCTGAGCCTGGCCTATTTCGCGCACCGCAAGGGCCTGCCCCTGACCCTGCGCTCGGGGCTGCACCCGCTGCTGGGCCGGCGCATCAACGGGCCCATCGGGGACGCGGTGGACATCTTCGCCATCTGCGGCACCCTGTTCGGCATCGCCACCTCGCTGGGGCTGGGCGTGGCCCAGATCAACAGCGGGCTGACCTATCTGACCGGCCTGCCGTCCAACGCCTGGGTGCAGGTGGGGCTGATCGCCGTGGTCATGGGGGCGGCCATGGTCTCGGTGCTGACCGGGCTGGACCGGGGCGTGCGACGGCTGTCGGAGCTGAACCTGACCATCGCCGTGGGGCTGATGCTGTTCGTGCTGATCGCAGGGCCGACCGGGTTCCTGCTGAAGGCCTTCGTGCAGAATTTCGGCCTGTATCTGGACCAGTTCTTCCAGCGGACCTTCAACCTCTACGCCTATGAGCCGCGCGGCTGGATGGCCGACTGGACCCTGTTCTACTGGGCCTGGTGGATCGCCTGGTCGCCCTTCGTGGGCATGTTCATCGCCCGCATCTCGCGCGGCCGCACGGTGCGCCAGTTCGCCGCCGGGGTGCTGCTGGTGCCCACCGGTTTCACCTTCCTGTGGATGACCGTCTTCGGCAACACGGCCATCGCCCTGGACATGGGCGTGGCGGCCGGAGCCATCACCCAGGCGGTGCAGACGGACCTGTCCACGGCCCTGTTCCAGTTCTTTGAGTATCTGCCGGGCACGGCCATCACCTCGACCCTGGCGGTCATTCTGGTGGCTGTGTTCTTCGTGACCAGCGCGGACTCCGGCTCGCTGGTGATCGACACCATCGCGTCCGGCGGCGCGGACGACACGCCCCGCTGGCAGCGGATCTACTGGTGTTCCATGGAGGGGCTGGCGGCGGCGTTGTTGCTGCTGGCAGGGGGACTGGGGGCGCTGCAGGCCGCGACCCTTGTGGCCGCCCTGCCGTTCGCGGTGATCATGATCCTGCTGACCGCCGGGCTGGTGCGGCAGATGTCCGCCGACGCCGCCGGGCGCGAGATCGACACCGAGCAGCCGCCGCTGGCCGAGCGGGTCAAGCGCATGATGGCCCCCGCCCGTCGCCGGGACATCGACCGCCAGATCGAGCGGCATGGCCTGCCGGCCATGCAGGCGGCCGCCGCCGCCCTGACGGCCGAAGGCATGGAGACCGCCGAGGTGACCACCCTCGAGGACGGGGCGGCGCTGACCGTGCACCATCCCGGCTGGGCCGACTTCACCTGGCGGCTGACCGCCGCGTCCCGGCCCCTGCCCGCCCTGTCGCCGCTGGAGGCGCCCGAGGACCGGCGCAGCGTGGAATGGCGCCTGACGGCTCAGGCCCAGGGGGGGCGCCGTCAGGACGTGACCGGCTTCACCCGCGCCCAGATCGAGGCCGAAATCCTCGACGACCTGGCCAAGTGGCGACGGGGATGAGCCGATGAGCCTGCCGCTGGATCCCGCGATCATCGCGCCGTTCCTGATGGCCATGGTGCTGGTGGAGCTGACGCCGGGGCCGAACATGGGCTGGCTGGCGCTGGTCACCCTGGCGCGGGGACGCACGGCCGGGCTGGCGGCGGTGGCGGGAATCA
>NZ_BATC01000079.1 GCF_000466985.1 Brevundimonas abyssalis TAR-001
CCGCGCCAGAACCTCCGCTCCGCTCCGGTGCGCGGGTTCCCTCTTCTCCCAACGGGAGAAGGATTAAACCTCTTCCAGCACGCCCGGATCGGCGCCCAGGTGCGGCGATGTTCGGGGCAGGGGCCGTGCTCGCGCAGGGCCTGCTGGTGCACCGGGGCGTTGTAGCCCTTGTGGCCGGCGAACCCGTACTGCGGATACAGCCCGTCCAATTCGACCATCACCCGATCCCGCGCCGTCTTGGCCAGGATCGAGGCCGCCGCGATGGACAGGGACAGGCCGTCGCCGCCCACCACCGTCCTGACCGGGCAGGGCAGGGCGAAGGGGTGGTTGCCGTCCACCAGAGCCACCACCGGCGTCACCGACAGCTGCTCGATGGCCCGGCACATGGCCAGACCCGTGGCCTTGAGTATGTTGACGTCCTCGATCTCCCGCGCCGAGGCGAAGCCGACGCCCCAAGCCACGGCCCGCGCCTTGATCTCGATCTCAAGTCTTGCGCGAGCCTTGGCGGTCAGAACCTTGGAATCGTTCAATCCGTCCGGCAGATCGCCCGGGTTCAGGATCACCGCCGCCGCCGACACCGGCCCCGCCCACGGCCCGCGCCCGGCCTCGTCCACGCCGCAGACGGGCGCGGCGCACAGGGCTTCCAGCGTGAGATTGGGACCGAGGGACATCAGCGGGCCATAGCCTTTACGGCCTCATGGCGAAAGCACGGGGTCTGGTGATCGTTGACCATGCCCACCGCCTGCATGAATGCATAGGTGATGACCGGCCCGCAGAATTTGAAGCCGCGCGCCTTCAGCGCCTTGGCCATGGCCTGCGACTGTGGCGTCTGGGTCGGCGCCTGACGGAAATCGGTCCAGTCGCCCTGCACCGGCGCCCCGTCCACGAAGCTCCACAGCCAGGCCGAAAAATCCTCGCCGCCGTCCCGCATCTCCAGCCAGATGCGCGCCCCGCCGATGGCCGCGTCGATCTTGGCTCGTGAGCGGATGATCCCCGGATCGGCCAGCAGCCGCGCCCGGTCATCCTCGCCGTACCGGGCCACCTTTTCCGGATCGAACCCGTCGAAGGCCGCGCGCATTGTCTCGCGCTTTCTCAGGATGGTGATCCACGCCAGCCCGGCCTGGAACCCGTCCAGCACCAGCTTCTCCCACAGGGCGCGCGGGTCGTACTCCGGCACGCCCCATTCCTCGTCGTGATAGGCGACATAGAGCGGATCGCTGCCGCACCATCCGCACCGACCTGACCTGTCCGATTCGCCCATGGCGACAGGGTAGGCCCCGGCTGTCACATCTGGAAAGTGGACGCCGTCGCAGAACCGCGTTCAATCTGTCCCTTCCGAAACAAGGGGAGCGGATCATGCGGCTGGGGTTGGTGATTGCGGCGTCTCTGGCGCTGATGCTCGGCGCGCCTGACGCCCGGGCCCAGACCTATACCCTGGCTGACGCGGCCGAGGCGGTGGCGACCAGCGATCTGGCCGCCCTGCAATACGTCGCCGCCGATCAGGCCCTGCTGGACCAGCTTCAGGCCACCGACCCCGAATCCCTGATCGAATTCCACCTCGCCATGGCCCAGGCCTATGAGGACGCCGGTCTGGAGGACGAGGCGCTGGAGGCGTACCAGGCCGCCCTCGTCGCCATCAGCCGCATCCGGGGCCGGGGCCACCTCAGCATGGCCGACCCCATGATTGCCGTGGCCCGGTTGACCGACGATCCCGCCGTGCGCGCGACCTGGTTCGAGAACGCCTACCGCATCCGCCGCAACCATCTGGGCCGCGCCCACCCGACGCTGTCGCCCTATCTGGACGAGCTGAACGCAGCCCGCGCCGAGGCGGGGCTGGAGGCCTCAGCGAAGAGGGGGAGCGCCTGCGCAGCGAGCCGAACTTCGATCTGGTCAATGTCTACTGGGCCACCCACCGCGCCTCCACCGGCTCGGCCGCCGCCGCCGAGATGTTCGGCGGCCGGGCTGATCGCCTCAGCTTCGGCGTGGCCGAGGTCAGCGTGCCCCGCGACCGTGCGCCGGGCGCCATCCCGCGCCCCTCCATCTGGACGCTGGAGTTCCGCCCCGATCCGAACCGCCACATGGTCTTGAACAGCGTCACCCCCTACGCGGGCCGGGACGCCTTTTTCCAGACGGTATCCACCGTGGTCGACGCCACTGAGCGGCGCGAGGTCTTCGTCTTCATCCACGGCTACAACACCAGCTTCGAGGGCGCGGCCATCCGCACGGCCCAGCTGGCGGTGGACATGAATCTGGACGGCGCCCCGATCCTCTATTCCTGGCCGTCGCGGGCCTCGCTGCTCGGCTATGCCGCCGACACCGATACGGCGGCGGACGAGGTCCTGATCCAGGACGTGGCCGACTTCCTGACCGACGTGGCCGGCCGCACGGGCGCCGAGCGCGTGCATCTGGTGGCCCATTCCATGGGCAACCGGTTCCTGGTGCGCGCGCTGGACCGCATCGCCAGTCGCGCCGACCGGGTCCGGTTCGACGAGGTGGTCATGGCCGCGCCCGATGTGGCCGTCGACGAATTCCAGGACACCTGGCCGCGCATCATGAATACGGGCGAACGCTTCACCCTCTATGCGTCCCGCCGTGACCGCGCCCTGCAGATCTCGGCTCGCATCAACGGCATGCACCGCATCGGCGACGCCCGCGAGGTGGTGGTCAACACCGGCCTCCAGACCGTGGACACCACCGCCGCCTCGGCCGGGCTTCTGGGCCATGACGATTTCGCCGGCAGCGCCTTGGCGGACTTCCGCGCGGTCATGTGGCTGTCCCTGGCGCCCGATCAGCGCTGCGTGCTGGAGACGGCCGAGGACGACGGCCGCCGCTACTGGGCCTTCGGCGGCCAGTGCCCGGAGCAGGACTTCGGCGATGTGACCCAGATGGTCCGCGCCAACGGTTCGGTGGAGGCCGCCCTGTCAAAGCTGGAGACGGACATGATCAGCGTCGGCGTCGCGGCCCGTCAGGAGCTGGGCCGCAAGCGCGACCTGCTGCGCGCCCTGTTCACCCAGGCAGCCAGTCCGGCGGGCGCGCCGTAACCGGACGGCCGTCCACGGTCAGGACGCCGTCCATCCGGTCCAGCCGCATCAGGGCCATGGCCATGCCGTCGCGGCCCGACAGCACCGCGCCCGCGCGCAACTCCCCGTTCAGCACCTCGGCGCCGAAGGGCGGCGGCGGGCCGTCGAAGGCGATGGGCAGCATGCGGCTCTTGATGGTCCCGCGCCGCTTCATGCGCGAGGTGGTCTCCTGACCCACGAAGCAGCCCTTCCGGAAGTCGACGCCGTTCAGCAGGTCCAGATTGGCCTCGATGGGATAGGTCTTGTCGTCCGGCGCATCACGGGCCGGGTCGGCCACGCCCAGCGTGAGGCGGTGGACCGCATAGTCGTCCTCGCTGGCGGTCGCCGTCTGCTCACCGCCATAGCTCCGCCCGCCCAGGGTCGGCAGGCGCGGGTCGGGCGTGAAGCCGTCCGCCTCGCCGCCCCACGCCGCGAACACCGGATCGTCTGACGCCACGACCTCCACCTTCGCCCGCAGCTTGTAGAGGGTCAGCCGCTGCATCAGCGCCTCGCGTCGGTCGGCCGGGACGTCCAGCAGCACCCCGTCCTCCAGCCCCAGCAGGAACAGGTCCATCAGCATCCGCCCCGGCGGCGACAGCAGGGCGCCGTAACGCAGGACGCCGGGCGTCAGCGTCTCCACGTCCTGGGTCAGCAGGTTGTGCAGGAACGGCCGGGCGTCCGGCCCGGTGACGCGGACCACGGCGCGGTCGGTCAGTTTCGCGATCTGAAGGCTCATGACGGTGGATATAGGCCGATTGTCGCGGCGGGGGAGGGCGAAACCGGTCCTCCCGCGCGTTATGATCACCGCAATGAACAAACCCTTCCCGATTCTGTATATCGCCGAGGCGGACGCGGAGGCCGCGATCCTGTCCTCGGGCGTGCTCGCGTACCTGACCGACAGCGTGCCGAATGCGGTGATCACCGTGGTGGGCTCGCGAGCGTCCGCGCCCCTGTTCGCCGACCTGCCGGGGCTGGAGCGCCTGATCGTGCTGGAGCGCGAAGGCCGGCTGGACTGGATCGGCCTGTGGAACCAGCTTCGCGGGACCGAATGGGGCCTGATCGTGGATCAGCGCGGCAGCCAGATCTCCGGCCGCTTGCGTCGCCAGAAGCGCGCCGTGCGCATCGCGCCTGAACCGACCGAAGACCCGGTCCACGCGGTGGTCGAGGCCGCGCGCGTTCTGCAGTTGGACGAGACGCCGGCGCCGCGCCTGTTTTTCGGCGAGGAGACCCGCGCCGCCGCCGACGCTCTGATCGGTCCCGTGAACGGTCCCGTTCTGGCCGTCGGGCCGGGCGTGGACTGGATCGGCAAGCGCTGGCCGGCCGAACGCTTCGCCAAGGTCGCGGCCGCCCTCCTGGGCGACGGCGGCCCCCTGGCGGGCGGACGGCTGCTGATCGTCGG
Source organism: Brevundimonas abyssalis TAR-001 (assembly GCF_000466985.1). Lineage (GTDB taxonomy): Bacteria > Pseudomonadota > Alphaproteobacteria > Caulobacterales > Caulobacteraceae > Brevundimonas > Brevundimonas abyssalis. Next base: position 4,459 of record NZ_BATC01000079.1, read on the forward strand.
CGATCAGGCCGACCGTGACGCGGCCCACACCATCCGCTTCGCCGTGCATCGCCACCGGGTGATCGAGGCCCAGGGCAAGTTGACCCCGCTGCAGACCGCCGCCGCCCTGTCGCGGGCCGATCTCTATCTGGGCGCGGACTCCCTGTGGACCCAGCTGGCCGTGGCGGCGGGCGTGCCCTCGGTCGCCGTGTTCGGCCCCTCGGATGAGACCCGCGTGGGGCCCTGGCAGGGCCGCTCGGTGCGCGGCCCCCGTACGCTGGAGGATTTCCGCGTCATCGACCCCGGCCTGAACCAGCACATCCAGCACATGATGGACCTGCCCGTGGAACCCGTGCTTCAAAAGGCGCGGGACCTGCTGGCGCAGCCGCGGGCCGGGACGCCGGAAACGGAGACAGCCGATGAGCACCTATGACCTGATCGTTCGCGGTGGCGAGGTGGCCAACCACGCCGGACGCGGCCGCGCCGACATGGGCGTGAAGGATGGCAAGATCGCCGCCATCGGCGATCTGACGCAGGCCGACGCCGGAGAGATCGTCGACGCGGCGGGCCTCACGGTCCTGCCCGGCGTCATCGACACCCAGGTCCACTTCCGCGAACCCGGCCTGGAATGGAAAGAGGATCTGGAGACCGGCTCGCGCGCCGCCGCCCTGGGCGGGGTGGTCGCCGTGTTCGAGATGCCGAACACCAATCCCAACACCACCGATCCGGCCACCCTGGAAGACAAGCTGCACCGCGCCCGCGACCGCATGTGGACCGACCACGCCTTCTATATCGGCGGCACCCACGAGAACGCCGACCATCTGGGCGAGCTGGAGCGCCTGCCCGGCTGCTGCGGGGTCAAGGTGTTCATGGGCGCCTCCACCGGCGACCTGCTGATCGCCGACGACGACGGGGTGCGCAAGGTGCTCAGGAACGTGGCCCGCCGCGCCACCTTCCATTCCGAGGACGAGTACCGGCTGGAGGAGCGCCGCGGTCTGGCTCGCGCCGGCGACTGGACCAGCCATCCGGAGGTGCGCGACGCCGAGAGCGCCATCCTGTCCACCCGCCGTCTGGTGGGTCTGGCCCGCGAGGTCGGCCGCCGCATTCACGTGCTGCACGTGACGACGGCGCAGGAGATCGAGTATCTCGCCCAGCACAAGGACGTGGCCACCGTCGAGGTCACGCCCCAGCACCTGACGCTGGAAGCCCCCGAGGCCTACGAACGCCTCAAGGGTCTGGCCCAGATGAACCCGCCCATCCGCTCCGCCGAGCACGTGGCGGGCCTGTGGCGCGGCATCGATCAGGGGATCGTGGACGTGCTGGGCTCGGACCACGCGCCCCATACGCTGGAGGAGAAGGCCCGGCCCTATCCCGCCTCGCCCTCGGGCATGCCGGGGGTCCAGACCCTGGTCCCGGTCATGCTGACCCATGTGGCCAACGGCAAGATGAGCCTCGAACGCTTCATCGACCTGACCTCGGCGGGCGCCCAGCGCATCTTCAACATCGCCGGCAAGGGCCGTCTGGCCGTGGGCTATGACGCCGACCTGACCCTGGTGGACCTGAAGGCGAAGCGCACCATCGTCCACGCCGACATGGCCACCCGCTCCGCCTGGACCCCCTTCGACGGCTTCGAGGCGACCGGCTGGCCCATGGCCACCATTGTGCGGGGCCGCGTGGTCATGAAGGACGATGAGCTGATCGGCTCGGCCCACGGCCGCCCGGTGCGCTTCCAGGAAACGCTGTCGGCCTGACGCCCTTTGCGGGAAGGCGCCCGGCGGCTATATCCCACCGCTTCCCCGAACCGCGTACGGACACCATGGCCCGCATTCTCGTCACCTCGCTCTGCCCTACATCAACGGCGTCAAGCATCTGGGCAACCTGGCGGGCTCCATGCTGCCCGCGACGTGTGGTCGCGGTTCAAGCGGGCCCAGGGCCACGAGGTGCTCTACGTCTGCGCCACCGACGAGCACGGCACGCCCGCCGAGCTGGCCGCCGCCGCCGCCGGTCAGGACGTGAAGACCTATTGCGACGAGCAGCATCAGGTCCAGAAGGCGGCGGGCGAGGCCTTCGGACTCAGCTACGACGTGTTCGGCCGCTCCTCCAACGCCCCCAACCACCGCCTGACCCAGCATTTCGCAAAGGTGCTGGAGGACAACGGCCTGATCGAGGAGCGGGTGGATCGCATGATCTACTCCATCGACGACGGCCGCTTCCTGCCCGACCGCTATGTGGAGGGCACCTGCCCCCACTGCGCCTATGAAAAGGCCCGCGGCGACCAGTGCGACAACTGCGGCCGCCTGCTGGACCCCACCGACCTGAAGGATCCCTATTCGGCCGTCTCCGGCAGCCGGAACCTTGAGGTGCGCGACACCCGCCACCTCTACCTGCTCCAGACGAAGGTGGCCGACACGGTGCGCGGCTGGGTCGATGAACGCTCGCCCAGCTGGCAGCCGCTGGCCCGGTCCATCGCCTACAAGCATCTGGACGAGGGCCTGATCGACCGGGGCATCACCCGCGACCTGAAGTGGGGCGTGCCGGTGGTGGGCGCCGACGGCGGGCCGCGCCCCGGGCTGGAGGGCAAGGTCTTCTACGTCTGGTTCGACGCCCCCATCGAATACATCGCCGCCACCGAGGAGTGGGCGCAGGCGAACGGCGGCGACTGGCGCTCATGGTGGCGTCTGGACGAGGGGGCCGAAGACGTCCGCTACGTCCAGTTCATGGGCAAGGACAATGTGGCCTTCCACACGGTCAGCTTCCCGGCCACCATCCTCGGCTCGGGCGAGCCCTGGAAGACCGTGGACCAGCTCAAGGCCTTCAACTGGCTCAACTGGTACGGCGGCAAATTCTCAACCTCCCAGGGCCGGGGCGTGTTCATGGATCAGGCGCTGGAGCTGCTGCCCGCCGACTACTGGCGCTGGCATCTGACCGCCTACGGCCCCGAGCATTCCGACACCGCCTTCACCTGGGAGCAGTTCCAGGGCGCGGTGAACAAGGATCTGGCCGACGTGCTGGGCAATTTCGTCAACCGCATCGTCAAATTCGCCGAGAGCCGCTTCGACGGCGTGGTCCCCGACGGCGGCGAGCCCGGCCCGGTGGAGGCCAAACTCGAAGCCGACGTGACCGCCGCGCTGGCGACCCTGACCGCCGAGTTCGAGGCCATGGAGTTCCGCAAGGCCGGTCAGGCCCTGCGCGCCCTGTGGGTGCTGGGCAACGAATACCTTCAGGAAGCCGCGCCCTGGACCGCCTTCAAGACCGACCGCGACCGCGCCGCCGTGGGCGTGCGCACCGGCCTCAATCTGGTGGCCCTGTTCGCGCGCATCTCGGCGCCGGTCCTGCCGTTCACCGCCGAGCGCATCGGCGCCACCGTGGGCCAGACCGACCTGACCTGGCCCGAGCCCGACGCCGCCCTGCTGGACGTCCTGCCGCGCGGCCGCCCGGTCTCGCGCCCGAGGTGCTGTTCAAAAAGATCGAGGACGCCCAGGTGGCCGAATGGGCCGAGCGCTTCGGGGGCGGGGAGGGCTAGACCGGGTCCGCAGGCTCTGGCTCAGGCTGAGGCGCCGCGCGCCGCTCCGCCCCGCCGGGCAGGCCCTCGGCGGTGTGGCCGTTCGCCTCGCCCGCGTGACGCAGGTGCTTGGCCTGTTCCTCCGGTCCGATGTCCAGCCACGAGCCGATCATGAATTCGTTGTGCGCCTCGGTGTGGCCCAGCCGCACGAGGGTCGAGCGATAGCCGTCCCAGATCATGTGCAGGGCCACGTACAGCACGATCAGCAGACCGATGTAGGCGATCCAGCGGTGCTTGTTCAGCAGGCGGGCGATGAAGGTGGCGGCGATGCCCATCAGGGCGATCGACAGGATCAGGCCGAACACCATGATCCACGGGTGGTCATGGCTGGCGCCGGCCACGGCCAGCACATTGTCCAGGCTCATGGCCACGTCGGCGATCATGATCTGCAGCAGGGCGGCGCCGAAGGTCTTGCGCTTGATGCCCATTTCCTCGGGCGTGGCCGCGCCGCCGCCGTGATGGGCGGCCAGGGCCTTCTCCATCTCGTCGGTGGATTCGGCCTGGTCGTGGGTGCGCTGCTCCTGAAGCTCGCGCCACATCTTCCAGCACACCCACAGCAGCAGGAACCCGCCCGCCATCAGCAGGCCCACGATGGCCAGCAGCTGGATGGTGATCAGGGCGAAGCCGATGCGCAAAACCACCGCGGCGGCCAGGCCGATCAGGATGGCTTTCTTGCGCTGCTCCGCGGGCAGGGCGGCGGCGGCCAGCCCAACAGCTACGGCGTTGTCGCCGGCCAGCACCAGATCGATCATCAGCACCTGGCCGAGCGCGACCATCTGGCTGGCGAATTCGGGGGAGGAGAAGAATTCGAACATCCGGCCTCTCTAGTCCCGCCGCCCGGCGGTCCGCAACGGCTCGTTTCAGCCGTGACGCTTCTGCGCCCGCGTCGCCTCATAAAGTGCGATGGCCGCGGCGTTGGACACGTTCAGGCTCTCGAAGCCGCCCGGCATGGGGATCTTGGCCAGCACCTCGCAGTGCTCGGCAACCAGGCGGCGGATGCCGTCGCCTTCGGACCCCATGACGATGACCGTGGGCCGCGCGTCCAGCGCCGCGTCCAGCGTCATCTCCGCCGAGCCGTCCATGCCGACTGCGCGCCAGCCCAGATCGCCCAGCCGCTCCAGCGCCCGGCTCAGATTCGTGGCCCGCACGCAGGGCAGGCGCTCGGTGGCCCCCGCCGCCGCCTTCGCCAGCGCCCCGGCCAGCGCCGGCGAATGGCGGTCCTGCACCACGATGCCCTTGGCCCCGAACGCCAGGGCCGAGCGGAACACCGCGCCCACGTTCTGGGGATCGGTGATCTGGTCCAGCATGACGATCACGCCTTCCGCGGGCTCGGCGATCTCTTCCAGCGTCACCCCTTCCAGCGGCGCCACCTTGAACACCAGCCCCTGATGCACCGCGCCGGGCGGGACCATGCGGGCCAGCGTCGGGCCGTCCATGACCTCGATCTGGTGGCCGTGGTTCAGGCCGCCGGACGCCAGCTCCTCGGCCCGCTCCTGGGTGGCCAGCAGCCGGCCCATGCCCTTGCGCGCCGGGTTGGCCAGGGCGGCCAGCACCGGGTGCCGGCCCCAGATCAGATTGTCCGGCTCCACCTTCTGACGCGGCGCCCTCGGCGCCGAATCTCTCGGCCCGGTCGAGTCGCTTTTCGGCGCCCAGCCCCGTTCAGGCCGGGGTTTGAAGCCTTGCGTTTTCTTGGGTTTCCGGTCGTTGCGTTCGCGGTTCGACGACACTATAAGACGCGCTCCGATTTGGGGGCCACCCGGCCCTCGGGTCCGGCGCCTCCCATATACGAGGCTGTCTGGAACACCGAGGGCTTTTGTTCGTACGGGTCATTTCGACCTGTCCGGACGAAGGCAGGGCGGTCCTGAAAGCGGCGCGTCGGGGGAATGTCCCGAGTGGCAAAGGGGGCGGACTGTAAATCCGCTGCGTAAGCTTCGTAGGTTCGAGTCCTACTTCCCCCACCACGCGCCCTTGCAGGATCGACCGACGGACGGCTTTCGGGTCGGAAACGGGTGCGGGCCTGCCCGCGCTCCATGCGCGGGTATAGCACAATGGTAGTGCAGCAGCCTTCCAAGCTGAGGATGTCGGTTCGATCCCGTCTACCCGCTCCAGTTTCTGCTGATTGAATGCAAACACGCCCCTCCCTTACGACGCGGGACCTGGGCCACAGGAGTTTTGGCCATGGCCAAGGAAAAGTTCG
>NZ_BATC01000078.1 GCF_000466985.1 Brevundimonas abyssalis TAR-001
CCTTGTCGAGACCGACCTGGGCGGCAAGTTCATCTTCGCCAACCGCGCCGCGCACCAGCTGCTGGGACGCCGCGACGCCGAGCTGCTGGGCCTGCGCTTTCACTCCGCCACCTGGGGCATCACCTATCCCGACGGCCGCCCCGTGCCGCCCGACCTGCTGCCCAGCGCCCGGGCCCTGCGCGGCCAGACGGTCAAGGGCTTCCAGCACATCATGGCCAACCCCTCCAGCCGCCGGAAGATGCTGGTCTCGGTCACGGCCATGCCCATCGTCGGGCCTGTGGGCGAGGTGATCGGCTCCACCGCCGCCATCGTCGAGACCGACAGCCTGATTCAGCCCGAACCCGCGCCCGCGCCGGAGCCCGTCGCCGCCCCGGTCGATCCCGGCCTGACCCGGCGGGTGTTCGACGCCGCCTCCAGCGCCCTGGTGGTTCTGGATGCGGACGGACGGGTGCGCGAGGCCAACCGCACGGCGCTGGAGCGCCACGGCCTGGACGCCGGGGCCGTCGAGGGCCTGGACTTCGCCGACCTGTTTCTGGCGCTGGACGAGCGTACGGAGGGCCGCATGGCCCTGAACGCCGCCCGCGCCGCCGATCCGGGCGCGGCCGCGCCGATCGCTGCGGCCTCGGGCCTGACCTGGCGCATCCTGGCCCTGCCGGGCGAGGACGGCGCCCTGCTGCTGGCGGGCGAACGCACGCCGGAGCCTCTGCCCGAAATCCCCGCTGAAGACACGACCGACGACCCGACCGAGGCCCTGCGCGCCGAGCTGGAGCAGGCGCGCGCCCGCCTGACCGCGCTGGAGGACCGCGCCGCCGAGGACCGGGCCGAGCTGACGGCCGCGCGGCGGCTGGAGAACGTGGGCCGTCTGACCGGCGGCGTCGCGCACGACTTCTCGGCCCTGCTGGGGGTCATGACCAGCGCCCTCGACATGCTGCTGAAACAGGCGGACCAGCCCGACCGGGTGCGCCGTCTGGGCGGCGCGGCCCTGAACGCAGGCCGGCGCGGCGAGGCCCTGACCCGGCGTCTGGCCGCCTTCAGCCAGGGCGAGGACGCGGTCATGAACCGGCTGGACCTGTCGGTCCTGCTGAAAAGCATGGAGCCGACCCTGCGCCACATGGCGGGCGAGGACGTGGACCTGATGATCGAGGCGCCCGACCGGCCCATGGAGGCGGTGATCGACCCGGCCGCCTTCGACGGCGCCGTGCGCGCCCTGCTGGACAACGCCGTTCAGGCGCTGGAGGGGCGCGGCTCCGTGGCCGTTCGGCTGGACGAGACGCCCGAGGGCCAGTGGCGCCTGTCGGTGCGCGACAACGGCCCGGGCATGGACAGCGACGTCCTGGCCCGCGCCTCCGAGCCCTTCTTCACCACCCGGGACGGCGCCACGGGTCTGGGCCTGTCCCAGGCTTACGCCTTTGCGCGCCAGTCGGGCGGGCGGCTGTCCATGGACAGCGCGCCGGGCGAGGGGACCGAGGCCGCCCTGATCCTGCCGCCCGCGCCGGAAATCGCCGCGGAAACCGCCCCCGCCGCGCCCGAGGCCGAAGCCGCGGAATCCTGAACCGGGATTTCGCCGTTCTGTCAGCGCCCGTCTGCTGCTAGGCTGCGCCCAGAGGGAACAGGGAGGCGGTCATGAAGATCCTGCGGTTCATTCTGGTCATGGTGGTGATCGGCTATGCGGGCTGGCTGGCCTGGCCGTTCATCTCGCCGTTCCTCGAGGGGGCGGGTCCCGAGACGGCGGCGGCGCGCTCCGGCGCCGTTGTGGCGCTGGATTCCGGCGGTGACCTGCCCACCGCGGCTCTGTGGATCGGGGCGGTGGTCCTCTATCTGGTCAGCGCCCTGCTGCTGGGGGCGGGCAATCCCCGCGCCGTCGTCGCCTATTTTCTGGGCTTTCTGGCCGACATCGTGCTGCGGCTGGCCATGAGCCCGGATCGGGGCGTCTCCGCCGACATCGCCGCGCGCTCGGCCGAGGCCGTCCCCGCCCCGGCGGGGCTGGACCCGCAATGGATCGTCATCGCGGCTCTGGTGCTGGTGGGCCTGCTGGTCATGGCGGCCAGCCGCCGGGTGCGCCGCAGCCGCGCGCCGGGGCAGCTGACGTCCTGACACCGGACGCGGCGGCTTGCCCTCGCGGCCGCTGAGGCCATATCAGGGGTGGAGACGGCCGCCTGTCCCGGGTTATGAGCGGGCGCGCGCCTCCCCGCCGAAACTCAAGGACTCATCATGGCCGACGCCCCCCAATCCGCTCCGCAATATGACGTGGTCATCATCGGGGGCGGGCCCGGCGGCTACAACGCCGCCATCCGCGCGGGACAGCTGGGCCTCAAGGTCGCCTGCGTCGAGATGCGCGACACCCTGGGCGGCACCTGCCTGAACGTGGGCTGCATGCCCTCCAAGGCCCTGCTGCACGCCTCCGAAATGTACGAGGCGGCCGGGACGGCGTTCGCCGGGCTGGGCATCAAGGTCGGCGACCGCGCGCTCGACCTGGGTCAGATGATGAAGCAGAAGGACGACAGCGTCGGGCAGCTGACCAAGGGCATCGAGTTCCTGTTCAAGAAGAACAAGGTGGACTGGCTCAAGGGCCGGGGCCGCATCGCCGGCCGAAAAGGGGAGTGGGGCCAGGTCGAGGTCGAGGCCGCCGACGGATCGAAGACCACCGTGGCCGCGAAGAACATCATCATCGCCACCGGCTCCGAGCCCACCCCCCTGCCGGGCGTGGAGTTCGTGGAGGGCAAGGTGATCGACTCCACCGGCGCCCTGTCGCTGTCGGCGGTGCCGAAGAAGCTGATCGTCATCGGCGCGGGCGTGATCGGGCTGGAGCTGGGCTCGGTCTGGCGTCGTCTGGGCGCCGAGGTCGAGGTTGTCGAGTATCTGGACAAGATCGGCGCGGGCATGGACGCCGAGGTGGCCACGGCCTTCCAGCGCGGCCTGACCAAACAGGGCATGACCTTCCGCATGGGCACGAAAGTCACCGGCGCCAAGGTGGTCAAGGACGGCGTCGAGCTCATGATTGAACCCGCGGCCGGCGGCAAGGCCGAGACCCTCAAGGGCGACGTGGTGCTGGTGGCCATCGGCCGCCGCCCCTACACGGCGGGCCTGGGGCTGGAGACGGTGGGCATCGAGACCGACAAGCGCGGCTTCATCGCCAACGACCACTTCAAGGCCGGTCAGGACGGCGTCTGGGTCATCGGCGACGTGACCTATGGCCCCATGCTGGCCCACAAGGCCGAGGAGGACGCCGTGGCCGCCGTCGAGCTGATCGCGGGCAAGGCGGGCCATGCGGACTACAACCTGGTCCCCAGCGTCATCTACACCGCCCCCGAAGTGGCCTGGGTCGGCAAGACCGAGGAGCAGCTGAAGGAAGCGGGCGTCGAATTCAGGAAGGGCAAATTCCCCTTCGCCGCCAACAGCCGCGCCAAGATCAATCACGAGACCGAGGGCTTCGTGAAGGTTCTGGCCGATCCGAAGACCGACCGGGTCCTGGGCGTGCACATCTATGGGCCGCAGGCGGGCGAGCTGATCGGCGCGGCCTGCATGACCATGGCCTTCGGCGGCGCCTCCGAGGACATCGCCCGCACCTCCTACGCCCACCCCACGCGCTCGGAAGCCCTCAAGCAGGCCGCCATGGGCGTCGAGGGCTGGATCATGCAGGCCTGATTTCGGTCCCGCGCTCCGCCTCGTCAGGCGATGATGTCGGGCAGGATGCGGGCCTCGATCTTCACGATCTCGTCGCGCAGGGCCAGTTTGCGGCGCTTCATGCGGGCGATGCGCAGCTGGTCGGGCACGGGCACGGCGCCCAGGGCCTCGATGGCGGCGTCCAGGTCGGCGTGCTCCTGACGCAGGGCCTTCACCCGGTCGTGCAGCTCGCGCTCTTCGGTGTCGGAAAGGTCTTCGTCGTCGTTCATGGAGCCCCCGTCCGCGTCCTTATAGCCAAGGCCGAGTCAGGCCGGAAGCCGCTTGACCAAGGCCTCGGCCAGATGGCCGAGCGCCGGGCGCGGGATCTGGTCGCCCCATTGGCGGGCCACGCGGACGAGCAGGTCGACCGTCGCCGGCGCCTTGCCGCCCGGCTCGGGGGCCAGCCCCTCCAGCGCCAGAATCAGACGGCGCTCGGCCTCCAGCTCGACGGCCTTGACCTGGGCCCGCACCGCCTCGCGGTCGGCGTCGGCCATGTCGGGGCGGCGGGTCTTCAGGGCGCGGCGCAGCTCGCGCAGCGGGACCACCGCATGGTCGGCCCAGACCCGGGTGGTGTCGATGGCGCCCTCAAGGGCGTCCTCGTCCGGCGTCCGGCCGGTCTCGGCGCACCAGGCGGCCCACAGCAGAAGCGGGACGGCCTGTTCGTGAACATCCTGCAGATGAAGGCATTCCTCGGCCACGCCGGGCGCGGCGTAGGCCGCCGCGGCCCAGTCCCAGAACCCGTCGCTCATTCCGGCGCGTCCGCCGCCATGCCCTGCCAGCGGCGCACCGGCGCCCAGTCCAGACCGAACAGGTCCAGCATCCGGCCCACCGACTGGTCGATCATGGCCTCGATGGAGGCAGGCTTCGCATAGAGGGCGGGCAGGGGCGGGGCGATCACCGCGCCCATCTCGGCCAGGGCGGTCAGGGTGCGCAGGTGGCCCAGATGCAGCGGCGTCTCGCGCACCATCAGCACCAGACGGCGGCGCTCCTTCAGGGTCACGTCGGCGGCGCGGGTCAGCAGGGTGGAGGTCACGCCGGTGGCGATCTCGCTCATGGTCCGCACCGAACAGGGCGCCACCACCATGCCCAGGGTGCGGAACGAGCCGGACGAAACGGACGCTCCCACGTCGCCGATCTTGTGGACCACCGACGCCTTGTCGTTGAGCTCGGCGAGAGAAAGAGTCGTTTCCTGCGACAGGGTCATGGCCGCCGCGCGGCTGACCACCAGGTGGCTTTCCACGCCCAGATCGTTCAGGGCGTCCAGCGTCCGGACGCCGTAAGCCACGCCGGATGCTCCGGAAATTCCCACGATCAGGCGCGGCCGGGCGCCGGATACGGCTCTGTTCACATCATCGGCCATATTGGGCGCCATGCTCCCCATGTCCCTGCGACGGCCCGTGTCACCGGAATGTGATTCTACAGGTCGCCGCGAGGGGCGTTGGATTGTCTGGTCCCTTAACATGGAGGCGCAAGCATGGCCATTGACGCTCGCATTCGCGAACTGGGAAATCGTCACCGCAATCTGGATGAGACCATCCAGCAGGAAATGACCCACCCCAGCGCCGACTCGCTGCGCGTCAGGGAGCTCAAACAACAGAAGCTCCGACTGAAGGAAGAGATACGAACGCTCGAGGCGCGGCTGAACTAGCGGCGCCTCCGACTGAAAACGAGAAAGGCCCCGCCGGTCACCGGCGGGGCCTTTTGCATTCGGTGATGAGGCCGGCTCAGTCCTCGTTGGAGCCGAACACCGACGCCGCCGTGGGCTCGGCGCCGCGGCGCTCGCGGGCCTCGGGGGTGAATTCGGGTTCTTCCTCGACCGGGGCCTCGGCCTCGCCGGCGGGGGCCAGCACGCCGCCGCCCTTCTTCGCGTCGTCGCGGGCCTTCTTCTCGGCGGCCTTCTTGACCAGCTCGTCCAGCTGCATCTGGCTGGTCAGGCCCAGGGTCACCGGATCCACCGGCTTGATGTTGGGGCTGTTCCAGTGGGTGCGGTTGCGCACGCTCTCGATGGTGGCCTTGGTGGTGCCCAGCAGCTTGGAGATCTGGGCGTCGGTCACCTCGGGGTGGTTGCGCACGAACCACGAGATAGCGTCCGGGCGGTCCTGACGGCGCGACACGGGCGTGTACTTGGGCCCCTTCCTGGCGGGCTTGAACAGCTCGGCGTGGGCGCTGACCACCGCCTTCATGCGGTAGTTTTCGTCGTTCTGGGCCTTGTCCAGCTCCTCGCGGGTCAGCTGGCCGTTGACGATGGGATCCGAGCCGCGGATGTCGCGGGCCACGTCGCCGTCGGCGATGCCGCGCACTTCCAGCGGGTGCAGGCCGCAGAAGTCGGCGATCTGGTCGAAGCTGAGCGAGGTGTTGTCCACCAGCCAGACCGCGGTGGCCTTGGGCATCAGAATGTCGGTCATGGGTTGAAACCCCTGGGAATGCGGCCCGGCGAAGCAGGCGTTGAAAACAGCGGCGCCCGACCTTTCGGCCGGGCGCGGATGGCTTTCCATACGCCCATTCCGGGCAAAAGGAAACGGGCGGCTGACGGCGGCGACCCGGCGCACTATGTTGCCCGCCATGTCCGAGCCCGCCGATTCCACCGCCCCTCAAGGCGCCCCAGAGAACACCGTTGCGATCGACCGTCCCCTGACCCAGGACGGGCCGCCGGTGCGGCTGTATCTGATCGACGCCTCGGCCTACATCTTTCGGGCCTACCACGCCCTGCCGCCCCTGACGCGCAAGTCCGACGGCCTGCCGGTGGGCGCGGTGCAGGGCTACTGCAACATGCTGTGGAAGCTGATGCGGGACTTCAAGGGCGAGGACGGGCCGACCCATCTGGCGGCCATCTTCGACCATTCGGAAAAGACCTTCCGCAACGATCTGTACCCCCAGTACAAGGCCCACCGCCCGCCGCCGCCCGAGGACCTGATCCCCCAGTTCGCCCTGGTGCGCGAGGCCACCGCCGCCTTCGGCCTGCCCTGCGTGGAGCTGCCCGGCTACGAGGCCGACGACCTGATCGCCACCTACGCCTGCAAGGCGCGCGACATGGGCGGCAAGGCGGTGATCGTCTCGTCCGACAAGGACCTGATGCAGCTGATCGGCGACGGGGTGGTCATGTACGATCCCATGAAGGACGCCGTGCTGGAGCATGAGGCGGTCATGGCCAAGTTCGGCGTCGGGCCGGACAGGGTGGTGGACGTGCAGGCCCTGATCGGGGACTCCACCGACAATGTGCCCGGCGCGCCGGGCATCGGGGTCAAGACCGCCTCGGCCCTGATCGCCGAATACGGCGACCTGGACACGCTTCTGGAGCGGGCCCACGAGATCAAGCAGAACAAGCGGCGCGAGACCCTGATCGAATACGCCGACCAGATCCGCCTGTCGCGCGAACTGGTGCGCCTGACCTGCGACGCCCCGGCGCCGGAGCCGATCAGCGACTTCGTGGTGCGCGATCCCGACCCGGCGACGCTTTCGGCGTTCCTGGACAGGATGGAGTTCCGCTCGCTGGCCCGGCGGGTGGGCGACGGCAAGGCGCCGGAGAAGAACGGGGCCACCTTCCCAAACGGCGGGCTGCGGGCCAAACCGGTCAGCGCCCCGGTGGCCACGCCCCGCTACGCCCCGGCCGAAAGCGTCACCCCGGCCGAGCCGCACCTGTTCGACACCGACGCCTATGAGTGCGTGACCACCCTCGCGGCGCTGGAGGTCTGGATCGCCGAGGCGAAGGCCGCGGGCGTCATCGGCTTCGACACCGAGACGGATTCCCTGTCGTCCAGCCATGCGGAGCTGTGCGGCCTGTCGCTGGCCACCGGCCCGAACCGCGCCTGCTACATCCCCCTGACCCACGACCATCCGGGCGAGGCGGACGGCGGCGGCGGGCTGGACTTCGAGGGCGCGGGCCGCGCCCGGCCGGACCAGATCGAGATCGAGGAGGCGCTGGCGAAGCTCAAGCCGCTGCTGGAGGATCCGTCGGTCCTGAAGGTTGGCCAGAACATCAAATACGATCTGGCGGTGATGAAGCGGCACGGGATCGCCGTGGGCCCCATCGACGACACCATGCTGATCTCCTACGTGCTGGGCGGCGGGCTGCACCCCCACGGCATGGACGAGCTGGCCAAACGCCACCTCGGCCACGAGCCCATCGCCTTCAAGGCCGTGGCCGGGACCGGCAAGGCCCAGAAGAGCTTCCGCCACGTGGAGCTGAAACCGGCCACCTGCTACGCCGCCGAGGACGCGGACGTGACCCTTCGCTTGTGGCGCATCCTGAAACCGCAGCTGGCGGCCGAGGGCCTGACCAACGCCTATGAGACGCTGGAGCGCGGCATGCCCGCGGTGCTGGCGGACATGGAGATCGCGGGCATCCGGGTGAACCCGGACCGGCTGCGCGCCCTGTCCAGCGAGTTCGGCATGCGCATGGCCGAGCTGGAGATCACCGCCCACGAACTGGCGGGCCGCCCGTTCAATCTGGGCAGCCCCAAGCAGATCGGCGAGATCCTGTTCGGCGAGATGGGGCTGGAGGGCGGCAAGAAGACCGCCTCGGGCCAGTGGGGCACCGATGCGTCCGTGCTGGAGGAGCTGGCCCTCACCCACGACCTGCCGCGCACCCTGCTGGACTGGCGCCAGCTGGCCAAGCTCAAGGGCACCTACACCGACGCCCTGGTGCTGGCGGCGGATCCCGAGACCCACCGGGTGCATACCAGCTTCCAGCTGGCGGCGGCCTCCACCGGGCGGCTGGCCTCATCGGACCCGAACCTGCAGAACATTCCCATCCGCACCGAGACGGGCCGCCAGATCCGCCAGGCCTTCATCGCCCGGGACGGCCATGTGCTGATCTCGGCGGACTACAGCCAGATCGAGCTGCGGCTGCTGGCCCACATCGGCGACATCCCCGAGCTGAAGGCCGCCTTCAAGGCCGGGCTGGACATCCACGCGGCCACCGCGTCCGAGATGTTCGATGTGCCCCTTTCGGAGATGACGCCCGAGACCCGTCGCCGGGCCAAGGCGATCAATTTCGGCATCATCTACGGCATCTCCGCCTTTGGTCTGGCGGCCCAGCTGGGCATCGGCCAGGGCGAGGCGGGGGCCTATATCAAGACCTATTTCGAACGCTTCCCCGGCATCCGCGACTACATGGACCGGACCAAGGCGCTGGTGCGCGAGCAGGGCTATGTCACCACCCTGTTCGGGCGGCGGGTGCATGTGCCGGCGATCCACTCCAAGTCCGGCGCCGAGCGCCAGTTCGGCGAGCGCGCCGCCATCAACGCCCCGATCCAGGGCGCCGCGGCCGACATCATCCGCCGCGCCATGATGAGGATGCCCGCCGCCCTGCGTGACGCGGGGCTTCAGACCCACATGCTGCTGCAGGTGCACGACGAACTGGTGTTCGAGGCCCCCGAGGCCGAGGCCGACCGCGCCATGGCCGTGATCCGCAAGGTCATGGAGACCGCCCCGCTGCCCGCTGTCCAGCTCACCGTCCCCATCGACGTGGAAGCCAAGGCGGCCGCCAACTGGGATCAGGCGCACTAGGGCCAGGGGGCGGTGTTGACTCCCTCCGCCCGCAAGCGGACAACACCGTCCTGCATGGTCCCGGCGCGCCCCGCCGGGGCTGTTTTCTTTTCAGGGAAGGAGCCCGTCGTGTCCGGTCATCTCATGGGAGTCTACAATCGCGCCCCGGTCGAGGTGGAGCGCGGCGAGGGCGCCCGGCTTTATGCGACGGACGGCACGGCCTATCTGGACTGCGTGGCGGGCATCGCCACCAATTCCCTCGGCCACCGGCACCCGCGTCTGGTGCAGGCGCTGAAGGACCAGGCTGACAAGCTGTGGCACACCTCCAACATCTTCCGCATTCCGGGGCAGGAGGCGCTGGCCGACCGTCTGACGGCCGAGAGCTTCGCCGACGTGGTGTTCTTCGCCAACTCGGGGACCGAGGCGGTCGAGGCGGCCATCAAGACCGCGCGCCGCTATCACTACGCCAACGGAAACACCGACCGCATCGACATCATCGGCTTTGACGGCTCGTTCCACGGCCGGACCTATGCGGCCATCAATGCGGCGGGCAACCCGTCCTATGTGGAGGGCTTCGGCCCCCGCCTGCCCGGCTATGTGCAGGTGACCTTCGGCGACATGGAGGCCATCAAGGTCGCCATCGACAGCCCCACCGCCGCCGCCGTGATCCTCGAGCCGGTCCAGGGCGAGGGCGGCGCGCGCGCTTCCCCGACGCCGACCTGCGCCAGATCCGCCAGTGGTGCGACGACGCCGGCGTGCTGCTGGTGCTGGACGAGGTGCAGTCCGGCATGGGCCGCACCGGCAAGCTGTGGGCCCACGAATGGGCCGGGATCACCCCGGACATCATGGCCGTGGCCAAGGCGCTGGGCGGCGGCTTCCCCATCGGCGCCTGCCTGGCCACCACCGAGGCGGCCAAGGGCATGGTGGCCGGCGTGCACGGCACCACCTTCGGCGGCAATCCCCTGGCCATGGCCGTGGGCCATGCCGCCCTGGACGAGATCGCCAGGCCGGAAACCCTCGCCAATGTGGCGGAGATCTCCGGCTATCTGACCCAGCAGCTGCACGGTCTGAAGGAGCGCTTCCCCGACATCATCGTGGACGTGCGCGGGCGCGGCCTGCTGATCGGCGTCAAGCTGGTCCCCAACAACCGCGAGTTCATGGGCTGGGCCCGCGACGGCCAGCACCTGCTGGTGGCCGGCGGCGGCGACAACTGCGTGCGCCTGCTGCCCCCCCTGACCCTCACCCTCGACGAGGCCCGCGAGGCCGTCGAGAAGTTCGAAAAGACCTGCGAGCCGCCCGGGAGAAAATGGCGGCGTGAGATCAGTCCTTCTCCCGGTGGGAGAAGGGGGA
>NZ_BATC01000077.1 GCF_000466985.1 Brevundimonas abyssalis TAR-001
CGCATCGAGGCGGTCAGCTTCGTGCATCCCAAATATGTGCCCCAGATGGCCGGGGCCGAAGAGGTCATGGCCGACCTGCCCCCGGCGACCGGGCGCAGCCGCATCGGCCTGGTGCTGAACGCCAAGGGCTATGACCGCGCCCTCACAACCGGGGTGGACGAGGTCAATGTCTCGGTGGCCGCCACCGACGGCTTCGGCCTGAAGAACCAGGGTCTGGACCTGAAGGGTCAGGCGGCCATGCTGGCCGACATCGTGGCCCGCCGTCACAACGCCGCCCCGGGCGATGCGGCGCCGTCCCTGTCGGTGACCATTTCGTGCGTCTGGGGCTGTCCCTTCGACGGCGAGGTGTCGGTGGATCAGATCGCCGATCTCGTCGGCCGCATCGGCGCCCTGGGCGTGGACGAGATCGCCCTGGCCGACACCATCGGCGCCGGCGATCCCTGGGCCGTGACGAAGAAGGTCGAGGCCGCGCGCAAGGCCGCGCCGGACGCGAAGCTGCGCCTGCACTTCCACGATACGCGCAACACGGGACTGGCCAACGCCTATGCGGGGGTCGAGGCGGGCGTGGACATTCTGGACGCCTCGGTGGGCGGCATCGGCGGCTGTCCCTTCGCGCCCGGCGCCACCGGCAACATCGGAACCGAGGACCTCGTGTACATGCTGCACCGGGGCGGCTTCGAGACCGGCTATGATCTGGACGCCTGATCGAGACGGCCCGCTGGGTCGGCCAGCGCCTCGGCAAGACGCCCCCCTCCAGCCTCAGCCGCGCCGGCCCGTTCCCGAAAGCCTGATCCAGGGCGTGTGCTCTATGCGCCCTAATCCGTAGGGCCGAGTGTTTCTTCCTCTTCGCTCAAGCCAAGCTCCCGCGCGAGATTGAGGGCGATGGAGGAAAGGTTTGCGCCGGTTGTGGAGGCGGTCTGGGGCGCCCCATAAAGGGCTTGCAAATAGGCGCGATCCCAACGGGTCATAACCGGCTCCTGCGTGCCCTCCTCGCTGAACAGGTCGAGAATTGACGGGTACGCTGGGTCAACATCCGGATCTATCTGGGCCAGGGCGATCATGGCCACATAGTCGGTGATCTGGATGAAATCGGCCTGTTCGAGCGCCGCCACATCCAGCACGATGATCACCTGCATCAGGTCGTCCCGCGTGTGGTCCATCACAGATGAACCGGCTACAGTCCTGCCGTAGGGGCCCAGATCGGCTGGCGACCTTATTTGCTGTGCGGCAAATGGGGGTTGCCCTGGAAGCCGCACCACCGGAAGGCCGGTGTCATCGTTCACGGGCAGGCTGACGTGCCACCATCGTACCAGGCGGGGAGTGTTCTGAAACGCATCCAGGGCCGCGCGGCCCCGGTCGGAGCCGGAAGCGCCGAGACGAAACTCGCGGGGATGGGAAGCGACCAGTTCGCGCGCAGTCGCATTCCCGTCCTCGGTCGCCGTGACGATGATGCTGGGGCGACAGCCCGGCTCTTCGATCTCGAGACCGACACTGTACGCCCAGTCGGACACGCGGTCGGCCATGAAACGGGAGGCTTCCGCCTGCATGCCGAGTACACCGACGCAGACTGACTCGCGCCATAACGCCGCCTTGCGACCGGGGATCGGCGCGGCCACCGAACTGACGAAGGCTTCAGCCGCCTCTCGGGCGCGCTCACCGACGACGACCACTTCCTCTACCTCAGTTGGGCCGTCCTGCGCAGCCAATTGAATGGGGGCGCCGGGCTGAACGCCCGCCACTAGCAGGGTGGAGGAAAAGATCAGAACAGAAATCAACCCACAACCCTAGCTTGACGAAGCGCTACCATAGGTGGCATCGTACCATAAAGAATGTATCGGCGGCAGCTTTGTTGTCGTTATCGTTCACGGCAGCGGGTGCTACGTCCCTGAAATGGTTTCTACGCCATGGTCGAGACCGCAGGCGGCAATGCTTATACCCAATGGCGGCACGACGCCGTTTCACCTTGATCGACTGCTGGGGGTCTCTGACACCCTGATCAGGGAGGATCGGGTCGATCTCTGCTTCCCACCCGCTGCAACGGTTCGGGGCGTCTGCTGTCCGGCAGGGCGCCCTGCGCCCCTTATGAGTTCGCCCGCTTCAGGTCCGGCGGCGTGGCCTCGTCGGTGAGGACGCGGATGGCCTCCTCAACCGTCAGGATCTCCTGGGCCTGGGAGCCGAGGCGGCGCAGGGCCACCTTGCCCTCTGCGGCTTCGTTGCGGCCCACCACGGCGATCACCGGAACCTTGCCCACAGAGTGCTCGCGCACCTTGTAGCCGACCTTCTCGTTCCTCAGGTCCGTCTCGACCCGCAGGCCGGCGGCCTTGAACTTCGCGGCCACTTCCTCGGCATAGCCGTCGGCGTCGGAGGTGATCGTCGCCACCACCGCCTGCACCGGGGCCAGCCACAGGGGGAAGGCCCCGGCGTAGTTCTCGATCATGATGCCGATGAAGCGCTCGAACGACCCCAGGATCGCCCGGTGCAGCATCACCGGCCGGTGCTTCTGGCCGTCCTCGGCGATGTAGGAGGCGTCCAGACGCTCGGGCAGCACATAGTCCAGCTGGATGGTGCCGCAGGTCCATTCCCGCCCGATGGCGTCCTTGACGATGAAGTCCAGCTTGGGCGCGTAGAAGGCGCCGTCGCCCTCGGTGACCACCGGTTCGGTGCCCGCCGCGCGGGCGGACTCGGCCATCAGGGCCTCGGCCTTGTCCCAGAACTCGTCGGACCCGGCCCGCACCTCGGGCCGCGTGCCCAGGCTGATGTAGGCGGTCTCCATGCCCAGATCGGCGTGGACGCTGCGCGCCAGTTCGATGAAGGCCGAGGTCTCGGCGACGATCTGGTCCTCGCGGCAGAAGATGTGGGCGTCGTCCTGGGTGAAGCCGCGCACCCGCATCAGGCCGTGCAGGGCGCCGGAGGGCTCATAGCGGTGGCAGG
Organism: Brevundimonas abyssalis TAR-001; assembly: GCF_000466985.1. Lineage (GTDB taxonomy): Bacteria > Pseudomonadota > Alphaproteobacteria > Caulobacterales > Caulobacteraceae > Brevundimonas > Brevundimonas abyssalis. Next base: position 2,932 of record NZ_BATC01000077.1, read on the forward strand.
CCCCGAACTCGGCCATGCGCAGGGGCAGTTCGCGGTACGACCGCTGGCCCTGATCGAAGATCTGCACGTGGCCGGGGCAGTTCATGGGCTTCAGGCTGAGGGTCTCGCCCTCCACCGTCTCGCACACGAACATGTTGGGCCGGTATTTCTCCCAGTGGCCCGAGGCCTCCCAGAACTTCCGGTCCAGCACCTGGGGCGTCTTGACCTCCACATAGCCGGCCGCGTCCAGGCGGCGACGCATGTAGTCCTCGATCACCCGCCACAGCACCCAGCCCTTGGGGTGCCAGAACACCATGCCCCGGCCCTCTTCCTGCATGTGGAAGAGCTCCATGGCGCGGCCGACCTTGCGGTGGTCGCGCTTCTCGGCCTCCTCGAGGCGCTGCAGGTGGGCGTCCAGATCCTCTTTCGTGGCCCAGGCGGTGCCGTAGATGCGCTGCAGCTGGGCGTTGCGGTGGTCGCCGCGCCAGTAGGCGCCCGCCAGCTTGGTCAGCTTGAAGGCCTTGCCCACGAACTTCGTCGACGGGAAGTGCGGGCCCCGGCACAGGTCCAGCCACTCGCCCTGACGATAGACGGTGATGGTCTCGGCTTCGGGCAGGTCGCGGATGATCTCGGCCTTGTAGGCCTCGCCGATGCCCTCGAAATATTTGATCGCCTCGTCGCGGTCCCAGACCTCGCGCTCCAGCCGCGCGCCCTTGTCGATGATCTCGGCCATCTTCTTCTCGATGGCGGCGAAGTCGTCGGTGGAGAAGGGCTCGTCGCGGGCGAAGTCGTAGTAGAATCCGTCCTCGATGGCCGGGCCGATGGTGACCTGGGTGCCGGGGAACAGGCTCTGCACCGCCTCGGCCATGACGTGCGCGGCGTCGTGGCGGATGGTGGCCAGGGCCGCCGGGTCCTCGCGCATCAGCAGGCGGAAGTCGCCGCTGGTCTCAAGGGTGCGGTCCAGGTCCAGCTGGGCGCCGTTCAGCTCGACCAGCGCGGCTCTCTTGGCCAGCGACGGCGAAATGGACGCGGCCACCTCGCGGCCCGTCACACCTGCAGGGTACTGGCGCGCGGCGCCGTCGGGAAATTTCAGCTCGATCATGATGGCGCTGTCTTAACGGCGGGCGCGCCCACGGCATAGCCCCTGAGGCGCTCAAGCTTCAATCGTGACCGCTGTGGTTTACGCAGCTTCCAGACCATAGGCGCCGTGCAGCGCCCGCACCGCCAGTTCGGCGTAGGCGGCGTCGATCAGCACGCTGATCTTGATCTCGGAGGTGGAGATGGCCTGGATCTTCACGCCCTTGTCGGCCAGGGCCTGGAACATGGTCTGGGCCACGCCTGCATGGCTGCGCATGCCGACGCCGATGACCGAGACCTTGGCCACGTCCTCGTCCACCGCCACTTCCTCGAAGCCCAGCTCGCCCTGGGCGGCGCGGGTCAGGTCGGCGGCGCGCGAGGCGTCGCGGCGGCCGGTGGTGAAGGTCAGGTTCACGGTCTCAGGCGTGCGGGCCCGGGACTGGACGATCATGTCCACGTTCACATTGGCCTCGGCCAGCAGGGTGAACAGCCGCGCCGTGGTCTCGATCCGGTCCGGCAGGCCCAGCAGGGTGATGCGAGCCTCGTCGCGGCTCATGGTCACGCCCGACACGATGCGCTTTTCCACGATCTCGTCCTCTTCACAGATCAGGGTGCCCGACTTCTCGGGCAGGTTTCCGTTCTCGTCCGGTTCGATGAAGCTGGACAGCACCCGCACGGGCACCTGCTTCGCCATGGCCAGCTCCACCGAGCGGGTCTGCAGCACCTTGGCCCCCAGCGACGCCATCTCCAGCATCTCTTCGTAGGACACCCGCTCCAGCCGGCGCGCCTTCTGTTCGATGCGGGGGTCGGTCGTATAGACCCCGTCCACGTCGGTGTAGATGTCGCACGGGCATTCCAGCGCCGCGGCCACCGCCACCGCCGAGGTGTCCGAGCCGCCCCGGCCCAGGGTCGTGATGCGGCCATCGCGGGTCACGCCCTGAAAGCCCGGCACCACCGCCACCTGTCCGGAGTCCACCGCCGCGCCCAGCACCGCGCCGGGAATGTCCTCGATGCGCGCCCGGCCGTGGGCGTCGTCGGTGAGGATGGGGATCTGCCAGCCCATCCAGCTGCGGGCGTCCAGACCCAGATTGCGCAGGGTCAGGGCCAGCAGACCCGCCGTCACCTGTTCGCCCGAGGCCACCACCACGTCGTATTCGTCGTCGGACAGGGCCACGCCCGCTCCCGGCTTGCCCGCCCCGTCGGTCCAGGCCACCAGCTCATTGGTCTTGCCCGCCATGGCCGAGACCACCACCGCCACCTTGCGCCCGGCCTTGACCTCCGCGGCGACGATGCGCGCGGCGCGGCGGATGCGCTCCAGGTCCCCCATGGAGGTGCCGCCGAACTTCATCACCAGCCGCGTCATCGTGGCGCGAATCCCCCGTTGCAAACCGCGGCCCGGGCGTTCATCCCTTGAGCCATGGCCGCTTCTAGTCACACCCGCCCGGCGCGAGAAGCCCCGCCGCCGCAAGAAATCCTCGCCGAGGGCGCCAGCGGCGCTTCCATCGACCCGGCCGACGTGGCGCGCTTCTCGGCCCAGGCGGCGGAATGGTGGGACGCCAAAGGGCCTTTCGCGCCCCTGCACAAGTTCAATCCGGCCCGGCTGGCCTTCGTGCGCGATCAGGCCGCCGCCCGCTTCGGCCGCGACGTCCGCGCCCGCAAGCCGTTCCAGGGCCTGTCCCTGCTGGACGTGGGCTGCGGCGGCGGGCTGATCGCCGAGCCCATGAGCCGGCTGGGCTTTTCCGTCACCGCCGTCGACGCCTCGGCCGAGAACATCGGCACCGCCCGCGCCCACGCCGAGCCGCAGGGCCTGCCCATCACCTACCGGGCCGCCACGGTCGAACAGCTGGAGGCCGAGGGCGCAGGGCCCTTCGACGTGGTCCTGACCATGGAGGTGATCGAGCATGTGCGCGATCCGGAAGCCTTCATCCGCACCTGCTCGCGGCTGGTGGCCCCCGGCGGTCTGATGATCGTGGCCACCCTCAACCGCACCCTCAAGTCCCTGGCCCTGGGCAAGGTGGCCGCCGAGTACGTCCTGCGCTGGGTGCCCGCCGGCACCCACGACTGGCGCCAGTTCCTCAAGCCTGACGAAATCCGCCTGATGCTGTCCCATGAGCCGGTGGCGGTGGAAGGCCCGTACGGGATCGCGTATGATCCGCTGTCTGATCAGTGGTCGCAGGGCGTGGACGCGGACGTGAACTACATGATGGTCGCCACCCGCGACTGACGCTTGAAATATAATAGTTTCAACAACTTCTGGGGAGGAGTCATGTTGGTGCTTGTTTCAGTCTTCGCCGCCGTATCCTTGAACGCCGCCCAGCCCGCCGAGCGCATCACCGACTGGCGCGAGGCGGTGCGGTGTCTGGCCGCCTTCGAAACCGCCGCCTCGAAAAGCTTCGCCGCTCACGTTCAGGACACGGCCGCCGGCCATGACGACCGGGCGGTCGAGTACGACGACCTGGCCATGTCCCTGATCGGCAGCATGGGCGAGCGTTTCGACTTCGCCCGCCTGGAGCAGGCCGAAACCATCCGGGCGCGCGAGGCCCAGACGCTGGAGCCCTTGTCGCTGGAGCAGGTCCAGGCCCGCGCCGACGACTGCCGCGCCCGCCTGCCCGATCCGCCGGCGATCCCCTGATCGGTCAGACGGTCCGGATCATGTAGACCGCGTCCGCGCCATAGCCGGCCAGTTTCGCCGCCATGGCCGGGCTGTGACGGGGCGCGAAGCCCTGTCGCACCCAGAACGGCGCCGCGCCGTTCACGGCGGTCAGGGTGACCGTGGACAGGCCCGCGTCCCGGGCCGCCTGCACCGCCAGATCCACGCCCGCCGCCGCGTGTCCGCCGCCCCGCGCGGTCGGGGTCAGGGCCAGATCATGCAGATAATAGGCCTCGGGCGCCTCGGGCAGGCCGGGCAAAAGCGTGTTCAGCGCCGGCGCATCGTCCGCCCGCCAGGGATAGGCCACCAGATAGCCGGCCACGCCGCCCCTCGCGTCGGCCAGCACCTTGCACCCGGCCGGATGCAGCGCCAGCCGGTTGGCGAAACAGGCCCGGTCCTCCGGATGATCGGGAAAGGCCCCGGCCGCCACCGCGACCACCCCGTCCAGATCGGCCTCTGTCATGGGCCGCCAGGTCAGGCCGCCCATCAGTTGGCCTTTTTCGGATCGATCGGCGCGGGCGGCAGGGGCGCACACGGCACCCCGTCCTCTTTCAGCGCCCGGACCTCGGCGGGGGTGGCGTGGCCGTAGATGCCACGCTCCTCGGATTTCCCCTCGTGAATGGCGCGCGCCTCTCTGGCGAAGGCGTCGCCCACATTGTCGAAATTGGCCTCCACATGGGCGCGCACCTGACCGGCGGCCTCCATCATCATGGCCTGCACCTTTTTCGCCGTTTCAGGATCGGGCGCCGATCGCTTCGTTCCCGCCACCGCCGGGGCCATGATCTGCTTGGCCACCTGGCGCGAGGCGCAGAACGGGCACTCCACCAGCCCGCGCGCCGCCTGATCGTCATAGTCGGCAGACGAGCCGAACCAGGCCTCGAAGCCGTGGTCATTCTCGCAGGAAAGCGCGTAGCGGATCATGGGCGTGATGCGGGCGGATCGAAGTCGCGGTCGTGGGTCAGCTGCGGCACCGCGCGCCGGGCGCGGTCCACCGCTTCCATGTCCAGATCGGCCGTCAGCACGCAAGGCGCGTCGCCCTCCGCGCGAGCCAGCACCTCGCCCCAGGGCCCCACGATCATGGACCGGCCCCAGGTCTTTCTGCCGTCCTCGTGCTCGCCGCCCTGCGCCGGGGCCAGGATGAAGCATCCGGTCTCGATGGCCCGGGCCCGCAGCAGGGTCTCCCAGTGCGCCTCGCCGGTGGGCCGGGTGAAGGCGGCCGGAATCGCGATCATCACCGCCCCCGCCTTCGCAAGTTGCCGATACAGGTGCGGGAACCGCACGTCGTAGCAGACCGTCATCCCCAGCCCTCCCCACGGCGTAGCGGCGACCACCGCCCCGTCGCCGGGCCGGATGACCGAGGATTCCTTCCAGCTCTCGCCGTCCGGCAGGGTCACGTCGAACACGTGCAGCTTGTCATAGGCCGCGACCGTCTCGCCGCCGTCGTCGATCAGCAGCGACCGGTTCGCCGCCCGCCCGTCGCCCTCGCGGCCGGACCTGACGATGGCCGAGCCGATCAGCAGCCAGACGCCCAGCTCGCGGGCCAGAGCGCGCAGACCCGTCACCGCCGCGTCCGCGTCCTGATCCGTCACCGCCTGTTCGCGGCGCTCGCGCCGCTGCTCCAGCAGATTCACGCCCTCGGGCGTCAGGATCAGCCTGGCCCCGTCCTTCGCCGCCTGACGGATCAGCGGCGCCACATGCGCCAGCGCCGCCTCTTGCGTCGCGGGCGTACGGGTCTGGATCAGGGCGACGCGCAGGGTCATCAGGCGGCCAGAAGCGCGTCCAGCCCGCCGCGGGCGTCCAGCGCATGCAATTCGTCGCTGCCGCCCACATGGGTGTCGCCGATGAAGACCTGCGGGAAGGTCCGGGCGCCGTTCGCGCGCTGGATCATCTCCGCCTTCTTCTCGGGATCAAAGGCGGCCTCGACCTCCTCGAAGTCCGCGCCCTTGCGCTCGAGCAGCGCCAGGGCGCGCACGCAATAGGGGCAATAGGGTTTGGTGTAGATGACGACCTTGGCCAATTCGCAACTCCTTCTGGCGCCATATCTAGGGTGTCGGCGCGTCGGAGTTAAGCGCCTCAATCACGACAGGGTTCGCGCCGTGCGCACACGGGCCACCACCGCCAGGTCCACCGCCCGCGCCCCGGCCGCCATCAGGGCCTTCGTGCAGGCCTCCGCCGTGGCCCCGGTGGTCAGCACATCGTCGATCAGCAGGATGCGGCGGCCCTTCACGTCTTTTCGCCCCGCCTCCGTCACCGAAAAGGCCGCGCGCACGTTCAGCCGCCGCCCCCTCGCGCTCTTGCCGCCCTGGCTGTCGGTGCGCCTCGCCCGCACCAGGCGTCGGGCAGATAGGCCAGCCCGCTCATGCGGGCCAGCGGCCGGGCGATCTCGGCGGCCTGATTGAACCGGCGCGAGATCAGGCGAAAGGGGTGCAGCGGCACCGGCGCCACCGCATCGGCCTCTGCGATCAGGTCCGCCGCCGCCCGGCTGATCCAGCGGGCGAACAGGGGCGCGTGCTCGTGGCGGTCGCCGTGCTTGAACTTCAGGATCAGGTCCCGCGAGGCGTCGTCATACACACAGGCCGCCCGCGCCCGCTGGAACGCATAGGGCTTGGCCAGACACGCCGCGCAGCGGTCCGCGGCAAACGCCCCGCCGTCGAACTCGAACCCCGCCCCGCAGCCGTCGCACACCGGCGCCTCCAGAAAGGTCGCCCGGCTGAACCCGTCCGCCGTCAGACCCGAACTGCCGGCGGGCTCTGCGGCGTCCCAGGCCACCGGCGGAAACAGGCGTCCGCCGCCGTCCGACCCATTGTCACGGCCATGCGCCGGGCTGCGCCGCCCAGTTCGGGCAAACGGGTCTCTTCCCATCGCCGCCGCCAGCCGCCATCTAGGAGGTTCATGTCCGCCCCCGCTTCCCCTTCGGCGCCCCCGCGCCTGTTCGACCCCCGCCGCCGCGCCGCCCGTCTGGCCCGCGCCGCGCGCCGGTTTTCCGACGCCGACTTCCTCCACCGCCGGGCCGCCGGGCACATGGCCCAGGATCTGGAATTCATCCTGCGCGACTTTGCCGCCGCCGTCGACGTCTCGGCCCACCCCGGCCTGTTCGAGGCCGTGCGCGGGAGGAAGGCGTCGCGCGCCTCGGCGCCGTGGCGGTGATCGAGGACGCAGCGGTCCGCGCCCAACCCGCCTCCATGCCCCTGCCGGTTGCGGACAGCACGGCGGACCTGATCGTTTCGGTCCTGTCGCTGCACTGGGCCGACGACCTGCCCGGCGCCCTGGCCCAGATCCGCCGCGCCCTGAAGCCCGACGGCCTCTTCCTGGGCGCCCTTTTCGGCGGGACGACCCTGAACGAGCTGCGCGGGGTGCTGACCGAGGCCGAACTGGAGCTCACCGGCGGCGCCCAGGCCCGCGTCTCGCCGTTTGCAGACGGATTCGACGGCGCGGCCCTGCTCCAGCGGGCCGGCTTCGCCCTGCCCGCCGTGGATGTGGACCGCATCACCGTGCGCTATTCGGGCCTGCCCGCCCTGATCCACGACCTGCGCGCCATGGGCGAGACCAGCGCCCTGGCCGGGCCCGCGCGCCCCATCCGTCGTGACGTTCTGGCCCGCGCCGCCGCGCTCTACGCCGAACGCCACGCCGACCCGGACGGCCGCATCCGCGCCACCTTCGAGATCATCCATCTGACCGGCTGGGCGCCCCACGCCAGCCAGCCCAAACCCGCCCGCCGGGGCTCCGCCACCGTCCGCCTCGCCGACGCCCTCAACACCCGCGAGATCACGGGCGAGGAAGACGGCTAGATTTCAGGAAAGAGGGTGCGGTCGGTCGAGGCGGCGCCAGCTGGCGCGAGTTCTGACCCTGCCGTCGCATCCGCGCCCGGCGAAGTACGCCTCACGGCGAGGGATCAGGGCGCCTCATGCGTAAGGCGAGGGTGCGCACCACGCTTCTCCACAGGGTCTGTCCATCATGTTTCGCGTTCCCCTCGCCCTCGCCGTCGCCGCTGCCGTTGTTGTTTCGGCTCAACCAGCCTGGGCCCACGCCCGGCTCGTCAGCGCGACGCCGGGAGACGGGCAAACCGCGTCCGCCGTCCGGTCGGTCAGCCTGACCTTCAGCGAGCGGTTCGCGGCGCCGTTCTCCAGCATCGAACTCGAAGACGCCCAGGGGCGCGCCGTGCCGCTTCGCAGCAGCGTTTCGTCCGACGGCAAGACCCTGTCCGGCCGACTCGAGACGCCGCTGTCGGCCGGCGTGTACCGCGTGACCTGGGCGATCGCGGCCTCCGACGGCCATCGCATGACCGGCTCCTACACCTTCACGGCCCGCTGACCCGATGATCGAGGCCGGCGTCGTCGTCCTGCGC
>NZ_BATC01000076.1 GCF_000466985.1 Brevundimonas abyssalis TAR-001
GTCACCTGACTTGCCCCCCTCTGGCGCGCTTCGCACGCCTGTCTCCCCCCGGCGGGGGGAGATTTGATGCGCATCCTCCTCACCAACGACGACGGCATCGAGGCCGAGGGGCTGGAGTGTCTTGAACGCATCGCGCGCGAACTGTCCGACGACGTCTGGACCGTGGCGCCCGCCGTGGAGCAGTCGGGCAAGGGGCGGGGGATCACCCTGACCGAGCCGCTGCGGGTCAACCGGGTCAACGACCGTCGCTTCGCCGTGACCGGAACGCCCACCGACTGCGTGGTGCTGGCGGTCAACGACCTGATGGCGGATCATCGGCCCGATCTGGTGCTGTCCGGCGTCAACCGCGGGCACAATGTGGGCGAGGACTGCTCCTACTCCGGGACGGTGGCCGGGGCGCTGCAGGGCATGGCCTTCGGCATCCGCTCCATCGCCCTGAGCCAGAGCCTTGAACGCTTCCACGACGAGGTGACGGCCCACTGGGAGACCGCAGAGGCCTTCGCCCCGGCCATCATCAACCGCCTGCTGGACCAGACCTGGCGCGACGGGGTGGTGATGAACCTGAACTTCCCCGCCCTGCCGCCCGAGCTGGTCAAGCAGGTTGAGGTGACTCGCCAGGGCTTCCGCGACATCGGCGAGATGCATGCGGTGCGCCGCACCGATCTGCGCGGGCGCGACTACTACTGGATGAGCTTCCGGGGCGCCAAACAGGAGCACGCCGACGGCACCGACCTGCGCGCCATGGACGAGGGCCGCATCTCGGTCACGCCCCTGCACATCGACCTGACCCACCGGGAAAGCCTGCATGATCTGAAGGGCGTTCTGGGCGGCGCGCCGCCGAAGCAGGTGGCGAAGGCGGCGGAATGAGAGATGACCGCGCCGGACGGCTGATCCTGAGCCTGCGCCAGCAGGGGGTGACCGACCCCCGCGTGCTGGCGGCCATGGAGTCGGTGGACCGCGCGGTGTTCGTGCACGAGAAATTCCTCGATCAGGCGTGGGAGGATCAGGCCCTGCCCATCGACTGCGCCCAGACCATCAGCCAGCCCTATGTGGTGGGTCTGATGACCCAGGCGCTGCAGGTCGGGCCGCGCCACCGGGTGCTGGAGATCGGCACGGGCAGCGGCTACCAGTGCGCGGTGCTGAGCCGCCTGGCGCGGTTCGTCTATTCGGTGGAGCGCTACAAGAGCCTGCTGAAGGAGGCGGAGGCCCGCCTCAAGGCGCTGGGGACGGACAATGTCTTCACCCGGCACGGCGACGGCGGCGAGGGCTGGCCCGAACAGGCGCCGTTCGACCGCATCATGGTCACCGCCGCCTCGCCCCATGAGCCCAAGGATCTGCTGCGCCAGCTGAAGCCCGGCGGGGTGCTGGTGGCGCCGGTGGGGCGTGGCTCGGTGCAGATGCTGAACCGCTACACCGCCGACGAGGACGGCGCCTTCAGCCGCGAAAGCCTGCTGGAGGTGCGGTTCGTGCCGCTGGTGGAGGGCGTGGCGAAGGAAGGGTAGGGGCGCGCCTACCGATCCTCGCGTGTGTGGAAGATGGCGGCGAGTGAACGGCGAGAAAGGCGGCGAGGCGGACCAGGTCCCCTTGGGCTTTGGGCAGAACGACGACCTCGTAGGTCACCCGCTCTGCGCGAGGTTATGCTTGAGCTGCGCATCAAAGACAGCCAAGGCGTCTTCTAGCGGGATTGTCTCACCCGTGCGCTGGTATTCGGCCCAACGGCGAGCCTCCTCGCCGTCATTCATCGCCTGTTCCAGCGCCTGAAGGAGATAGGTCTTCGGGTCGACGCCGGATGCTTCGGCCGCCGCCTTGAGGCGCCGGGCCTGATCTTCGTTCAGGTGGATGTCGAAACCATCGGCCATGGGCGAACGATACCTCACGGTGTGAAACGCCGCAATGTTCCCACAATGTTCTTGCTGAATCACGCGGATTGATCCCCATATAGGGCGGTCGCGTATCTGTTTCGGCTGAACCTTCCCCGCATCTGACGGCTTTTCCCTCGCATGACCGACAAGCACGATTTCATCCGCGTTCGCGGTGCCCGCGAGCACAATCTCAAGGGCGTGGACGTGGACATTCCGCGTGGCCAGCTGGTGGTGCTGACCGGCCTGTCCGGGTCCGGCAAGTCGTCGCTGGCGTTCGACACCATCTATGCGGAGGGTCAGCGGCGCTATGTGGAGAGTCTGTCGGCCTATGCGCGCCAGTTCCTGGAGCTGATGGGCAAGCCGGACGTGGACCTGATCGAGGGCCTGAGCCCGGCCATCTCCATCGAACAGAAGACCACCTCCAAGAATCCGCGCTCCACCGTCGGCACGGTGACGGAGATCCACGACTACATGCGCCTGCTGTGGGCGCGGGTGGGCGTGCCCTATTCGCCCGCCACCGGCCTGCCCATCGAGAGCCAGACCGTCAGCCAGATGGTGGACAAGCTGACCGCCCTGCCCGAGGGCGAGCGGCTGTATCTGCTGGCCCCCGTGGTGCGCGGCCGCAAGGGCGAGTACCGCAAGGAGCTGGCCGAGTGGCAGCGCCAGGGCTACCAGCGGGTCAAGATCGACGGCGTCTTCCACGCCATCGAGGACGCCCCCACGCTGGACAAGAAGTTCAAGCACGACATCGACATCGTGGTGGACCGGCTGGTCACCAAGAACGGACTGGAAAGCCGTTACGCCGACAGCATCCAGACCGCGCTGAATCTGGCCGACGGCCTGGCCACGGCGGAATGGGCGGATGTGAAGGAGGGCGAGGAGCAGCCGCGCCGGATCATCTTCTCGGAACGTTTCGCCTGTCCGGTGTCGGGCTTCACCATCAGCGAGATCGAGCCGCGGCTGTTCTCGTTCAACAACCCGTTCGGCGCCTGCCCGGCCTGTGACGGGCTGGGCGTCAAGCTGGCGTTCGACGCGGATCTGGTGGTGCCGGACAGGGACAAGACCCTGCACAAGGGCGCGGTGGCCCCTTGGGCGCGCGGCCCGTCGCCGCTGTACACCCAGACCCTGCAGTCGCTTTCGCGGCACTTCGGCTTCTCGATGGATGTGGCCTGGCGCGACCTGCCTCAGCAGGCCCAGGATGTGATCCTGCAAGGCACGAAGGAGAAGGTGAAGTTCACCTATGACGACAACGCCCGGAAGTACGAGGTGGCCAAGGCGTTCGAGGGCGTGGTCCCGAACCTTGAACGGCGCTGGCGCGAGACGGACTCGGCCTGGGTGCGCGAGGAGCTGGGCCGCTATCAGTCCGAAACACCCTGCGAGGCTTGCGGCGGCAAGCGCCTGAAGCCCGAGGCCCTGGCGGTGAAGGTGGGCGGCGAGGACATCGCCGACATCTCGGCCCTGTCCATCTCCAAGGCGCACCTGTGGTTCACCACCCTGGACGACAGCCTCACCGAGAAGCAGCTGGAGATCGCCCGGCGGATCCTGAAAGAGATCAACGACCGCCTCGGCTTCCTGAACAATGTGGGGCTGGACTATCTGAACCTGTCGCGCGCGTCGGCCACCCTGTCGGGCGGCGAGAGCCAGCGCATCCGTCTGGCGTCGCAAATCGGCTCCGGCCTGACCGGGGTGCTGTATGTGCTGGACGAGCCGTCCATCGGCCTGCACCAGCGGGACAATACGCGGCTGCTGGAAAGCCTGCGCGGCCTGCGGGACCTGGGCAATTCGGTGCTGGTGGTCGAGCACGACGAAGAGGCCATCATGACCGCCGACCATGTCATCGACATGGGCCCGGCGGCGGGGGTGCACGGGGGCGAGGTCTGCGCCGAGGGCACCCCGGCTGAGGTCATGGCCAACGGCCGGAGCCTGACCGCCAAATACCTGACCGGCGAGCGCGAGATCGAGTTGCCGCCGGAGGGCCGCCGCCCGATCAACCGCAAGAAGATGCTGAAGATCACCGGCGCCACCGGCAACAATCTGAAGAACGTGACCGGCGAGATCCCGGTGGGTGTGTTCACCTGCATCACCGGGGTGTCCGGCGGCGGCAAGTCCACCTTCACAATCGAGACCCTGTACAAGGCCGCGGCCCGGCGGCTGCACAACGCCTCGGACGCGCCTGCCCACTTCGACCGCATCGAGGGGCTGGAGCATTTCGACAAGGTCATCGACATCGACCAGAGCCCCATCGGACGCACGCCGCGCTCGAACCCGGCCACCTACACCGGCGCCTTCGGGCCGATCCGCGACTGGTACGCGGGCCTGCCGGAGTCCAAGGCCCGCGGCTACGGCCCTGGCCGGTTCAGCTTCAACGTCAAGGGCGGGCGCTGCGAGGCGTGCCAGGGCGACGGCCTCATCAAGATCGAGATGCACTTCCTGCCGGACGTCTACGTCACCTGCGATGTGTGCAAAGGGAAGCGCTACAACCGCGAGACCCTGGAGATCGTGTTCAAGGGCAAGTCCATCTCGGACGTGCTGGACATGACGGTCGAGGAGGCGGCGACCTTCTTCAAGGCCGTGCCGCCCATCCGCGACCGGATGCAGACGCTGGAGCGTGTCGGCCTCGGTTACGTCAAGGTGGGCCAGCCGGCCACGACCCTGTCAGGCGGCGAGGCCCAGCGGGTCAAGCTGTCCAAGGAGCTGTCGAAGCGGGCCACCGGCAAGACCCTGTACATTTTGGATGAGCCGACCACCGGCCTGCACTTCGAAGACACCCGCAAGCTGCTGGAGGTGCTGCAGGAGCTGGTGGAGCACGGCAACACCATCGTGGTGATCGAGCATAATCTGGATGTGATCAAGGTGGCCGACTGGCTGCTGGACTTCGGCCCGGAGGGCGGCGACGGCGGCGGCGAGATCGTGGCCAGGGGCACCCCCGAACAGGTCGCGGCCGATCCGAAGAGCTGGACCGGCCGCTATCTGAAGGAGATGCTGGACCGCCACGAAACGCGGCGGCTTGCGCGGGTCAAGGCGGCGGTCGAAGCCGCCGCCCCCGCCCCGAAAAAGGCCCGCGCCAAGGCGCGGGCCTGATCCGGCTTTACAGCGACGGCGTCGGCTCGACGACCACCGGCTCCGCGCCGCCGCGAATGTCGCGGTAGGCGGCGGCGTAGGGGGCATAGAAGATGGCCAGCATCAGCGCCGAAACGATCCCGTTGTAGATCAGATAGATCACGAGGCCGGGCCCATGGCGCTGAAGATTTCGCCCACATCGGCGCCTTCCAGCGCCGAGAGGTCGGCCATTCCGCCCGCCAGCAGCGTCAGCGGCAGGATGACGATGGACGTCAGGATCGACACCACGATCGCCATGACGATGACGATCACCGTCATGCCGAACAGCCCGAGCGCCCGACCCTTCGTCACGCCCCAGGAATCGAAGATGGCGAACTTCTGCTGGTCCACGGTGATCGGCAGCGCCAGGCTGAACCGCACCAGCAACCAGACGAACAGAACCGTGGCGGCGATCATGAACACAACCGCGATCGCGCCCCCCCGCGTCACCGGCGGCGGAGCCCGCCAGGCCCGCGATCACGCCCGCGATCCCGAAGATCACCATGGCCGCGACCACCGCCAGGATGGACAGCACCAGATAGACGACGAACACCCGAACCTCGTCCATGCCGAGACGCATGTAGCCGAAGCTTTTCTGTTCAGGCCTCAACACCGCTCTCATGGCCGCAGTGTAGATCACCGCGCCGAATACGATGGTCAGAGGCAGAATCCAGGCCATGCCCGCATAGGCCGCCATCAGCGGCTGCAACTGATCCATGGAGGGGTCGGTCGCGCCCTGCAAATCGGTCGCCGCCGCCATGAGGGCCACGAACGACCCTCCGACAAGGGCGAAGCAGACGGCCGTGAAAACGATATAGGCCAAGGCCCAGATCAGGATGGTCATGGGCGTTCGGCGCGCAAGCCGGAACCCTTCAAATGCACATTCGCTGGCTGAAAACGCCATGGTCGTAGCCCTCCCGTGAAGTCGTAGTTGAACCTGAAGCGTAACCTGAAAGACCTGACGGCGTCATGACGATTCCGGATGGGCCTCATCCGCCGACGCCCGCAACTGGCGATAGGCGCTGGCCCAGGGGGCGTACGCCACCGCCGTGGCCGCGCCTGTGCCGGCGAAAATGAACAGCAAAGCGAGGCCGAAACCGATCATCAGGCGGGGCTCCCAAGTCATGGTCCAGGTGTCGGCGTCTGCGAACGCGGCCCAGTCGATGCCCGCCAGCCCGACAGACAGGGCGGCCAGCGCCACCACCGGCAGGAACACGACGACGCACAGGATCGCGCTGAGCAGGCCCATGGCCGCCAGCTTGGCCGATTGGCCGCGCGCCATGCGCCAGCCTTGCTCGAAAGCCAGGGTCTTGTGATCGACGCTGGCCACGGAAATCAGGCCCGTCCGGCCCCAGGCCCACAAGAACAATCCGAAGCCGACGACGCCCAGCGCCGTCCAGATGAGGACCTGGAACGTCGGATCGATACTCCGGAAGGCGAGGCCGATCGGCACGACCAGAAGGGCCGCCAGAACCGCAAGCACCATCAGGGCCAGCCAGAGGACGATCTGCACGACGATGTAGCAGAACTCCGCCTTGCCCAGCCGCAGGCCGGCCCAGCCGCTGGTGCGCGGCCACAATACCAGCCGGATCACAGCCACGCCGATCACGGCCTGGACCAGAAGGCTGAGGCCGTTGGACACGGCCGACCAGCCCTGCATCTGAAGCATGGCGTTGATGGCTTCGCCGTCGCTGAGGTCCGCCGGTCCAGCGGGATCAGCCCAGGCCGCCCCCATGAACGGCCAGATCGCCGCCATGCCGGCGATGCCCGGCAGATAGAGCAGCACGCCCCACAGCAGAACAGCCAACGGCCGCTTCGCGATCATCTCAAAGCCGGACCCCAGGGCCTCGCCCATCGAAAAGGTCTTCATGATGCCCCCCGTTTCCCCGTCACAACGCTAGAGCCTAAAGCGTGGGAAGGCTAGAACCCCCGCCATGAGCACCTCCCTTTCCCCAGTACACATCATCGGCGGCGGTCTGGCCGGTTCGGAAGCGGCCTGGCAGATCGCCAATGCGGGCGTACCCGTGATCCTGCATGAAATGCGGCGTCCGGGCGTGACCACGGACGCGCACCACACGGACGGCCTGGCCGAGCTGGTCTGTTCCAACTCGTTCCGGTCGGACGACTGGGAATACAACGCCGTGGGCCTGCTGCACGCCGAGATGCGGGCGCTGGACTCGGTCATCATGGCCTGCGGCGACGCCAATCAGGTGCCGGCCGGCGGGGCCTTGGCCGTGGACCGCGAGGGCTTTTCGCAGGCCGTGACCGCGAAGCTCGAAGCCCATCCGCTGATCACCCTCGTGCGTGAGGAGATCGCCGGCCTGCCGCCCGAGGACTGGGACAACGTCATCGTCGCCACAGGGCCGCTGACCTCACCGGCCCTGGCCGATGCAATCCTGAAGACCACGGGCGAGGAGAGCCTCAGCTTCTTCGACGCCATCGCGCCCATCGTCCATGCGGAGAGCATCGACTTCGACATCGCCTGGCGCCAGTCGCGCTACGACAAGGCGGGGCCGGGCGGCGACGCGGCGGCCTATGTGAACTGCCCCATGGACAAGGCCCAGTACGACGCCTTCATCGACGCCCTGATCGACGGCCCCAAGACCGAGTTCAAGGAGTGGGAGAACGTCCCCTATTTCGACGGCTGCCTGCCCATCGAGGTGATGGCCGAGCGGGGGCGCGAGACCCTGCGCCACGGCCCCATGAAGCCGGTCGGCCTGACCAATCCGCGCGACCCCATGGTCAAGGCCCACGCCATCGTCCAGCTGAGGCAGGACAACGCCTTGGGCACCCTGTTCAACATGGTGGGCTTCCAGACCAAGCTGAAATACGGCGCCCAGACAGAGATCTTCCGCATGATCCCCGGCCTGCAGAACGCCCAGTTCGCGCGGCTGGGCGGGCTGCACCGCAACACCTTCCTGAACTCGCCCAAGCTGCTGGACCGACAGTTGCGCCTGAAGGCCATGCCACGCCTGCGTTTCGCCGGACAGGTGACGGGGGTGGAAGGCTATGTGGAATCCGCCGCCATGGGCCTGTTGACCGGCCGCCTCGCCGCCGCCCAGGCGCTGGGCCGCGACCTCGCCCCACCGCCGCCGGAGACCGCCATGGGCGCGCTGGTGGAGCACATCACCGGCGGGCATCTGGAAGGGTCGAAGTTCCAGCCCATGAACATCAACTATGGCCTGCTGCCGCCGCTGGAGGCGCCGCGCGTGGACGCCGAGGGGAGGAAAATTCCGCCCAAGGATCGCGGCCGGGCCAAGAAGCGCCTGATGAGCGTGCGGGCGCTGGAGGCGCTGAAGGCTTGGCGGGACGCGGCCTGATGGCAGCGCCTGAAAGCGACCTCGCGCGCCTGATCGAGCGCCGCGTCACTCTGATCCACCGCCTCGACCTGATCACGAAGGGCGCGCAGATCACATACGACGACGGCGCACCGGTCGACATGGCCTCCGAGAAGGCGCGACTGGAGGCGGAGGTGACCCGCCTCGACCGCAAGATCCTCGCCCTTCAACCGCCTGCGGGGCGGGCGTGAACGTCCGGGACAGATCATGATCCTCGACCCCATCCGTGCCGCCATCCGGCGCCGGATCTCGGACGTCTTCAACGACGCCGACAAGGGCGAGCGGCCGGTGCTGCGGCGGGCCGACGCGCTGTTTCCGCCGGACTCCGTGGCCTGGCGCGTGAACGGCGACGTGGTCACCATGATGATCGGCGGGGTCTCCGGCCTGCTGCTGCAGATGCTGCATCCCGCGGTTCTGGCGGGGGTGTGGGATCACTCCGACTTCCGCGCCGACATGCACGGCCGCCTGCGCCGCACGGCCAAGTTCATCGCCGTCACGACCTATGACCACGCCGAGGCGGGGCAGGCCGCCATCGACAAGGTCAATCGCATCCATGCGAAACTGGGCGGCGCGCTGCCGGACGGGACGGCCTATCGCGTGTCGGACCCGGCGCTGCTGGCCTGGGTGCATGTGACCGAGACCATCAGCTTTCTGGACGCCTGGATCCGCTATGCCGAACCGGCCATGCCGCGCGCTGAACAGGACGCCTATTTCGACGAGATGGCCCGCGTTGGTCAGGCGCTGGGCGCCAGTCCCCTGCCCCGGACACGCGCCGAGGCCGAGGCCGTGATCGAGTCCTTCCGGCCCGTCCTGCGCGCCGACGCCCGGACCCGCGAAGTGGCCGACATGGTGATGCGTCAGCGCATCGGCGCACCCGCCGTGGACGCCGCCGCCGGAGTCATCATGCAGGCCGGCTTCGACCTGCTGCCGCCCTGGGCCCAGACGATGCACGGGCAGCGCCCGCCCTTGCCGCGCCCGGTGGTGCGCGCCGGCGCCCTGACCACCGCCCGCTTCATCCGCTGGGCCTTCGACGGCTCTCCCAACCGGCGCACTCACGGGCGCGGCGTCACCACGTTCGAGCGACCTACCGGTTCCTGACCGCGACGCGCGCGACGCTTTGCAGGCCGCGGCCGGCCTCATAAGGTGGGCAATCATCGGTTCTCGGGGTTGTCTCATGATCGGTCTGTTCGCCGCCCTCGCTCTTCTGTCGCCCGCGCCGGAGGCGGGTGACGGTCCGTGGCGGCAGCTGATCGACTTCAATCCGACGGCGGAGCGGCCGGACGGGGTGTCCCTGTTCCTGCGGCAGGCGGATATGCTGCCGCAAGGAACGCCGCGCAGCTGGGAGACCCGCATGGCCCGCCATGTCTGGGTCAACCACGGGGCGGTGGTGGGCGGGCAGGCCTGGACGGTCATCGACAGCGCCTTCGACTGCGCGGGCGGCGGGGTGACGCAGACGGTGCGCGCCTACGATGCCCAGGGCCGACTGCTGGGCGAGGCGCAGCCCAACGAGGACACCCGGCCTGTTCCGCATTCGGCCGAGCACATGGTGTGGGACGCGGTGTGCATGGGCTCGCCCTATCTCTACGACAAGCCGGTGGTTGCGACCCTGGCCGAGGCGACGGCGGACGCGGCCACGGGGGATGGCCTCGCCGCGCTGACGGACGAGCTGCAGTGGGACGTGGACTATGACGGCCAGGCCGACATCATCCGCATCCACATGCGGCCGCACAGCATGCGCCACGATGTGGAGTTCATCCTGGCCAGGGACCCCACCCGGCCCATCACTGTGATCACGGCCGAGCAGCCGCCGACCGGGCCTCTGGTGCAGCGCGGCATCCGGCGGCTGGAGCGCGACCGTTATCTGACCGCCTGCGCGATGGACCAAGGCGCGGATGTTCAGCCTTGCGAGGCCGCCTATCCCTTTGTCCAGCGCGGGGTTGAGGTGGTGGCCGAGGGGCAGCCGACCATCCTCGTGTGGCTGGTCAGCGGCGAGCCCCATGTGGCGCGCCTGCCGGCGGCGGAGTGAGATTTCAGACTCTGTCGCCCGAAAAAAACAGGGTCTGAATTGTCCGAATAGTCCGAAATCGCCTCCTGACCGCTGCTGACCGGCGCCCATTATAGGGGTGGGCGAAACGCGGGGGCGGAAAGAGCAAACCCGCAGCCTCAAGCCGCCCGGGCTTCGTCCTGTTCGACGGGACGCCGCGCGGGCACGGTGAAGCTGACGGTGGTGCCTTTGCCCGGTTCGCTTTCCAGCTTCATCTCGCCGTGATGCATCTCGATCAGGGACTTGGTCAGGGCCAGACCCAGGCCGGTGCCCTGGGTGGTCTTGGAGTGCTGGCCCTCGACCTGCTCGAACGGCTGGGCCAGGCGGGCCAGGTCCTCGGGCGCGATGCCGATGCCGGTGTCGGTGACCGCGATCTGCACGCCGCCCTCCGCCGGGCTGAGCCGGACGGTGATCGAGCCGCCTTCGGGGGTGAACTTCACGGCGTTTGAAATCAGGTTCAGCAGAACCTGTTTCAGGGCGCGGTAGTCGGCCTCGATCTCGGGCAGGTCGGGTGCGTCCATGTTCAGCTTCAGGCCGCATTCCTGCGCCCGTCCGCGCATCAGGCGGATGGCGTCCTGACAGATTTCGGACAGGTCCACGGCCTCGTAGTGCAGGGTCATCTTGCCCGCCTCGATCTTGGCCATGTCG
>NZ_BATC01000075.1 GCF_000466985.1 Brevundimonas abyssalis TAR-001
CGGCGGCGGCGGCGGCGGGACAAACGGGTCGATCAGCTCGACGTCGATGGACTCATCCGAATAGGACACTTCCTTCAGGACGAACTTCTGATTGTAGATCCACCAGGCGCCCGCCAGGTGTACGAAGACCGAGATCCCGATACCCACCACGACGCCGGTCGACATTTTCTTCCGGCGAGGCGGGTCCAGGAGCGGGTCGCGACGATGTTCTTCAGTCATGATCTGCGACCGTGGTCCTTATGCGTTATCTTCGCCGACGAGCGCGACACTGTAGAAACCATTGTCCTGCAGGGCGTTCATGAGCTGCATGAAGTCGCCGTAGCGGGTGGTCTTGTCGGCGCGGATGAAGATCCGCTCTTCGTCAGGGTTTCGTGTGCCGATCAGGCGGCGAAGATCGTCGCCCAGGGTGCCCAGAGAGGTGCGCCCATCACCGATGTAGATGTCGGCGTCGCTCTGAAGCGAGATGTAGATCGGCTTCGGCGGGTTTACTTGAGGCGGCGACACGGCGGTTGGCAGTTCGACCTCCACCGACACGGTGGCGAGCGGAGCCGCCACCATGAAGATGATGAGCAGAACAAGCATGACATCCACAAAGGGTGTGACGTTGATTTCGCTGTTCTGCTGAATCTCGTACTTGCCGCCGGCGCCGCCTCCGAGTTTGGCGGCCATCTAGCTTACGCTCCCTTGTCGAGTTGACGCGAGATCGTGTTCATCAGCTCGGCGTTGAAGCCGTCCGACCGCACGCCGTAGGACGAAATCCGGGTGTTGAAGTAGTTGTAGAAGATAACCGCCGGAATAGCCGCGAACAGACCCAGGCCGGTGGCCAGCAGCGCTTCGGCGATGCCGGGCGCCACGACCGCCAGGTTGGTCGTGTTGGTGTTCGCGATGCCGATGAACGAGTTCATGATGCCGTAAACCGTACCGAACAGACCGATGAAGGGTGAGTTCGAACCGGTCGAAGCCAGGAACTGCTGACCGCCCGACAGGCGCTTGGCCAGACCGGACTGCACAGCGGCCACGGCGGCCATGGAGCGGACGATGGTGGTTTCACGGTGGTCGCTGTTCACGGCCAGACCGGCTGCGCGGGACGCTTCGACTTCTTCGGTGGCGGCCGCGGCCATGTCGGCGAGCGGGTTGCCCTCGAAGTCCTCAGAGGTCGACACACGGCGAATATCCGGGATTGTCCGGGCGCCGCGGAAGGCCTCAAGGTAACGGTCGGTCTGACGGTTCAGGCTGCCGAACTCGATCATCTTGATGACGAACAGGGTCCAGGAGAAGACAGAGGCCAGCACCAGACCGATCATCACCGCCTGAACGACAGGGTCGGAGTCGATGAACATCTTGGCGACGGTCAGTTCGCCGTGGCCGCCGGTTTCGGCGGTCTCGACTTCCGCCGCCGGAGCGGGGGTTTCGACCGGGGTAGCTTCGGTGGTTGCCGGGGCCTCAGCCGCGGGCGCTTCGGTGGGTGCCGGGGCCGCGTCCTGCGCGAGAGCCGGCGAGCTCGCCATGAGGACGGCAGCGCCGGCCAGAGCGAGGAGGAAATTTGTCTTTTTGCTATCGAGCATAGTTCGCCAGTTCCTGCTTGGTCTGACTCGTTGGACCTAAAGAGGCGTTCGCCGGGAGGCGGGCCCCTCACTAAAATTACACCGGTTGCCGAATCGTCGATCCGGCTCCCGGAACGTTTCCTGTCGCTCTTCGGTTGCCGAAGCCCCTGAAAAGCTTTCACGCCCGACCTGGAGAGGAGGTCGTTCGCATGCCGACGCTCCCCGTTAAGACGAGCGGTCACGTTGTCTTGGCGAACCGCCCGGGGGGCGTCAAGTGCGTGATCATGCTTTTCAACCGGCGGGAGAGCGGGGCGACCGTGTCAGCAACGTCTTTTCGCCCAAATGTCATAAGAGCGTCATCTGTTCTCAGCACCGCTTTTATGGAGGAAGAATATTGCTCATATTTCAAAATATGAACAATCTGCAATCCTGTTACACTCCGTAACTGGCATGGGCTTTCGCCATCGATCGGGAGAGGGGAATCTCCGGTCACGCGGCGGCGGCATCTGCATCATGGTCAGTTGCTGAAATGTGGCGCAAAGGTGGCGCAGGGCGGCGGTCGCGGATCGTGACCACATAACGACGAAATGTTTTGGTCCGGCGGTAACCGGTGGCGCCGCTTGCAGGATAAGGGAGGAAAGGAGTGGTGCCTGGGGGCGGATTCGAACCACCGACACGCGGATTTTCAATCCGCTGCTCTACCAACTGAGCTACCCAGGCCCGGGTCCGGCGACGGCTCAGGCCGTCGGGAGCGGGGTCTATAAGCGAGGCCGATCAGCCTGTCCAGCGTCAGGCCCCATCCTCGCCGTCGCTTTCGCCATTTTCACCCGCCGGCGGCCCGGGAACGGCGTACCGACCGGTGAACCAGCGGCCCAGATCAATGTCCGCACACCGCTTCGAGCAGAAGGGTCGGTATCCGGGATCGACTTCGGCCTTGCGGCAGATTGGGCAGGTGGCACGGGTCATTCAACGATCACTCGGGTCAGAGGCAGGCTGTCATCAGCAAGGAGATGGGCGCGTGGGCCCAGACGCGCCACCAGGGCGGCGGCGGCGTTTGCGACCTCACCATGGCAGCGCGCGGTGACGCGCGCGCGCGTGGTGTCGGCCAGCAGGGCATGGTTCAGCCTCCGGGCCACATCTCGGGCGGCTGTTTCCACGCTCGGCCGGATCAGGTCCTCCAGTGGGGTGAAGGTCCAGGGCAGGACCAGTTGCAGCACGCCGAACCGGTTAACGGGGCCGTAGGCGATGGCGGGATCTGCGCCGAAGGCGGTTCGTGCGGCGGCGGTGACCTGCGCCCCGTCGTGCCCGGCGCCCAGCAGATCGACCGCCACCAGCCCGCCCCAGTGGCGCAGGCGGATCAAGCGTGCGGCGATGCGCAGCCCCTCCTGATTGGCGCGCTGCCGGTCCCTGCCGCTCAGGCCCCTGCCGGGCAGGGGCGGCTGGTCGATGTCGACGGTGATCATGGCGCGGGTGCGTTCGACCGCCACGTCCGGCCCGCTGTGCGGCAGGGTCGGGGCCTCGGCGTCCTCGATCGCAGCCCACCCGGCCTCGATGGCCGCCTTTCCGGTGATCGGGGCGACGCCGGGCGCCAGCCGGTCCAGCCACTCACTGACGCTGGGGCCAGGCCGGACCATGCGGGGGTCTCCTTCGGCCGCGCCCAGCATGCGCAGCGTGGGCCCCTTGGCCTCGCGCGGTTCGGCGACCACCTCGACCTCGATCTTCTGGCCGATGTGCAGGGTCGTGTTCCGGTTCATCGGCAGGAAGCCGTCTGCGCCGCCCAGATCCACAAAGGCGCCGCTCAGTCCCGGCTCCACCCGCGCGACCCGGCCGACGGACACGGCGCCGAGGCGCCGGGCGGGATCGTCGGCCTCCCGCTGGATCAGGATATGCTCGAAGCCGCGCTCGCTCTCGATGACGCCCCGCGTTTCGCCGGGGCTGTCGTCTATATAGACTTGGCGGTCGCCGCTCACGGCCGGGCCGGGCGCCAGCCGGCCCCGCGCAGGAGCTGGACCGTTTCGTAGAGCGGCAGGCCCATCACCGCGGGGTGGCTGCCGACGATGCGGCGCACGAAGCGCCCGCGGGACCCTGGATGGCGTAGCTCCCGCCTTGCCGCGCCAGTCGCCGGTTTTCAGATAGCCCGCGATCTCGTCGTCGGACAGCGGCTTGAAGGCCACGCGTGTTTCGACCACCCGCACCGCCGCGTCGCGTCCGGGGGCCTTGACCGCCACGCCGGTGAAGACCCGGTGGTTACGGCCGGACAGCAGCGCAAGGAAGCGCCGGGCCTCGGCTTCGTCCGCCGGCTTTTCCAGCAGGCGGCGTCCCACGGCGACGACAGTGTCGGCGGCCAGGACCAGGGCTTCGGTCTCGCGGGCGCCGACCGTCTCGGCCTTGATGCGCGCCAGGCGCTCGGCCAGTCGCGGCGGCGTCTCGGCCTTCAGGGGCGTTTCGTCGATGTCGGCGGGGACGATGCGGTCGGGTGTGATCCCGATCTGCGCCAGCAGTTCGATGCGGCGCGGACTGGCCGAGGCCAGCACAAGCGCGAGGCTTGGGGGCGGAGAGGCCACGCGGCCGCCCGCCTTACTTGAAGCGATAGGTGATGCGACCCTTGGTCAGGTCGTAGGGAGTCATCTCCACCAGAACCTTGTCGCCCGCCAGAACGCGGATGCGGTTCTTGCGCATCTTGCCGGCGGTGTGGGCGATGATCTCGTGGTCGTTTTCAAGCTTCACACGGAAGGTCGCGTTCGGCAGCAGCTCGCTGACGACGCCTGGAAACTCGAGCAGTTCTTCCTTCGACATGCAGTCTCTCTCGCCCTTGGGATACAGGTATCGGTCACGCTGGGCGCCGGCGCGGCTCGAAATCGGACGCGGCCTAATGCACCAAAACAGGCCGGGCGTCGAGTTCTGACGGGAAATAGCGTCGGGTCAGCCGCGACGCCACAGGGCGCAGACCAGGGTGAACAGGCGGCGGGCGGTTTCGTGGTCCACCTCGACCTTGCCCTCCAGCCGCGCCTTCATGGCCTCGGCGCCTTCGTTGTGAAGACCGCGCCGCCCCATGTCGACGGACTCGATCTGGCTGGCCGACGAGCCGCGCAGGGCTTCGTAGTAGCTGTCGCAGATCATCAGGTAATCGCGGATCACCGTCTTCAGCGGGGTCAGGGACAGCAGGTGTCCCTTGCGATAGGCCGGCCCGGTGATGTCCATGGCCAGGCGGCTGTCCTGCAATGACAGTTTCAGTTGATACGGACCGCCCTCGGCGCCTGCGGGGGTGAAGCTGTTCTGCTCCACCAGATCGAAGATGGCCACGCGCCGGGCATGCTCGATCTCGGCCGTGGCCGAGGGCAGGGAGGCTTCGTCCAGATCGACGGCCGACAGGCGATGGGGACCGCTCATGCCGGATCCTCTTCATGGCGCGGCGCGCTTCGGGCCCGCCAGCGTTCGGAGATGTCGGCCAGGACCGCGTTCATGCACTCCACGTCCACGCGCAGGTCGCCGCCGCCGGCGAACATCATGACCACCCGGCCGCCCGGCGCCTCGCCCGGCATGAAGTCCATGGCCAGCAGCTCCAGGGGAATCTCGGGGGCGCGGGGCATGTCGCGGCTCTTGACGGCCATGACGTCGCCGAACTGCAGCGCCGCCTGGACCCGGGTGCCGCCGCATTCCCAGCAGAACCGGCGCAAGGTGATGGTCAGCCGCCGCGCCGCGCTTTCCCACAGGATGTCGCCCGGCGTGAGGATGGCGTCCTGAAGCGCCGCCGAGATGATCAGCAGATCCTCGTGATCCTCGGCCAGCAGGCGCAGGGGCGGCAGGGGCGGGCCCTTGTCCTCGGCGACCTTGTCCTCGCTCAGGTCCGTTTCGACGGCGGTGGTCTCAGTGTCCATCCTCATAGCCTTTCAGCCGCCGCACCTCGGCGCCGCAGGCCCCCAGCTTCTCCTCAAGCCGCTCGAACCCGCGATCCAGATGATAGACCCGGCCGATGGTGGTTTCACCCTCCGCCGCCAGGCCCGCGATCACCAGGCTGACCGAGGCGCGCAAATCGGTGGCCATGACCTCGGCGCCGTGCAGCGCTTCGACGCCCCGCACGCGGGCCTCACCGCCGTGCACGGTGATGTCGGCGCCCAGGCGCATCAGCTCGGGCACGTGCATGAAGCGGTTCTCGAAGATGGTCTCCGAAATCACGCTCTCGCCCTCAGCCAGGGTCATCAGGCCATGAACTGGGCCTGCAGGTCGGTGGCGAAGCCGGGATAGACCTCGGTGGTCACATCGACGGGCTGGAGGCGTCCGCCGTCGCGGCGGATGCGCAGGCCGTCCGGCGTCTCGTCCACCGTGACCCCCGCCTCGCGCAGCTTGGCGGTCAGGGCGGTCAGCAGCGCGGGCCGCATCTTCGTCAGGGTCACGTCGCCGCCGGTCATGGCCGCGGCGGTCGCATAGGTGCCCGCCTCGATGCGGTCGGGGATGACGCTCCAGTCCGCGCCCGACAGGGAGCCGACGCCGGTGATGGTCAGGGTCGGGGTGTCGATGCCCTCCACCCTGGCGCCCATGGCGTTCAGGCAATGGGCCAGGTCGCCGATCTCGGGCTCGCGCGCCGCGTTGTGGAGCACGGTCACGCCCTGGGCCAGGACGGCCGCCAGCAGGGCGTGTTCGGTGGCGCCCACGGAAACGAAGGGAAAGGTGATCTCGGCGCCGCGGAGACCTTTCGGCGCCTGGGCCGAGACATAGCCCTCCTCCAGCTCGATGACCGCGCCCAGGGCGCTCAGGGCCTGCAGGTGCAGGTCCACCGGCCGCGCGCCGATGGTGCAGCCGCCCGGCAGGCTGACCCGCGCATGGCCGGTGCGCGCCAGCAGCGGCCCCAGCACATTGAACGAGGCCCGCATCTGGCGGACCAGATCATAGGGCGCGAAGGTCGAGGTGATCTCGGCGGCGTGCAGTACGGTTTCGGTTCCGTCCGCGCCGTCCTGCTCGGTGACGCTGACGCCCAGTCCGCGCAGCAGCTCGCCCAGGAACCGGGTGTCGGCCAGGCGCGGCATGTTGGTCAGGCGCAGCGGCTGCTCGGTCAGCAGCGAGGCGGCCATCAGCTTGATGGCGGAGTTCTTGGCGCCGCTGATCGGAATGGCTCCGTTCAGCCGGGCGCCGCCGGTGATGGCGATGCGGTCCATGGGGTCTCTGTCGAGGCTGCGCCCGGCGCGGGCGAAGCGGGGGCGGTATCTAGCCTGTCTCGCGCGCCGGTTGAAAGGGGCGAGAACGGACTGTCACGCCTCTTGATCAGACGCCGCCACGCACTGCGCCTCCGCGCGGCGTGCCCGGCGGAGTTGGGGAAGCGGCGGGCGCGGGCGATCTCGCCCGGGACCGGGACGGCGCCGTCGCCGGCGGCCGCCCTTGATGTGTGTTTCGGCGTGGTCGCTCGCGCCCGCCCGGTCGTTCTGTGCGTGAGCGCCGCGGGGGAGGGCTCTCTTCAGCCGGCCGACGCGCGACCTCGTTTGTCGCGCGCCCAGAGTTCCGCCGGTTCGTCCCCATGCCGCATGCTCGGCCCACGACGGGCGGCGGCGTCCAGGACGCCCGCCGGACCCCGGGCTCTCAATGCCCGGGCGATCCCGCTCGACCGGTCCCGCTGCGCGTCCGGCCCTGGCGCCAACGCCTTCCCCCGCAACGGAACCCGAGAAGGGTACGCCAGCGACGAACGCAGTCGGAAAACCAGACGAAAAAACCGTCTCGACCGTTCTGCGGCAAGGCATTGGGGTCTGGAAATGCGGGACGAACGGGCGAGTTGGTCCCGCTTTTCAGGCTCAGTCGGCGTCGGACGGGGGCGCGGAGGGCGGCGCCTTGCGACGGCGGAGATTCGTGCGCAGGGCGGCGGCCAGACGCGCCTCCCGTTCCGCCTTGGCCTTTTCGGCGGGCGTGGGCGGCTTTGGCGTCGGTGTGTCGGGCGGGCTTTTCACCGGGCGATAAAGGCTGGATGCAGGAATGCGATCAAGAGGCGTTTTGGCCTTTGCATCGGGCGAACGTATTGGCTATACGGCCGCTTCCTCAGATTTCGCCGCCGTAGCTCAGTGGTAGAGCGCATCCTTGGTAAGGCTGAGGTCGTGGGTTCGATTCCCCCCGGCGGCACCATCTGAAGCAAGAGGCCCGGACAACCGTCCGGGCCTTTTTGCATTCACCAGTCCTGATCGTCCGGGATGGCGGTGATGCCTCGGGTCCGCAGGGACCGGGGCGTCAGTCCCTCGGCGCCCCAGGCGCTCCACGGGTCCTGCGCGCCGAGATACGACCCGGAGCGCAGGCCATAGCTGTCGTACCGGGGGTCGTAATACGGATTGTACGCGGGGAGCCCGCCCTTCGATTCGCTGTAGTGCAGTCGGGCGAAGCCGTTCTCGCCCAAGGGTACGGACACATCCACGCCGAAGGCCTGATAGCCGTGCGATCCGATCGCCGCGCTGACCTGGCCGCGAATCCTGCGTTCCGGCGCGAACGGCGCGTCGTAGTCGAACGGGCCGTCGCCCGTCTCCATGGGCGCGGCGGACGATGCGCCGATCCAGGCGGCGATCTGCTGGTCAGTGGTCATGGCGCGCGGCGCCGTGATGGACGGCGCGGCCGTTTCCTCGGCGGCCGCCGGCGCGGACACATGGCCCTGGTCGCGGCCGGCCGTGGCGATGGGCTGGTCGGACAGGACCAGAACGGCGAGGGCGGTCAGGATCATGGCGTTACTCCAGTGCCGTCACGCTGACGACTGAATGCGGCGGGGGCGTGTCACCCGGGCAGATGATCGCCGCGCCCGAGCGGGTCAGGCAGCGCCTCGCCGTCCGGGGTGAAGCTCAGGGCCGCCGAGTTGATGCAGTAGCGCTCGCCCGTAGGCGGCGGGCCGTCGGGAAAGACGTGGCCTGATGGCTGTCGCAGCGGGCGCAGCGGGTCTCGACCCGCACCATGCCGTATGAGGTGTCCGTGATCGCGCGCACGTGCTCGGGATCATAGGGGGTGTTGAAGCTGGGCCAGCCGGTGCCGCTTTCGAACTTGGTCTTCGTCTGGAACAGGGGCAGGCCGCACAGGCGGCAGCAGAAGACGCCCGCCCGCTTCTCCTCCAGCAGCGTCCCGCAGAACGGCGCCTCGGTGCCGTGGTTCAGCAGCACGCGCCGCTCCTCGTCGTTCAGGCCGTGTTCGAGGATGGCCATCTGTGACGGACTGGGCGGGGTCAGATCGAAGCCGGACGCGGAGCGGGGAGACGTTGATGCAGCTTGGGTCATGGTCTGGAAATAGGAAACGCCGGACGGGGTTCCAGCCCCGCCCGGCGTTGGTTGGTTCAGGATGTGGATGGAATCAGCCGCCGAACAGGCCGGCGACCCAGGCGCGCACGGCGGTCTCGTCCGTGGGGTCGCCCGTGTAGGTCAGGCCCTGATCCGGCGTGTGCGGCTGGTTCGAGGCGCGCTCGCGGTTGATCCAGGCCTTGTGGCCATAGACCACGCGGCCGAAGCCCGAGGGCAGGGCGGTGATGGTCGGCTCGATGAACAGGGTGTCAGCGCTGGTGGTCTGGCCCGCCAGACGCACGTTCGGCAGATCCTTCAGCACGTCCACCGCGTCCAGACAGCCGCCGGAGCAGCCGCCGTCCACCAGAACCACCACATTGCCGCGCACCGGATTGGCGCCGGTTTCGATGTCGCCTATGGCGGGGATCGGGCGGGTGAAGGACTGCTGGCCGGCCTGGATGGCCTGATCGAAGGCCGCGACCACAGCCTGGGTTTCGGCGATGGTGGCGGGGTTGTTGGCCACGAAGGCGGGGTCGCCCTGCATGCGGGCCAGGGCCTGGGCGAACCACTCGCGGTTGGCCGGGGTGGCGCGATAGCCGAGCTCGACGTCGGTGGGCTGGGCCGCGCCGATCATTTCCGGCTCCCAGATGCGGGCCGCGGCCCGCAGGGCGTAGCTGGCGGCAGAGGCCGAGGTTCCATCGGCGCCGCGCAGGTCGATCACCACGCCGGGGGCGCCGCGGATGGCGGACTGCTGGGCGTCCACCTGGGCCAGGAAGGCTGCCCAGTCGGCGTCGTCCGCCAGGGTGTGGATGTTCACCCAGGCCAGGCCGTTGACCATTTCCACCGCCAGCGGAACCGACGGCGGCACATAGACCGAGGCGCGATAGGCGGCCTCGCGGTCCTCGGGGGCCGCGAAGTCAGTCACGATGTCCACGTTGCGGCGGCGACGGCCGTCCATGAAGCGGCATTCGGCGGGCAGGCCGCCGGCCATGGGGTTGCCCCGGTCCCAGAACAGGTAGGGCGCCGTCTCGATGCGGTCCGCCTCGAGGTTGAGATCGCCTTCCCAGCGGTCCAGACGGCGCTGGGCGATTTCCTCGGCCGGGGTTCCATCGCAGGACTCCAGCACCCATCCCACCTGCGGAACGTTGCGGCGCACGCCGTCCTTGACCCAGGTGACCACATAGGCGCCGTCGCGCCAGGCCGTGGCGAAATTGGCCCAGGCCACGGCGTCCCAGGGCTCGCGGCCCTCCCACGTCGGGCCGAGGCTGATGTTGGCGTCGCGGAAGCCGTAACCGTAGCCGCGCAGCAGATAGGCGTAGGCGTTGGGCGAGTTGACCCGGCCCAGATTGCCCTGGGCCTCCGCATAGCCTTCGTCCAGCCAGGTGCGGAACCGGGCGCTGGAGGGCGCCTCGATGACGGCTGCGGGGTGGTTCTGGCTCAGCGCCTCACGGGCGGCGGTCAGGTCCTGTTCGGCGGCGGCGCGCCAGTCCTGGGCGGTCGCGGCCTGGGCGGCGAGGCCCAGGGCCAGGACGGACACTGCAGTGGCGAGGAGGGTTTTCACGGCAGGGAGCTCCGGATCGGTTAATGTACGGGTGGCGGGTGTTAAACCCTATCAGCCCACCTTCGCCAACCCCGCATGGGGCCGGGCGGGCGTTTACACGGGGTGGCATGGGCCGTAAGCGAACCTCGGCAAGCGGCGCAGACCGCGTCAGGGAAGTCATCAAGGCATGTTCTCCAAGATTCTCATCGCCAACCGGGGCGAGATCGCCGTCCGCATCATCAAGACCTGTCGGCGCATGGGCATCGCGACGGTGCAGGTCTATTCGGAGGCGGACGCCGGCTCGCTGGCCGTGGAGATGGCGGACGAGGCGGTCCTGATCGGTCCGGCGCCGGCGAACCAGTCCTATCTGCTGGCGGACAGGATCGTGGAGGCGGTGCGCCAGACCGGCGCGGAAGCGGTGCACCCGGGCTTCGGTTTCCTGAGCGAGAACGCCGGTTTCGCCCGGCGGCTGCGCGACGAGGGCATCGCCTTCATCGGCCCGAACCCTGAGGCCATCGACGCCATGGGGGACAAGATCAGCTCCAAGAAGCTGGCCGCCGAGGCGGGTGTGTCCACCGTGCCGGGCCACATGGGCCTGATCGAGACGCCGGAAGAGGCGGTGAAGATCGCGCGCGAGATCGGCTATCCCATCATGATCAAGGCCTCGGCCGGGGGCGGGGGCAAGGGCATCCGCGTGGCCCATTCGGACTCCGACATGGCCGAGGCTTCGCCGCGGTGAAGGCTGAGGCGAAGAACGCCTTCGGCGACGACCGGGTGTTCCTCGAGAAATTCATCATCGACCCGCGCCACATCGAGATCCAGGTGCTGGGCGACAAGCACGGCAACGTGATCCATCTGTTCGAGCGGGAATGCTCGATCCAGCGCCGCAACCAGAAGGTCATCGAGGAAGCGCCGTCGCCGCTGCTGGATGAGGCCACCCGCGCCGCCATGGGGGCCCAGGCCGTGGCCCTGGCGAAGGCCGTCAATTATGACTCCGCCGGGACGGTGGAGTTCGTGGCCGGGCAGGACAAGTCGTTCTACTTCCTCGAGATGAACACCCGCCTGCAGGTGGAGCA
>NZ_BATC01000074.1 GCF_000466985.1 Brevundimonas abyssalis TAR-001
GGCGTCCACGGCCCAGGTCGGCGGCGCGGGTCCAGCTGCGTCCGACAGGTGGGCGATCACGGGCAGGCCGTGGCGCCGGGCCTCGGCGATTCCCTCGATCAGGTCAGCCTCGCTCAGGGACTCATAGAGCTTGATGTAGCGCGCGCCGCCTTGCGCCTGTTCAGCGACGATGGCGGCGACGCCCCGCGTCTCCGACGGCCGGTCCGCCAGACCGATGACGGGAAAGGGCGAGCGGTCGATGACTTCGCCGGCCTGCAGCGCTTCGGGTCCCGGCAGCCCCGCTGCGCGCGCTTCATCGTAGGCGCGGCTCGCTGCCATGTCGCCGCCGGGATTGCGCACCGTGGTGACCCCATAGGCCAGCAGGCGCCGCGCGTTGTGCGCCACGATGTCGGGGCGATGATCTGCGGCCAGATAGGGCGCGCCGTCCTCGTCCGTGCCCAGGCGGATAGCCCCCAGACTGACGTGGGCGTGGGTGTCGATCAGGCCGGGCAGGGCGAACAGGCCGGTGAAATCGTGCATCCGGCCTTGACCGGTCTCGGGGCGCCCCTGCCCGATCTCGACGATGCGGCCGTCCTCCACCACCACATAGGCGTCGGGCTGGATCGTTTCGGTCTGCGGATCGACCAGGTTCAGGCCCAGATAGACGTCGGGTTCGGCATGGGCGGCGGGCGCGAGGGCGAGCGCGGCGGTGGCCAGAAGACAGGCGGAAAAGGCAGGACGGGGGATCATGACGGCTCCATGGGTGAGTAGGATGCCCATGAAGTCTGCTCCCGGCGGCAAGTCTTTCACCCTTCTCGCAAGAACGATGAGCGCCTATCTGTCGGCCATGATCGACGATCTCTACAGCGCGCGCATCCTGACGCTGGCGGCAAACATGCCGCGCTCGGGGCGGCTGACCGCGCCCCAGGGCACGGGCCAGAGGGTCGCCAAACTATGCGGCTCGACGGCGACCGTCGACGTGGTTCTGGACGAGGCCGGCCGCGTGGCGGACTACGCCCAGGCCGTGAAAGCCTGCGCCCTGGGTCAGGCGGCGGCCGGGGTGCTGGGCGAGCATGTGATCGGCGCCACCGGCGACGAGATCGAACAGGCCCGCGACGCCCTGCTGGCCATGCTGAAGTCAGGGGGACAAGGCCCAGAAGGCCGCTTCGCCGAACTGCGCATGCTGAAACAGGTGGCGGCCTATCCCGCCCGCCACGCCTCGACCCTGGTGGCGGTGGAAGCGGCTCTGGACGCGGTGCGCGAGGCCGAGCGCGCCCGCATTTCGGGCGCGGCCTAGAGGTGGACCCCAGCCTGTACGAGCGCGGCGTCCGTCTGGCGCACCGGGGCTACAAGGTCACCCTGTCACCGTTGATCGGCCAGCAGTGCCGGTTCCTGCCCACCTGTTCGGACTATGCGGCCGAGGCCTGATCACCCACGGTCCCGCGCGCGGCGGATGGCTGGCCATGAAAAGGTTCTGTCGCTGCCATCCTTTCGGCGGCTCGGGGTACGATCCGGTGCCGCCGGCGCCATCCGCCCCGGACTAGCCGGGGTGCGCGTCGGGGAAGCTTCTGTATATGCTATGGCGGAATCGGATGGCGGGAGCAGGCGCGTGATGCCCATGGGCGGCGGATTGACGACGAGGGGGCCCAGAAACCTCCTGCGCCAGATCCGTGAGGCCATGGCCGGCGGCGGCCCGGCGCAGGAGCGTCTCGACAAGGTGGTCAAGACCATCGCCTCGTCCATGGTGGCCGAGGTGTGCTCCATCTATCTGCGCCGCTCCACCGGCGAACTGGAGCTGTTCGCCACCGAGGGCCTGAACCCTGAAGCTGTCCACAACACCCGTCTGCGGCCCGGCGAGGGTCTGGTGGGCGAGGTGGCGCGGCTGAACGAGCCCATCAGCCTGTCCGACGCGCCCAGCCACCCCAGCTTTTCCTATCGCCCGGAGACGGGCGAGGACCCGTACCATGCCTTCCTCGGCGCCCCCCTGCTCCGCGGCGGCCGCTCCATCGGCGTGCTGGTGGTCCAGAACCAGGCCGCCCGCCGCTATGACGAGGACGAGGTCGAGGACATCCAGACCATCGCCATGGTCCTGGCCGAGACCGTCGCCTCTGGTGAATTGCTGGGTCTGGACGAACTGCGCGATGTGGAGGTCGCCCCCCACCGTCCTGAACGCATCAAGGGCCAGCGCTTCGCGGAGGGTCTGGCCATCGGCCATGCCGTTCTGCACGAGGCCCCGGTGGCGCCCGAACGGCTGCTGGCCGACGATCCGGTGGCCGAGGAGGGACGGCTGAAGCTGGGCCTGACGGCGCTGAAGGCCAACATCGATTCCATGCTGGAGGGCGGTCAGGGTCTGGCGGGTCCGTCTTACGAGGTGCTGGAAACCTACCGCATGTTCGCCGACGACCGGGGCTGGAACAGGTCGCTGGAGGAAGCGGTGCGCGGCGGCCTGACCGCCGAGGCGGCGGTGGACCGGGTCAGGAACGAGCACCGCGCCCGCTTCGCCAAGGCGCGCGACCCTTATATCCGCGAACGTCTGCACGACCTCGAGGATCTGGCCAACCGTCTGCTGCGGGTGCTGGCGGGCGACCAGCCGGGCCAGCGCGAGCTGCCGGACGACACCATTCTGGTGGCGCGCAACCTGGGGCCGGCGGACCTGTTGGAGTATCCACGCGACAAGCTGCGCGGCCTTCTGCTCGAGGAAGGTTCGGCCGCCAGTCACGCGGGCATCGTCGCCCGCGCGCTCCAGATTCCGTGTGTCGGCCGCCTCGCCGGCCTGCGTGACCGCCTCTCCGAAGGCGACCTGGTCATCGCCGACGGCGAGTCAGGCGAGGCCTTCCTGCGCCCCCGCCCCGAGATGCTGGATGCGGTGCAGGCGCGCATGCAGCTGCGGGCCCAGCGCCACGCCGAATTCGTGGCCCTGCGCGACACCCCGGCCATCACCCGCGACGGGGTGCGCGTTACGGTGCTGGCCAACGCCGGCCTGGTGGTGGACCTGGACACCCTGGACGAGACCGGCGCGGAGGGCATCGGCCTGTTCCGCACCGAGTTCCAGTTCATGGTTTCCGAGGAACTGCCGCGCCTTCAGGCCCAGACCGATCTCTATCGCCGGGTGCTGGACGCGGCGGGAGGGCGCCCGGTCACCTTCCGCACCCTGGATGTGGGCGGCGACAAGGTGCTGCCCTATCTGGAGGTGGAGCGCGAGGAGAACCCGGCGCTCGGCCGTCGCGCCATCCGTCTGGGGCTGGACCGGCCGGGCCTGCTGCGACTGCAGTTGCGCGCCCTGCTGAGCGCGGCCGCCGGGCGCGAGCTGCGGGTCATGTTTCCCATGATCGCCACCGTGGACGAGTTCCGCGCGGCCCGCGCCCTGATGGACGCCGAATGCGAATGGGCCGAGCGCCGTGGCAAGACCCTGCCCGCGTCCCTGCGGGTCGGCGCCATGATCGAGGCGCCCAGCCTGCTCTGGCACCTGGACGCCCTGCTGCCGCTGACCGACTTCGTCTCCATCGGCACCAATGATCTGTTTCAGTACATGTACGCGGCGGACCGGACCAATCCGCTGGTCTCGGATCGGTACGACCCGCTGTCGCCGCCCACCCTGCGCGCCCTGCAGGACATCCAGCGCCAGTGCGCGGAAACCGAAACGCCGGTATCGGTCTGCGGCGAACTGGCCGGGCGCCCGCTTGAGGCCATGGTGCTGCTGGCCCTTGGATATACAAGGCTTTCCGCCCCGGCGGGCGGGGTGGGACCGGTCAAGCGCATGATCCTGTCGCTGGATCTGGCGGCGGCGCGGCGCGGTGTGGCGGGTCTCCTCGGCGCGCCTCGGCCTCGGTCCGCAATGAGGTGGAGGCTCTGGCCCGGAAGTTGAACGTCGCTCTGTGAGAAAGCCGCTCGCGCCGTGCGCGAATCGGTTAACCAGACGTTGATCCGGGACTGTCAATGGGTTATCCACAGGACGAGTTCGGGGGGTCTCCGGGGGGAGATCACGATCGGGCGCCGCGGGGAACGTGGCGTTTCGATCATCCACCGATCAACAGTACGAGTATGGGGGCGGGCGACATGCCGCTGGATGCAGGGTTCGACCCTGACGAGCGACACGACGAGGCGGAGTGGAACGACCCGCACCGGATTCTGACCGAGTCCGCCACGCTGGGGGAAGCTCTGCGCCGGGCGCGTGAGCATTCAGCCCGGTCCATCGAGGACCTATCCGCCGCCACGCGCGTCCATATCCGCTATATCCGCGCTCTCGAGCAAGGCGACTTCACCGCCCTGCCGTCGCAGGTCTTCGCCCTCGGCTATGTACGGGCCTACGCCGCCGCCCTGGGACTGGACGAACAGCTGGCGGCCGAACGCTTCAAGCGCGAAAGTCCGCATGCGCCGGTGGGCCTGCAGCCTCCGACGGGTGTGGACGTCACCGACGCCCGGCGCCGGTCGCCGCGCCTGATCGCCGCCGCCGCCGTGCTGGTTTTCGCCGTGGTCGGCTGGAACGTATTCCAGCGGGTCAGCCTGATGCAGGCGCCGACGCCGCCCGCCATCTCCGACACGCCCGAGACGTGGTCCCTGGGCTCGGCCCCCGGCGTGGTGCGTCTGGGCGCGCCCCGCGCCGCGCCGCCGGACCAGACCGTGCCCGCGCTCTACATCACGCCGGGCCTCGAGGCCGAGCTGACAGGGATCGATCCTGAGGATCAAGCCGCCGTCCAGGCGGCGCGCACCGACGCGCCGGTCCAGGCCGCCTTCAATCCACGCGGCGCCACCTATGGCGCGGCGCCCACCGCTTCCAACGTCGTGATCCAGGCCCGGCGCGCCGCCAGCCTGGTGGTCCGCATGGGCGACGGCCGCGTCCTTTTCGCCCGGCAGCTTGCCGCGGGTGAGGCCTGGCGCGCGCCGCTGGAGGTGTCCGCGACCGTGGACGTCTCCGAGCCCGACGCCTTCGCGGTCTATATGAACGGCGAGTACGACGGCCCCCTGGGCGCCGCCCTGACCCCACTGTCCCAACTCAACAGCCGAGCCCAGGCCGCCGCCCGCCGCACCGCCGCCGAGGCGGCCGCGCGAACCGAGCGGGCGGTCCAGGCTGCGGCCGAACGGGCCGAGCAGGCGACCGCCTCAGCCGCCGCCGCGACGATACAGCCTGCGGGCTGACATCTTTCCGTCGTGGAATAGCGCCGCCCGATCGCCTATCTAGGGCGTATCATGTCCAACGCCGCCGACCAGCTGGGCCACATCCGCCCCTGGCGCCACATCGAGCGCCGCAAGAGCCGCCAGATCCGCGTGGGGTCCGTGGCCGTGGGCGGCGACGCGCCCATCAGCGTCCAGTCCATGACCAATACGCCGACCGCCGACGCGGCGGCGACGCTGGAGCAGATCCGTCAGCTGGAGGAGGCCGGGGCCGACATCGTGCGGGTGTCCTGCCCCGATGAAGAGTCCACCGCCGCCTTCCGCACCATCGCGCGGGAGTCCCGCGTCCCGCTGGTGGCCGACATCCATTTCCACTACCGCCGGGGCATTGAGGCGGCCGAGGCCGGCGCCGCCTGCCTGCGCATCAATCCCGGCAACATCGGCTCGCGCGACCGGGTGCGCGAGGTGATCCAGGCCGCGCGGGACCACGGCTGCTCCATGCGCATCGGCGTCAACGCCGGCTCGCTTGAGCGCGAACTGCTGGAGAAGTACGGCGAGCCCTGCCCCGATGCGATGGTGGAAAGCGCGCTGAACCACGCCCGCATCCTGCAGGACGAGGACTTCCACGAGTTCAAGATCTCCGTTAAGGCCTCCGACCCGTTCCTGACCGTGGCCGCCTACCAGCAGCTGGCCGACGCCATCGACTGCCCGCTGCATCTGGGCGTGACCGAGGCGGGCCCCCTACGCACTGGCACCATCAAGTCCGCCATCGGCCTGGGCTCCATGCTGTGGGCCGGCATCGGCGACACCATCCGGGTCAGCCTGGCCGCCGATCCGGTCGAGGAGATCAAGGTCGGTTTCGACATCCTCAAGTCGCTGGGCCTGCGCCACCGGGGCGTCAACATCATCGCCTGCCCGTCCTGCGCCCGTCAGGGCTTCAACGTCATCGAGACCGTGGGCGTGCTGGAAGAGCGGCTGGCCCACATCACCACCCCCATGAGCCTGTCCATCATCGGCTGCGTCGTGAACGGGCCGGGCGAGGCGCTCTACACCGACGTGGGCTTCACCGGCGGCGGCAAGGGCGCGGGCATGGTCTATCTGGCCGGCAAGATGACCCACAAGCAGGACAACGCCGGCATGGTCGAGCACATCGTCGAGCTGGTGGAGAAGAAGGCCGCCGAGCTCGACGCCGAACGCGCGGGCGCCGCTCAGGCCGCCGAATAGGCGGAGCCGTTTGCAAGCCTCAGGCGTTTGCCTCCGCGCACGGAGGACGAACACCCATGACCCTGACCCAGGCGATCGCACAGAGCCGCCGCTTCGGCGCGCGCGCTGGACGCCGCCTGGGACGCCACGTCGAACGCCTGACAGGCCGGTCCCTGCCCTCGATCCAGACCCTGCTGGAATGGGCCGCGCGCATCGGCTACGGCGCGCGCGGTTTCGTCTATTTCAATGTGGGGCTGGTCGCCTTGCTGGCCGCCATGAACCTGACCGGCGACAGCCTGGGCGCGGGCGGGATCATCGAACTGACCGCCGAACAGCCTTTCGGCCGGGTCTGGCTGACCCTGCTGGGGGTCGGTCTCTGGATGTTCGTCCTGTGGCGCGTGCTGCAGTCGGTGGCCGATGCGGACCATGAAGGCTGGTCCCCGAAGGCCATCGGCATGCGCGCCGGCCAGGCGCTCAGTGGCGTGTTCTACGGCATTCTGGCGTCCTCGGTCTTCGAGCTGATGGACGAGGTGGGCGAGGTCCAGGCCGACGACGGCGGCGCCGAGGCCCAACAGCAGGCCTACACCGTCATGGACATGCCCTGGGGCGACTGGCTGCTGATCGGTGTCGGCCTGTTCATTCTCGGCATGGGCGTGGGCAACATCATCAAGGGGCTGAAGAGCGACTTCGCATCCTCACTGGCCTGCGACCGCAAGACCTGCCGGCGGGTCGTGCCCCTGGCGCGGGCCGGCTATGCGGCGCGCGGCTTCGCCTATCTGCCCATGGGCATGTTCGTGGTGCTGGCCGGATGGCGCACACGGGCCGAGGAGGCGCGCAGTTTCGGCGCTTCGCTGGAGGTGCTGGAGGCCCAGCCCTTCGGCTCCTGGATCGTGGGCTTCACGGCCGTGGGCATCATGGCCTTCGGCGCCTTCGCCCTGGTCGAGGCCCGCTGGCGGCGCATCCGCATGCCGCACGACATCAAGCCTCGATAAAGCCTGATCGGTTGAGGTGGCACCGCGCTGCGGTGCCACCGATGCCGTGAAACAGGCTTTCAGGAATGACCGAAGGCGCCGTCGGATCACTCGCTCAGGAACGCCCGCACCAGCGCCATGAACGCCTCCGGCTGGTCGGCCATGATGAAGTGGCGCGCGCCGTCCACCCGCTCCAGCCGCACGTCGGGCAGGTCGGCGTACTCCCGCGCCCACATGGCGTCGGCCATGGCGGCGGGCGCGCCGCCGTCAGCGTCAGCAGCATAGACGGCCCACACCGGCGTGGTCATGGCCGCCAGACCCGGCCGCAGGTCGGTCGTCATCAGGTCGCGCATGGCCGCGCCCATGGCCTGACGATCGGACGCCATGGACCACGCGACCATGGCGGCCCGCGTCGTCTCATCGCGACTCATGCCCCGGGCCAGGGCCTCCTGGCCTGCGCGAAAGGCGTCGTCGTCCGAGGCGAGCACGGCGCGGACCGCCTGTTCGGCCATGGGCGCGGCGGTCTCAGGGGTGACGGACGGGCCGTAAAGCGCGCCGAAGTAAGGCAGGGAGTCCACGCTCATCACCCGGCCGACCAGGTCGGGCCGCTCCTGCGCCAGCAGCACGCCCGACGCGCCGCCCATGGAATGGCCGATGATCGCCGGCCGCTCCAGTCCCGCCGTCTCGATGTAGCGCGCGATCTCGGCCACGGCCGGGCGCCAGAAGTCGCCCTCGCCATGCGTCCACGGCTGCCCCGCGAAACCGGACAGCTGCACCAGATGCAGCCGGTAATTCCCGGCCAGCGCCTCGGCGGTGGCCCGCCACACCTCCCGCGAGGAGGCCATGCCGGGGATCAGGACCACGTCGGGGCCGATTCCGGTCACCTCCACGCTGATGCGGTCGGACGTGAACCCGGGCGCGGGGTCGGCGATCTGGGCCTCGGCCCGTCCGGGCAGGGCGGCAGCGGCGCCGACCGACAGGGCGACCAGCGCGCAGGCGGCCAGCCGCCCGCTCCATGAGCGTACGTTGAACATCAGTTTTCTCCTTGGGAATGAACCGCCGGCGTCAGCCGTGCGGATTGTCGAAGATGTCTTCCACCGCGGCCCCGAACTGGGCGGCGATGCGGTAGGCCAGATCCAGCGACGGATCGTGTTTCTCGGTCTCCAGGGCGTTGATGGCCTGGCGCGAAACCCCGATCCGGTCCGCCAGCTCGGCCTGGCTCCAGCCTTTCTCGGCGCGCAGCACTCTCAGGCGGTTCTTCATCAGTGCGAGTCCCGGACGAAGGGGGTGACCAGGCCGTACAGGCCCCAGAACAGCGGATAGATCATCCAGCCGGGCGCGTGGGGCGCGCCGCCGTACGTCTCCATGAAGCCCCAGCCGGTGAACAGGGCCATGGCCAGGCCCGCCGAGATGATGAAGCGCTTGGCGGTCAGACCGCGCACGAACTCGTCGGACTCGCGCATCAGCATCAGGGTGGCCCAGATCTGGCCCGCCACCGGCGCGGCCACCGCCAGCCCCAGCGCATAGGCGCCCCAACCGGCCGCGTCGTCGAACGCGTCGAAGATGGCCGCGAGGTTGATGGCCACATAGCCGCCCATGAAGGCGGCGGTTCGGAACAGGTAGCGTTTGTGGGCGGCGACGGTGTCAGTCATGTCATGTCCTCCTGACCAGATGTAAGGTCTACATGACACACGGGAAATGTCAGGTCAACAGGCGTATGTATATTTGACAAACCCACCGGACCTGCTATCCTAGGCGCATAAGGAGATTGCGCCGTGTCTGTTCTGTCCAAGCCCTACTTCCATGATGAAGCCGCCGCCTTCGCGTTCGTTGAGGGCATCATCTGGGGAAACGAGCCGTCCTGCCCTCACTGTGGCGTGGTCGGTAAGGTCTATGACCTGAAGGGCGTTCGCTCGAAGGCCAGCAAGAAGAACCCGGAAGGCGTTGAGCGCCACGGCCTGAAAAAGTGCGCCGCTTGCCGCAAGCAGTTCACCGTGCGCGTCGGCACCATCTTTGAGGAAAGCCACCTGCCCCTGCACAAGTGGCTTCAGGCGATCTACCTCATGTGCTCGTCCAAGAAGGGCATCAGCGCCAAGCAGCTGGAGCGCACTCTGGAGGTCACCTACAAGACCGCGTGGTTCCTGGCCCATCGCATCCGCGAGGCCATGCGTTCAGGCGAGTTCGCTCCGTTCGGTGCGGGCGGCGGCATGGTGGAGGCGGATGAAACCTTCATCGGTCGTGAGCCGGGCGCGAAGCCGGGCCGCAAGGACGCCCACAAGAAGAACCGCGTGCTGTCGCTGATCGACCGCGAGACTGGTCGCGCTCGCTCGTTCGTGGTGGACAACTTCAAGGCCGAAACCCTCGTCCCGATCATCGAGGCCAACATCGCCCGCGAAGCCATCCTCATGACCGACGAGGCGCACCATTACCGCCAGATCGGCCTGACCTTCGCTGGCCATGAGCGCGTGAACCACGGCCGGGACGAGTACGTGCGCCTCGGCGCTCCGACCATCCACACCAACACCGTCGAGGGCTTCTACAGCATCTTCAAGCGCGGCATGAAGGGCGTCTATCAGCACTGCTCCAAGAAGCACCTGCACCGCTACATGGCGGAGTTCGACTTCCGCTATTCCAACCGTTCGGCTCTGGGCTGTGAGGACGTGGAACGCGCCGAACGTGCGCTTAAGGGCATCGTCGGCAAGCGCCTCACCTATAAGGGGCCTGACTGCCGGACCGAGGCCGCAGCCTAATGGCAAGTGGCGAGGTGCGCGCTGGCGCACACGCGCCAGATAATATTTGACGCACGAATCGGAGTGTGAGAGAATTTTCTTGGTAGTCC
This sequence comes from Brevundimonas abyssalis TAR-001, assembly GCF_000466985.1. Classification (GTDB taxonomy): domain Bacteria; phylum Pseudomonadota; class Alphaproteobacteria; order Caulobacterales; family Caulobacteraceae; genus Brevundimonas; species Brevundimonas abyssalis. The sequence continues at coordinate 10,105 of NZ_BATC01000074.1, forward strand.
TCAGCCGATGAAAAGGGCCCTCGGGCACTTCTTTCGGGATAGTCGGAGTTCTGAGGGCTACCGACGCTCAATAGTAATGAGTTTTACCGATTCTGAATAGGTCGAACTCATCTCTAATCTTGTCCTTGATTAGATCGTACGAGCGGGAGTCACCCCTTTCCCACTTTCTTTGTATGGCCCAAGTGCAGTAATCGACTGCCTGTAGACATGGGTCGGCCGAAGCCGGACAGAATGCGGTGAACCACTTTTCCGAGTCAAAGTTCTGCCCGAGCGCATCATGAACTACGGCCTCAAAGGTCCCTCGTTTTTTGTTGGTGCCCAAGCTTGCGGTCGTCAGTTGGATTTCTCGCTCTATCCCGGCGAGAGAGTTTTTGAGGTGGTAGTGCCACGCGTACTGGTAAAACCGCTGCTCGCTAGTCCGGATCTTTGGCATCGCTTTTGACTTCTCAAGGATCGTAGCCCGCACCCTAAATTGGCGGGTCTTGAGGAAATCGAACACAGCATCCCGGACCACCTGCTTGTCGGTGGAGGCGTGAAAGTAGTCCCTGACCGGCGCGCGGTTCCATATCAGTTCCCGGCGAAGGCTCATTAGCCAGAACTTAGTTTGTCGCAGTTTCCCGTCTGGAGCGTGCAGACGATAAAGTATCGGCTTATGTTGGGGCCTCGGGAGAATGTAAAACACCCTGCCTCGTCAGCGAAAATGAACCCCCTGGGGCTATCCGGAGTAAGTGCCATGCCCGACAACAAAGCCGAGTCTCAACAATCCGACAAGTTCCGTCACCTAGCCCGCGAGCTAGAGTGCGACGAGGACGAAGCCGCCTTTGAGGAAAAGGTGCGGAAGGTGGCTACTTCTCAGGATCAGGGCGCCAGCCCGAGAAAAACTTCCGGCGCTTAGGTTTCTGTTCGTCGGGCGCATTTGGCTGTTCGGTCGCCTTAGGCTCGGCAGACGAATGTGTAGGAGCATCGCCCGTGCGGCGATCATGAATCTGTCCGACCAGAACGTCCGAACAGTCATGGTTTTTGAAAACGGTCCCGCTTCCACGACCATCGGCGATTATCTGACCGATACGAACCCCATCGACACGCGACAGGTCCACAATGGCGTCCTGCTTCGGTCTGTCTTCTTTACCCATGGCTCGCCTTCCCGAGATTACGGCCCATGTAGCGGCTATAATCATACCGGCTACACCGCCCCACAATAGATAGGGCGCGACAACTTCAGGCGCGATCAGCGAGAGGCCTGTCATGGCCGCCCCCGCCGCGATTCCGAACAGTCCACCAGCGAGAGCTTTCCCCATACCCTCGTCATATCAGACGCTCCCGGATTCGGGAATGGGTGTGTGAAAGATATATACGCC
>NZ_BATC01000073.1 GCF_000466985.1 Brevundimonas abyssalis TAR-001
CCGCCGTCAGGCGGTGGAGGGGGCAAGCTTCAAGCACGCTGGATGGAGTCACCCCCTCCACCACTTCGTGGTCCCCCTCCCCCGTGAAGAACGGGGGAGGATACAAGGCGCAACGAAAGGCCCCTACCCCACCGCCAGGCGGGCCTCGTCGGCGTTCAGCCAGTCCGACAGGGTCCGGGCCATCTGGTTCACATCGATGGGCTTGGCGAGGTGGCCGTTCATCCCGGCTTCCAGACAGGTCTGCACCTGTTCGCGACCCACATTGGCGGTCAGGGCGATGATCGGAATCCGCCCGATCCCGCCGCCCAGCCCGCGAATGGCCCGCGTGGCGTCCAGCCCGTCCATGACCGGCATGTGCACGTCCATCAGCACCAGGTCATAGGCGTCCTGGCGCACCGCCTCCACGGCCTCGGCGCCGTTCTCCACCGTGTCCACCGTCAGCCCCATGCCGCCCAGCAGCACGCTGACCAGCTCCCGGTTCGCCGGGGCGTCGTCAGCCATCAGGATGCGCGCCGCGCCGATGGCGCGCACCGCCTCGCCCTCGGCCTGATCCTCCGCCCCGTCCGCCATGGGCAGCGGAACCTGGAACCAGAAGGTCGAACCCTCGCCCGGCGTCCCGAAGGCGCTGATCTCGCCGCCCATCATCTCCACCAGCTGGCGCGAGATGGCCAGGCCCAGCCCGGTCCCGCCGAAGGTCCGCGTGGTCGAGGCGTCCGCCTGGGTGAAGCGGTCGAACAGCTGCTCCACCTGGGCGTCGGACACCCCCACGCCGGTGTCCTTCACCGACAGCGACAGCCACACCCGCCCGTCCGTCCCCGGCTCGCAGGATGCGGTCACCGTCACCCCGCCCTCGGTCGTGAATTTCACGGCGTTGGACAACAAATTCAGCAGAACCTGCCGCAACCGCCCCGAATCCCCGATCAGGCCCGGGGGCAGGTCCGGGTCGGTCTCCAGCTTCAGGTACAGGCCCTTGGCCCGGCACTGGCCCTCCATCAGCTCCACGCCCGCCTGGGCCAGGGCCAGCGGGTCGAACCTGTGCGGGTCCAGCTCCACCGCCCCCGCCTCCAGCTTGGAGTAGTCCAGAATGTCGTTGATGACCGCCAGCAGGGCCTCGCTGCCCGCCGCGATCCGCTCCACATAGCGCCGCTCCTCGTCGCCCAGCGACCGGCTCTGGCCCAGCAGTCCGGCGAAGCGACCACGCTGGTCAGGGGCGTCCTCAGTTCGTGGCTCATGTTGGCCAGGAACTCGCTCTTGGCCTTGGCCGCCGCCTCGGCCCGATCCTTCGCCGCCGTCAGCTCGGCCTCCAGCACCTTGCGCGGGCCGATCTCGCGGATCACCGCGATCAGTTCGCCTTCCGGGTCGTCCTCCGCCACCTTGCGGAAGCTGCCCTCCACCCACACCGGCTCACCGCCCTTGGGCTGCACCCGGTACTCCAGAGTCGCGCTCTTGCCGGTCCGGTGCACCTCGGCCAGCACGCGCAACAGCCTGGGCCGGTCCGCCTCGACCAGGAAGTCCTGGGCCTTGCGCCCGATCATCTCCTCGCGGCTCAGGCCCAGGATCTGCTCGCCGGCCGGCGACAGATAGGGGCACGTCCCGTCCGGCCGCACCCGGCAGATCACGTCCGCCATGTTCTCGGCCAGGAGACGATAGCGGCTGCCCTGCCGACGACTCTTCTCCAGCGTCTGGACCAGTTCGTCCTCCAGGGCCTTGCGGTCGTCGATGGTGCGGATGCAGCACACCACCTCATGCTCGCCCCGGCTGTTCTGCACCCGCTGCATGTTGTTCTCGGCCCAGCGGATCTCGCCGTTCCGGTGCTGGGCCCGGTACTGCACCCGGCGCGGCTCGCCGGTCTTCAGCACCTCGGCCAGGGCGTTCAGGAAGATCGGCCGGTCTTCCTCCAGCAGGAAGTCCTGGGCCTTCTTCCCGGCCATCTCCATCGGTGACCAGCCGATCACCCGCTCCACCGCCGGCGAGATGTAGTTGCTGCTGCCGTCCGCCTTCACCCGGGTGATGACGTCGCTGATGTTGTCGGCCAGCAGGCGGTAACGGTTCTCGTTCCTGCGGGCCCGGTTCAGGGCCTCCTCCCGGTCGGTGATGTCCTGATAGACGCCGAACAGGGCGGTCACCCGCCCCTGTGCGTCCGACTGGGTCACCGCCTGCGACTGCACCAGGCGCACCTCCCCGTCCGGCCGCACGATCCTCAGCTTGAAGGCGTAGGGCTCGCCTGTCTCCAGACTGCCGCGAACCTTGGCCTCCGCCTCGGCCCGGTCATCGGGGTGATAGAGGGCCAGGGCGTTCGCCACGGTCAGCTCGAAGCTGTCCGGGTCCACCCCGTGCACGTGATAGACCTGCTCCGACCATTTCAGTTCGCCGGTCAGCGCATCCACGCGCCAGTGGCCGACCCCTGACACGGCCTCGGCCATGTCCAGCATCTCCAGGCTCTCGCGCGCCGACAGGGCTTCCTCGCGCTTCTCCAGCATGTCGGCGGCCAGCTGCGCCATGCTCCTCAGCGCCTTCAGCTTCGCCTCATCCGGCCGGGGCCTCGGCTTGTCGTCCAGCACGCACAGCGCGCCAACGTTGCGCCCGTCCCGCGTGGTGATGACCGCACCGGCGTAGAACCGCACACAGCCATCGCCGGCCACATGGGGGCTGTTCTCGAACCGGGGATCCAGGCTGGCGTCCTCGACCACCAGCACGCCGCCCTGCCCCAGCTCCACCGCATGGGGCGTAAAGGCGGTCTCGCGGTCCACCTCCGCCACGTCGATGCCCAGACGCGACCGGAACCGCAGACGATGCCCGTCGGTGATCGACACCAGCGCGGCGGGCGCCTCGAACAGGGTCGCCGCCAGACTGGTCAGCCGGTCGAACGGCGACGCCTCGCCGGTCTCCGCCTGTTTGGTGTGCGAGTCTCCGTCCGACAAACACCGTCCTCCCTGGCGCGGGAGATTGGCGCCATAAGACAAAGGCTTTCTTAGCGAGCGCGGTTTTTTCTACCGGGCAGGCCCCGCTCCGCCATCCATTCGGGCGCCTCGAAGTCCAGGGCGTCCTCGGGCTCGTTCAGGGTCATTTCGTTGATGGTCTGGCCCCGGATCGACACCCCGGCCCGGTGCACGCTCTCCGGATCGCCCGAGATCAGCGGATGCCAGTCCGCCAGCCCCCGCCCCTCATGCAGCCGGCGATAGGCGCACGACTTCGGGATCCAATTCAGACCCCCGATATTGGCGGGGCTCAACTTCACACAGTCCGGCACCTGGGCCTGCCGCCCGGCGTAGTCCGAACAGGCGCAGGCCGTGGAATCGAACAGCTTGCAGTGCACCCGCGTGGGGATCACCTCGCCGGTGTCCTCATCCTCGAACCGCACCAGACAGCACAGCCCGCACCCGTCGCACAGGCTCTCCCACTCGGCGGCGGTCATCTCCTGCAGCGACTTGGTCTCCCAGAACGCGCTCACGTCCGCGCCCCCCGGGCGCCTACACGCCCGACCGTCCTGCAACCCACCGAAAACGAAACCAATTCCATCGCGCCCCCCCATATCCGTAATCACCGCCGATGTCGCGGGGGGATGGACGAGCGGGGAAAGAAGGGCGGACCCGCCTCCGGCGCGGATCAGGCCGCCAGCACAGAGGCGTCGGCCCCGTCCTGCATGGCCCGGTTCGCCGACACCTGGAACCGCCGGATCAGCCGATGCAGCTCGGCGGCGTCGCGCAGCAGATTGTGGCTGGCGGCCGTGGACTGCTCCACCATGGCGGCGTTCTGCTGGGTCGTCTGGTCCATCTGATTGACGGCCACATTGACCTCGGCCAGGGCGCTGGACTGCTCCTGCGCGGAGGCCACGATCTCAGCCACCATCTCGTGCAGCGCGCCGACCTGCCCGACGATGGTGACGAGCGACTGTCCCGTCTGGTCGACGAGGCCCACGCCCTCACGCACCTGGCTCGATGAGGTCGAGATCAGGGCGTTGATCTCCTTGGCGGCCGTGGCGGATCGCTGGGCCAGCGCCCGGACCTCGGTGGCCACCACCGCGAAGCCCCGGCCGGACTCGCCTGCGCGCGCCGCCTCGACACCCGCGTTGAGGGCCAGCAGATTGGTCTGGAAGGCGATTTCGTCGATCACCCCGATGATCTGGCTGATCTCGTCGGATGATTTCTGGATCTCGCCCATGGCGGCCACGGCCCGTTCGACCAGTTGGCCGCTGGCCTCCGCATCGCGCTGGGCCGCGCCGGCCCGGGCGCCCACGTCCTGCGCCCGTTGGGACGTGCGCGAGACGGTGGCCGTGATCTGGTCGAGGGCGGCGGCGGTTTGCTCCAGGGCGGCGGCCTGCTGCTCGGTGCGCCGGGACAGGTCGTCTGCGGCCGCCGAGATCTGGGTCGCGCCCTCGTGGATGGTGTCGGCGTTGGCGTCGATGTGGGTCACCGCCTCGTCCAGGTCCTGGATCGCGGCGTTGTAGTCGCTCTGCAGCACGCGATAGGCCTCCGGGAAGGCGCTTGTGATGCGGTAGCTCAGGTCGCCCTGCTTCAGGGCGGACAATCCCGCCGCCGTCGCCTGAACCACCTCGAGCTGCTCGGCCTGGACCTGGGCCTCACGGTCGGCGGTCTCGGCGCGCAGGTCATCGGCGGCGGTCCGGCTCGCCGCTGCGGAGGCCAGCGCCTCGTTGGCGCGGTCGGCGGCGGCGGTGGCCTCGGCGGTCCGTTCCGAGGTCACCCGGAACATGGTGACGACGCTGGCGGCCACCCACGCGAGGACGCCGGCCTCCACCAGCAGGATGACGGCGTGGAAGATGACCCGCTCCAGACTGGCCGAGCCGGGAAACACCAGGCTGGGCAGCAGGAAGCTCAGGGTCAGATGGTGGATCGCCACGGCGGCGGTCCCGGCGGCGATGGCGCGCCAGTCGCAATAGATGATCGTGACCGCCAGGGCCGCGAAATAGGCCATGTGCATGTCGATCTGGTACTCGTGCCCCTTCAGGGCGGACACCATAAGCGACACCTGACCCACCAGCAGGATGACCGACAGGATGCGCCCGGCCTGGTTCACGCCCAGCAGCCAGAACACCGCCGTATGGGCGGCGGCCAGGCCGACCATGCTCATCACGGCGGCCGAAAGGACGAACTCGCCCCCTAGCAGGCTTGCCGCCGCACTGATGGCCGTCAGGACCCAGCTCAGGCCCAGAAGGATGAGTCCGCCCCCGTGCCGCTGGGCGGCGAGGTCTTTCGGTTGCCAGATCATGATGTCCAGTTTCCAGGTGTGAGGCATCCGGCGACGGCCGGATCAACAATCAGCCAGGCCCCCGCCGCTTTCAGCTCGTCCATCAGGTGCGGGCCGCCGTAGACCACTCTCACGAGTTCGGAGCTGTCCTGCGGGCTCACGACGCCGATGGCCGAGACCACGGCGTCCGACCGCGCGGCCGTCCACCAGGGCGGGAACACGACGGCGACGATGTGGGGGTCTCGGGGCTGGGCCGCGACGCCAGCGGCCGGCGCCAGGGAGATCAGGATGGCGGCGCCCACCAGCAGGGTCGCCGCAAAGGGGCGGCGACGTTGTGCTGAAACAGTAATTCTCGACGCGACGCCCATTCTCGCACTTGGCCTTCAGGCCTTTAAAATTCTCATAATCCCCAAGGGGAGTCAGCCATCCACAGAATGTGGAACATAGGGCGAACATTCGCTCGACCAGGACGGATCGGCGTCGTACCAAGGGCTCGGGTCGGCGGCTTCCAGACGGAGACCGCCGTGAGCGAAACCATCACCATCATCCGCCGCATGGCCGAGGCCGCGAACGGCGACCTGGGCGCCGACTTCCGCGCCGGCCTGTCCGTGGGCCTCGCCGAGGCCGAACGCCAGCACCCGGGGTTTCTGGACGGGTTGCGGCGGACGGAGGGCGAGCGACCGCTGGCGAGCATCGCCCGACGCGCGGCGCTGCTGCGAAGGGAGGGCTAGGGGCAGGGAAAACGGCGCTTCATACGGCCCGTCACTGCCCCCTCAGCCCCTCGCCCCCGGAATTGCACCAATTGCACCAATTGCACCGTGCACTTCCCCGACGTCCGCCCTTGCCCCCGGCCCCCGTTCCGCTAAGCCTGTCCCCGTAACCCGGGGGCCGTTTCATGATCCGTCTGCTGTCTGTCGTCGCGCTGGTCTGCGGCCTGTTTCTGGCGCCTGCCGCCCAGGCCCAGGCACAGGCGCAGGACCTGTTTCCGGGGGCCAATCTGGACACGGCCATCCCCGCCCCCGAAGGCGTCATCGGCCATCCGGTGGGCGAGCGGCTGACGCCGGTGGCCGACATTCATCGCTATCTGGAGACCCTGGCCGAAGCGGCGCCGGACCGCATGGTCACCGGCGAGTACGGCCGCACCTGGCAGGGGCGGCGGCTGATCTGGGCGGCCATCTCCTCGCCCGAGAACATCGCCCGGCTGGACCAGATCCGCGCCGCCTCCCGCGCCCTGGCCGACCCGCGCACGACCGATGCGGCCACGGCCCAGCGGCTGATCGCCGAGACCCCCGCCATCGTCTGGCTGGCCTATTCGGTGCACGGCAACGAGGTCGGCCCCGCGGAGGCCTCCATGGCCGTGGCCCGCCACCTGCTGGCCGCCCGGGGCGATCCCCGCATCCAGCGCATGCTGCAGGATACCGTGGTGGTCCTGATCCCCACGCAGAACCCCGACGGCCGCGACCGCTTCATCAACGGCTACCGCGCCGGCCAGGGGCTGGAGTCCGATCCCGACGTCCAGTCGGTGCAGGGCCGCGAGCCCTGGCCCAGCGGGCGCTTCAACCACTATCTGTTCGACCTGAACCGCGACTGGTTCGCCCAGACCCAGCCCGAAACCCGGGGCCATGCCGCCCTGCAGATGCAGTGGAAGCCCCAGGTGGTGGCCGACATCCACGAGATGGGCACCGACCAGACCTATTTCTTCCCGCCCGAGGCGGACCCCTTCAACCCCCTGTTCACCCCCAGCCAGCTGGCCATGCGCGAGGTCATCGGCCGGGCCCACGGCCAGGTCTTCGATCAGGCGGGCATCGCCTATTTCACCCGCGAGTATTTCGACGCCTTCTACCCCGGCTACGGCGACAACTGGCCCGGCTATTCCGGCGCCATCGCCATGACCTACGAGCAGGGCTCGGCCCGGGGCGACGTGCGCCGCCGCTCGGACGGCAGCCTGCTGACCCTGTTCGAGACGGTGCGCAGCCAGTTCCTGATCTCGCTGTCCACCATCGACGCGCCGCCGTGAACCGGCAGCGGCTGATATCCGACTTCCACGCCTATCACGCCTCGGCCATCGACGAGGGGCGCCGCCTGGGGGCCATCCTGCTGCCGCGCACCGGCTTCGACCCCGCCGCCGCCGACCGCCTGGCCCGGTCCCTGGCCTCGCAGGGCGTCGAGGTGGGCGTGGCCGGAGCGGGCTTCTCCGCCTGCGGCTCCCACGCCGCCGGGACCTATGTGATCGACCTGGCCCAGCCCGCCGGGCGACTGGCCCGGGTGCTGCTGGACCCCTCGGTCAGCCTGCCCGCCGACTTCACCGCCGAGCAGGAGCGCCGCCGCGCCCAGGGGCTGGACCACCAGCTCTATGACATCGCCGCCTGGGCCCTGCCGCTGGCCTACAACACCCCGGCGATCCAGTGCCGCAGCCGCCCCGGCGTGGCCGTCACGCCCCTGTCCGGCGACGCGCCCCTGACCGGCGGCGTCATCGACGGCCGGAGCGCTGCCGCCTGGATCGTGCGTCCCGGCCTGTCGGGCATGCGCTTCCTGACCGCCGCCCTGCGGGACGGCCTGAACGTGCGCGCGCTGGAAGCCGGCTTCACCCTGGACGGCCGCGACTGGCCCGCCGGCTCGCTGGTCCTGACCCGGGGCGCCAACCCGGATGACGCCCCCGCCCGAATCGCCCGCATCGCCACGGACACCGGCGCCGTCGTCGAGGGTGTCGCCGACACCTGGGTCACCGCGGGCCCCAGCCTCGGCTCGGACCGCGCCTCGGTGGCCCGCGCCCCGCGCATCGCCATGGCCTGGGAGACGCCCACCGGCCCCACCTCGGCGGGCGGCCTGCGCTGGATGATCGAGCGCGAATACGGCTATCCGGTCACCATCATCCGCACCGCCCAGATAGCGGGTTCGGACCTCAGCCAGTACGACGTCATCATCCTGCCCGACGGCGGCGGCTACGCCGCTGCGCTGGGCGAGCGGGGCGTGGCCGGTCTGCGCGACTGGGCCCGTCAGGGCGGGGTTCTGATCGGCGTCGGCGGCGGCATGGGCTTCATGTCCGAGCCCGGCTCACAGATGCTGGCCACCCGGCTGGAGAGCCGGGTCGCCGACGAGGACGCCGAGGCCCCCGCTCCCGCCGACGAGGCCACCGTGCCCGGCGTGATCCTGACCAGCCCGGACCAGCTGCGAAACGTCGTCCGCCCGGCCGAGGGCAGCCCGGACTCCATCCCCGGCATCCTGCTGCGCGCCACGACCGACCCTGACCACTGGCTGGCGGCCGGGGTGGCGCCGGAGCTGAACATCCTGGCCTCGGGCTCGGAGATCTACGCCCCCCTGCGGCTGGATCAGGGGGCCAATGTGGTGCGCTTCGCCGGTCCCGACGACCTGCTCGCGGCAGGCTACATCTGGGACGAGAACCGCGCCCAGCTGGCCTACAAGCCCGCCGTGGTGGCCCAGTCTCTGGGCTCAGGCAGCTGATCGGCTTCGCCCACGACCCCTCGGCGCGGGGCTTCATGCGCGGGCTGGACGTGCTGTTCCTCAACGCCGTGTTCCGGGGGCCGTCGCACACCCGGTGATGCCTGGGCTCAATGGCTGACGGTCTTCGAGAAGACGTTGATGACGATGACGCCGCCGATGATCATGGCCAGGCCGAGGATGGCCGGGGCGTCCAGCCGCTGCTTGAACACCACCCAGCCGATCATGGCGATCAGCACCACGCCCATGCCGCTCCAGATGGCGTAGGCGAGGCCAACGGGGATCTCCCGAAGCGCCACCGACAGCAGATAGAAGGCGGTCAGATAGCAGCCCGCCATGCCGACGGTCGGCACGGGCCGGGTGAACTGCTGGGAGGCCTGCAGCAGGCTGGTGCCCACCACCTCCAGCAGGATCGCGGCCCCCAGCGCCAGCCAGGTGATCGGGCTCACTTCGCCGGGCCGGTCAGAAGCGCGCCGATGGCCCGGCGCTGGTCCGGGGTCACGTCGAACAGGCCGAACAGGTCCGACATCCACAACCCATTGGCCAGAAGCCGCAGCATCAGGCGTCGTCCCGCCCCGCCGGATCGACCGGGTCATCCTCGGCCAGTACGTCCGTGCCCGCCCGCCACCGCCGCGCCAGCGCCGGGTCGATGGCGCAGGCCACCAGCGCCGCGCGGCCCAGCACCAGATCCTGCTCGTCGCCCGGATTGTCCACGCTGACCCGCATGGCGGCCCGGGCGTTGCGGTTATAGGCCTCCGGATCCTTCGCAGCCTCGGCCCGCACCTCCTCCACGTGCTGGCGGGCCAGCTCGTCGATCATGCCTTCCAGCAGCGCGGCCTTGGTGGGGAAGTGATGCAGCAGGGCGCCCTTGCTGACCGGCAGGCGCTCGACCACCGCGTCCAGGGTCAGGGCCAGCGACCCGCCCTCGGCGGCCACGGCGATGGCGGTGTCCAGGATCAGCTGGCGGGTCTGTTCGGCGGTGCGGCGGGGGACGGGGATCATGGACGTCCATACCGACTGGACGGTTGGACCTCAAGCCGCCGAGACGGTGGCCATGGCCGCCCCGGATGACGTATAGGGCGCGCCTCCCCATCTGACGGAACATCATGGCCGCCAAGAACGCCTCAAGACCGCCCCTCATCGCGCTCAAGGACATCCGCCTGCAGGACGGACCCCGCCCCCTGTTCGAGGGGGTCGATCTGGCCATCGAGCCGCGCATGCGCGGCTGTCTGGTGGGCCGCAACGGCGCCGGCAAGTCCACCCTGATGCGGCTGGTCATGGGCATGATCGAGCCGGACTCCGGTGACCGCACGGTCCAGACCGGCACCCGCTTCGCCTATGTGCCGCAGGAGCCGGTGATCACCGGCGAGACCCTTCTGGACTACGCCGTCTCCGGCGGGGCCGAGCCCTGGACCGCCGAAAGCTGGCTCGAGACCTTCGGCCTGTCGCCCGCCAAGGCCGCCACCGGCCTGTCGGGCGGCGAGATCCGCCGCGCCGCCCTGGCCAAGGCCTTCGCCGAGGAGCCCGACGTCCTGCTGCTGGACGAGCCCACCAACCACCTGGACATCCTGGCCATCGAGCGGCTGGAGCAGGAGCTGGCCGCGTCCCGCATGGCCGTGCTGACCGTCAGCCACGACCGCGCCTTTCTGAACAAGGTCACCAACACCTGCTACTGGCTGGAGGGGCGCCAGGTGCGCACCCTGAACCGGGGCTTCGAGCATTTCGACGCCTGGGCGGATCAGGTCACGGCCGAGGAGGCCGAATCCCTGCGCCGCCTGTCCAAGGCCATCGAGGCCGAGACCCACGCCTTCTACCGCTCCATCACCGGCCGCCGCACCCGCAACGAGGGCCGCGCCCGCCAGCTGCGCGCCATGCGCGCCGACCGCTCCGAGCGTCTGCGCGACCAGCCCCGCGAACTGTCCCTGGACGTGGATTCCGGCGGCCAGTCCGGCAAGCGGGTGGCCGAACTGCGCGGGGTGACCAAGGCGTTCGGCGATCGGGTCATCCTGCCGCCCTTCACCACCCGCATCCTGCGCGGCGACCGCATCGCCATCGTCGGGCCCAACGGCGCCGGCAAGACCACCCTGGTCAAGCTGATGCTGGGCGAGCTGGAGCCCGACTCCGGGTCGGTCAAGCTGGGCGTGGGTCTGGAGCCGGTCTATCTGGATCAGGCCCGGGCCGAGCTGACCGGCGACATGACCCTGCGCGACGCCCTGACGCCGGGCGGCGGCGACTCCATCATGGTGCGCGGCACGCCCAAGCATGTGGCCGCCTACGCCAAGGACTTCCTGTTCACCGACGGCCAGCTGCGCCAGCCGGTCTCGACCCTGTCCGGCGGCGAGCGCAACCGGCTGCTGCTGGCCCGCGCCCTGGCCCAGCCCGCCAATCTGCTGATCCTCGATGAGCCCACCAACGACCTGGATATGGACACGCTCGACCGGCTCGAGGAGCTGCTGGCGGACTATGACGGGACCCTGATCCTCGTCAGCCACGACCGGGATTTCGTCGACCGCCTGGCCACCTCCACCATCGCCCTGAACGGCCGGGGCGGGGTTGTGGAGACCCCCGGCGGCTGGACAGATTTCGTGCGCCAGAACCCGGGGTTCCTGAGCGAAGACAAGGCGTCCACCGCCGCGCCCGCCGCTCCTGCGAAGCCGGCGGCCGCCAAACCGGCCCCCGCCGCGCCCACCCGCAAGCTGTCCTACAAGGACGCCCGTCGGCTGGAGGAGATCGAGCGGCTGATGGCCGAGGCGCCCGCCGCCATCGCCGCGAAAGAGGCGAAACTGGCCGACCCGGACCTCTACGCCCGCGACCCCGCCGCCTTCCAGCGCCTGACCGACGAACTGCAGGCCCTGCGCGACCAGATCGACGCCGCCGAGACCGAATGGCTGGAGCTGGAGGAGAAGAAGGCCGCGCTCGCGGGGTGAACCAGGCCTTCCTCCCCCGCCTGCGGGGGAGGGGGACCAT
>NZ_BATC01000072.1 GCF_000466985.1 Brevundimonas abyssalis TAR-001
CCGGCCTGGGTCTGGCGGTGATCATCATTCACCGGGACGGCTGGCGCACGGTCTACGCCCACCTGGGATCGGCCACGGTGGCGTTCGGCGACGAGGTCCGTCAGGGCCAGGAGATCGGCACGGTGGGTCTGACCGCCGGCGACGGCCGCCCCTCCATCGCCTTCGAAATCCGCCATATGCGCGGCGGCCAGCCGGTGGCCGTGGACCCGACCACGCTGTTGCCCAGATAGCACGCGCGGCAAGCGCGCTGTTGTCGCGTTGCAAAGCTGGTCTGGCGCCCCTAGGTTCCGCCCCTATTTCAGTCGGGGCGTCGCGGACGCCCGCGCATGACCCCTGGGAGACACCATGTTCGCCACCCCCGCCTACGCATCCACCGCCGGGGCCGCCGCCGCCGGAGGGGGCCTGACCGCCACCCTGATCCAGTTCCTGCCTTTCGTCCTGATCTTCGTGCTGTTCTGGTTCCTGCTGATCCGTCCGCAGCAGAAGCGCATGAAGGCGCACCAGGCCATGGTCGGCGGTCTGAAGCGCGGCGACACGGTCGTGCTGTCCAATGGCATGATCGGCAAGGTCACCCGGGTCGAGGACGCCGAGGCCATGGTCGAGATCTCCCAGGGCGTGAACGTGCGCGTGGTCAAGTCCATGGTGGCCGAGGTGCGCAACCGCACCGAAATCGCCGCCAACGACAAGAAATAAGCCTGTAAGCACGAGGCCGGGGTTTTCGTTCGATGATTCAGCTGTCCCGCTGGAAGGTCTATGTGGTCGCGGCGGCGCTGTTGCTGTCGACCCTGTTCGCCTTCCCGAACCTTCTGACCCCGGCCCAGCGCGAGGCCCTGCCCGGCTTCGTGCCTTCCGGCGTTCTGAACCTGGGCCTGGACCTGCAGGGCGGGTCCTATCTGATGCTCGAGGTGGATGTGGACGAGGTCCGCACCGCTCGCGTCAACGGCCTGGTGGAGGACATGCGCGTCATCCTCAATGCGCAACGCATCGCCTTCTCGAACCTGGAGCGTCAGGACGGGGGCTTCCTGATCACGGTCACCGACCCGGCGCGGTTCGACGCCGCCCTGGCCGCGCTTCAGGATCTGGCCCGGCCCACCTCCACGGGCGTTTCGGACGTCACGGTTTCGCGCCAGACCAACAACCGCATCCGGGCAGCCTTCACCGACCAGGCGCTCAGCAACATGGGCTCCACCGCGGTGGATCAGTCCATCGAGGTGGTCCGCCGCCGCATCGACAGCCTGGGCACCCGCGAGCCGTCCATCACCCGCCAGGGCACCGACCGGATCGTGGTCCAGGCCCCCGGCGAAAGTGATCCCGAGGCGCTGGAGCGCGTCATCGGCCAGACGGCCCAGCTGACCTTCCAGATGGTCGACCACGACAACTCGGTCGAGGAAGCCATCGCCGGCCGGGTGCCGCCCGACGCCGTGCTGATGCAGGACGAATTCGGCACACCCCTGCTGATCAAGCGCCGCATCCTGGTCTCCGGCGAGAACCTGACCCGCGCCAGCGTCGGCTCGGACCAGTCGGGCCGTCCGGCCATCGACTTCCGCTTCGACGGTCAGGGCGCGCGCCGCTTCGGCGAGGCCACCAGCCAGAACGTGGGCCGCCGCTTCGCCATCATCCTGGACGGCCAGGTGATCTCGGCGCCGAACATCATCAGCCCCATCACCACCGGCTCGGGCCAGATCACCGGCCAGTTCACCATCTCCGAGGCGTCCGAGCTTGTGAACCTGCTGAACGGCGGCGCCCTGCCGGCGCCCCTGTCAGTCGAGGAGCGACGGACCGTCACCGCGAGCCTCGGCGCCGATGCGGTCGACGCGGGCATGAAGGCCACCCTCGTGGGCTTCGTGCTGGTGGTGCTGTTCATGATCGTGGCCTACGGCTTTGTGTTCGGCGGCATCAGCGTCATCGCCATGCTGATCAACGGCATGATGATCATCGCCGCCATGTCCCTGACGGGGGCGACCCTGACCCTGCCGGGCATCGCCGGCCTGATCCTGACGCTGGCCATGGCGGTGGACGCCAATGTGCTGATCTATGAACGCATGCGGGAGGAGGCGCGCGCCGGACGGTCGGCCATCGCCGCCGCGGACGCCGGCTTCAGCCGCGCCATGTCCACCATCCTTGACGCCAACATCACCACCCTGGGCGCGGCCCTGATCATGTTCCAGTTCGGCGCGGGGCCCGTGCGGGGCTTCGCCTGGACCCTGTCGATCGGCGTCTTCACCTCGGTCTTCACCGCCGTGCTGGTGTCCCAGATCGGCGTGGCCCTGTGGTTGCGGGCGACCCGCGCCAAGAAACTTCCTATCGCGTGAGCGGATCCATGAAATTCTGGCCTTTCATCAAGCTGCTCCCCGACAAGACGAACCTGAAGTTCGTCAAGTTCGCGCCGATCATGGGCGGCCTGTCCGTGATCGCGGTGATCGCTTCGGTCTTCTTCACCCTGTGGCCCCTGACCCCGCCCTGCGGCGGTCTGAACTGCGGCGTGGACTTCTCTGGCGGTCTGGTGGTCGAAATCACCGCCGCGCCCGAAGCCGCGGACATCGCCGGCATCCGCGACGGTCTGAACGCGCTGGATCTGCGCGACGTCTCCGTTCAGGGGTTTGGCTCGCCGAGCGACGCCCTCATCCGCTTCCAGACGCCCGAGGGAGATCCCGGCGAGGCGCTGCGCGCCGTCCAGGCGGCGCTGACAGACGTCCAGTCCACCATTGAGGTGACCCGCACCGAGGCCGTGAGCGGCGCCGTGTCCCGGGAGCTGCTGACCAACGGCGTCATGGCCCTGGGCGTCGCCATGCTGATGATGCTGGCCTACATCTGGTTCCGCTTCCAGTGGACCTTCGGCGTGGGCGCCTGATCGGCCTGCTGCACGACGTGATCCTGACCTTCGGCCTGTTCGCCATCACGGGCATGGAGTTCACCCTCGTCAGCGTGGCCGCCGTCCTGACCATCATCGGCTATTCCATGAACGACACCGTGGTGGTGTGCGACCGCCTGCGTGAGAACCTGCGCAAGTACAAGAAGATGCCGCTGGGCGACGTGATCGACCTGTCGCTCAACGAAACCCTGTCGCGGACCATCATGACCGGCCTGACCACCATCCTCGGCCTGCTGGCCATCGCCCTGCTGGGCGGGGCGGTGCTGGCCGACTTCGCCTGGGCCATGATCTTCGGCGTCATCATCGGCACCTATTCCTCCATCTACATCGCCGCCCCCCTGATCCTGCTCTGGGGGGCCAAGCGCGGCGACGAGCCGGACGAAGAGGCCACGCCGATCAAGCTGGGCATGGCCTCCAAGCCCTGACCGCGTCATGACGGACCGTGGCGACCTGCTGGACGGTCAGGTGCGCGCGGCGGACCCTGACCGCTGGCTGTCCAGCCGCTTCGTGGCCGACGCGGGCCTGCGCGCCGACCTGATCGCGCTCTACGCCTTCGAGGCCGAGCTGATGGTCATTCCGTCGAAGGTCACCCAGCCCCTGCTGGCCGAGATGCGCTTCACCTGGTGGGCGGATCAGATGGACGGCGTCTTCGCGGGCGCGCCCCGCAAGGGCCACCCGGTGCTGGAGGCCCTGTCCGCCGCCGTCACCCGCCACGGCCTGGACCGCGCGCCCTTGGATGCCCTGATCACCGCGCACATCGGCCGTGTCCACGAAGAACCCCACGACCTGGACGCCTTCTATGTGGGCCCCATGCAGACGGCGGCGCACATGCTCGCCGGACCGGGCCATGAGGCCGCCGTCACCCCCGCAGGCCGCATGCGCGCCCTGGCCCAGACCGGCCGCGCGGACGAAGCCCGGGCCCTGCGCAAAACGGCGAATGCGGCGTTGAAGGCCCTGCCCCCAGCCGCCTTCCCGGCGGTCGCCCACGCCGCCCTGATCGACCATGCCGCGCCCGAGCCGCTCAAGCGCCTGCGGCTCACCTGGGCCGTGTTGAGAGGGCGGGTCTAGGCGTCCCGCCCGGTGATCGGAATCACTCGGCGGGCGCGGGCGCCGGCGTCGGCTCGGTCCTGTTGTCGCCGTCGCGAGACCGATGGCGGTTATGACGCCTCAGCAGGGTGGACATGCGGGCGCGATCCTCGGGCGAGAGCTCGGACAGGATTCGGACCGCCTCCACCTCCAGCCGCGCACGGCCGCGCAGTTCCGAGGCGCGGGACTGCTCCAGCAGCGCGCTGACCGCCGCCGGATCGAAATCCTCACTCTCGGTCAGGGCGATGGCCTGGCGGCGCGCCTCGCGGGCTTCCTGAAAGTCCGGCTTGGCCGACAGGGCCGCGGCGCGCAGCTCCGCGCGCACCGGGCCGCGGCGATCCGGATCGATGGTGTCGATGACCGCCATCAGGGGCATGCGCTCGCGGCTGGAGCGGACCTCCTCGACCCGATCCTCGGCGGCCTCGCGGCTGACCCAGGCCGTCACCCCCGCCGCCACGGCGAACAGGTTCAGGGCCAGAGAGACCGCCAGGGCGATCATCAGGCGCGATTGCTCATCCCAGCACCTCGGTGTCATCCAGCGCCAGAAGCTGGGACTGATAAAGCACGGCGTCCGCCTCGGCCCGCGTGACGGCGGGCTGGGACAGGTTGAGGCCCACCAGGACCCCCGCCACGGAGGCGGCGGCCCATCCGGCGCCCGAAGCCCAGGCCAAACGGCGGAAGGCGAACCGCGCGCGCGGCTTCAGCCCCGCGGCGGCCGCCAGGGCGATCACTTGCTCGCGCAGGGCGTGGCTGACCATGGGGCGGGGGGCGGCGTCCAGGGCAAGGTCCATCTGGCGCGCCTCGAACAGCAGCCTTTCGGCGCCGTGAGTGTCGGCCTCCATGAAGGCGCGCGCGGCGTCACGCTCGGCCTCGGGCCAGCGGCGCACATCGGCGCCGTAGGCCTCGGCCAGATCCTGAAAACGTTGCGCGTTCATTTCAGCACACCTTCATTTCGCGCCGTCTCGGCCAGCGACGCCCGAAGAGCGCGCCGACCACGAGACAGAAGACTTTCCAGCGCCTCGACGCTGATGTCCATCAGGGCCGCAGCCTCGATATTGCCCAGCTCCTGATAGTGGCACAGCACGATGGCCTCGCGCTGTCGTTCCGGCAGGGCCGCCAGCGCCGCGTCCACCCGCGCGCCCAGCTCCGCCGTCTGCAATCCCTGATCCGGCGACGGCCCGGGATCGGCCCGGTCCGGCATCGTATCCGTCAACACCTCGCGCCGCCGGCGCAGCCGGTCGTAGCAGAGGTTCAGCGCCACCCGGTGCAGCCAGGTGTCGAACCGCGCCTTGCCCGGCGTCCAGCGTGGCGCCTGGCGCCACGCCTTCAGCATCGTCTCCTGCGCCACGTCCTCGGCCTCGGACGGGTCGTTCAACATGCGTTGCGCCAGCGCCAGCATGCGCGGCAGCTTGCGCGCGACCATGGCCTGGATCGCCGCGGGGTCGCCCTGACCCACGCGGCTCACCAGATCTTCGTCGGGATCGACCACCCGTGTCGCCAAGCCGGCTCGCTCCGTTTCCTTGCGGGCGGGCCGACCGGACCGATCCGGTCTGTCCCGACATCACCCTTAATCCGCCGCCGGGGCGCGGCGTTCGGCCCGGCGGGCCTGACGTTCAGCACGACGCGCCTCGTGGTGCGCGCGCATTTCGGCGCCGGTGACGAAACCGTCGCCGTCCGCGTCCATGCGGGCGAACTGCTCGGTCGCGCGCTGACGGGCCTGCTCGATGTTCACGCCCTGACCGTCGCGGTCAAGCCGCATGCCCATTCCATGGCCGCCGCCATGGCCGCGTCCGCCGCGTCGATGCCCGGCCTCGCCGCGCGCGCCCCGGCGCTCGGCGCGCTGTTCCGAGCGTTGCGCGTGGGCGGCGTCATATTCAGCGCGGGTGACGGAGCCGTCGCCGTCCGCATCCATGCGCTCGAACATGCCGTCGCGCCGCTCGCCCATGCGGGCCTGACGCTGCGCCTGCATTTCCTCACGCGAGACCACCCCGTCGCCATTGGCGTCCATGGCGGTCAGGCGGGCGACCCGCTGGTCCACGAACTCGGCCTGGCTGACCCGCGCATTGGGGTCCATGCGTCCGCCACGCTGTCCGTCGCTGGTCTGCGCGATCGCGGCCCCGCTCAGGGCCAGGGCGGCGACGCCGCCCAGCACAATCATCTTTTTCATGGGTTCGTTCTCCTGATCCGCCCTTGAAAGGCGGCATTGTCCGTCCCTGTCGAAAGGTTCAACGAACGGGCGTCAGGATTCCGTCGCGGGCGGGTTCAGCGGCCCCAGAAGGGCTTCGAGCGCGGTCCGCGCCCCGCCCCGCCGGGCCGTCAGTTCGACCTTCAGCGCGTCGAAACTGTCGAACCCCGCCACCCCCGCCAGCCGCTCGCGGAACTCGGCGGGTTCAGCCTCGGGATCGGGATCGCCCTCGAAGGCGCAACGGATCACCTGGGCGATGGACTGCTGCAGGCTCCAGGCCTGGCCGAACACGGGGTCCAGCCCCGGCGCGGTCAGGGCCTCCACCGTCGAGACGGTCAGGGGCTCGCCCCGCGCGGCCCCCAGAAGCTGGCTGTGCTGGGCCGCGAACTCGCAGTCCACCTGGCCGCCGGGCGCCAGCTTCAGCTCCCACAGCCCGCCGCCGGGCCGCTCCCGGTCCATCAGGGCGCGCATGTCGCGCACGTCGCGGGTCACCTGTTCCGGGTCGCGCGGCTGTCGCAGGGCCGTCTGGATGGCGCCCGCCACCCGCTCCCCGAATGCCGGGTCGCTGGACCACACCACCCGCGCGCGGGTCAGGGCCAGGAATTCCCAGGTCTCGGCCTCCCCGGCGTAATAGTCTTCCAACGCCGGGAAGCTGACCGACACCGGCCCCGCCCGGCCCGAGGGTCGCAGACGCATGTCCACTTCATAGAGCGCGCCCTCCGCCGTATGGGCCGACAGGGCCGCGATCAGGCGCTGGGTGAAGCGGCCGTAGAAGGTGTCGGCGCTCCAGCCCTTCCTTTCCGACATGCCGGCCGCGTCGTCGGCCTCATAGACCGTCATCATGTCCACGTCGGATCCGGCGGTCATCTCGCGAGATCCGGCCTTGCCCAGCGCCACCACGGCGATGCGGCCGGCGAACGCCCCACCCTGCCGCGTCACTGCCTTGAGCGCGGCGGTGGACAGGGCGCGGATCGAGACGTCCGCCAGATCGGCGTAGGCATGGCCCGCGCTGTCGGCGTCGGCCCGGCCGGTCAGGGTCTGGATGCCGATGCGGAAGATCTGGTCGCGGTGGATGCGCCGCACCGCGTTCATGGCCTCCTCGAAATCGCTCTCGCCCACCGCCTCGGCCACCAGTTGGTCAAGCACCCCCGAGTCCTGGTCCAGCGGCGCCAGGAAGCGCGCGTCCAGCATGCTGTCCAGGGCGGCGGGATAGCGGGCCAGGGTCCGGGCCAGACGCGGGGCGAAGGCCATGACCCGCACGATCAGGGCGAACAGCTCCGGCTGGGCCAGAAACAGCGACTGGATCTGCGCCCCCGCCGACAGTCCGGCGAAGAAGGTCGAGAACCGGGCGAAGGCGGCGTCCGGCGCGCCGGTCTCGGCAAGAGCGGTCAGCAGGCGCGGCGCCAGACGGGTGAACAGCTCCCGCCCGCGCGAGGTGCGGGTGGCGCCGATGCGGCCGTGGTGCCAGCTGCGGATGGTCTCGGCCACGCCCTCAGGGCTGGAGAAGCCCATGCGCTCCAGCGTCTTCAGGGTCTCCGGATCGTTCTCCACCCCGGTGAACACCAGACTGCCCCAAGGGGAGGACAGGTCTTCCTCGTCCGAGAACAGCTCCCCATAGCGTCGGTTCACCCCCTGCAACAGGGTCTCCACGCCCGCGTCGAACGCCGCCAGATCCGCCTCGCCCGACAGCGCGGCCACCGCGGCGCGGCGCGCGGCGGGCTCCGGCAGGGTGTGGGTCTGTTCGTCCGCCAGCATCTGGATGCGGTGCTCCAGCCCGCGCAGGCGGTCGTAGGCGGCGGCAAGCTCGGCGCGCACCGCCTCGTCCACGTGGCCCGCCCGGGTCAGGGCGGCCAGCGCCTCCAGCGTGCGCGGCGCGCGCAGCGCGGGGTCGCGGCCGCCCAGGATCAGCTGCTGGGTCTGGACGTAGAACTCGATCTCGCGGATGCCGCCCCGGCCCAGCTTCAGATTGGCCCCCGCCGCGTGGAGGCCCTCGCCGGTCTTGAAGGCGTGGATCTGGCGCTTGATGGAATGAATGTCGGCGATGGCGTGATAGTCGAGGCTCCGCCGCCAGATGAAGGGCGCCAGCTCGGTCAGGAATCCCTGCCCCGTCGTCAGATCGCCGCACACCGGCCGCGCCTTGATGAAGGCCGCCCGCTCCCAGTTCTGGCCCACGGATTCATAGTAGGCCATGGCCGCCGGGGCCGGGACCACCGGCGGGGTCGATGACGGATCCGGCCGCAGCCGCAGATCGACCCGGAACACATAGCCGTCGCCCGTGCGCTCCGACAGCAGGGCGGCCACGCCCTGGGCCAGGCGGTCGACGAAAGGCTGGGCCTCCACCCCGGGCGCCAGCGCGCCATCCACCAGATCGGGCTCATGGAAGAACGAGATGTCGATGTCGCTGGAATAGTTCAGCTCGCCCGCCCCGTGTTTGCCCATGGCCAGGGCGAACAGGCCGGGGACGGGTCCGCGCGGATCATCGGCGGCGCTGACCAGCCTGCCCCGCTGGCGGGCGTCATGGGCCACGGCGCGCAGGGCGGCGCGGGTGGCGGCGTCGGCGAAGGCGGTCAGGGCGCCGGTGACCCGGTCCAGGTCCCACACCCCGCCCAGATCGCACAGGGCGGTCAGCAGGTGCAGGTCCGCCTTCAGCCCGCGCAGGGGCGCGCGCAGGTCGTCGGCGCCGCCGGTCAGGGCGTCGGTCTGCCCGACGATGGCGGCGAGGCGGTCGTCCGGCGTCGTCTCCAGGATCGCGCGCAGGCGCTCCGGCCCCCGCCGCGCCAGCCCGGCCAGATAGGGGGCGGCGGCGAACACCGGCTCCAATGCGGGCCAGGCGGTGTCCAGAGTCTCCAGCCAGCCGCCCTCGCGCGCGGCGGCCTCGACGGGTTCACGGGTGCGCGCGGCCAGTTCGGAGTCCAGCACGGGCCCGCAGGGCTTCAGCTGTCCGGCCAGGCCGGTCATTCGGCCGGCGGCAGGACCAGGGCCACGCGCAGCCCCGGGCCCGTGTCGTCCACCACCCCCGGGCCCTCATCCAGATAGATGCGCCCCCGGTGCGCCTCCGCCACCGCCGCCACCAGCGACAGGCCCAGGCCCGAACCCGGCTCGGTGCGGCTGTTCTCCAGCCGCACGAAGCGGTCCAGCACCCGCGCGCGGTCCGCATCGGGCACGCCCGGACCGGTGTCGGTGACCGAGAACTCCACCTGACCGCTGGAGCGCCGGCGCGCACGCAGCATCACCGCCCCGCCGGGCGGGGTGTATTTGATGGCGTTGTCGATCAGGTTGGCCAGGGCCTGGGCGAGGAACGGCCGGTTGGCGCGGATCATCAGGCCCTTGTGAATCTCGGAGTCGAACTCCAGCCCCTTGTCCTCGGCGGCGGGCTCATACAGTTCGGCCATGTCGGCCGCCAGGTCGGCGGCGTCGAACACCTCGGTCTGCGGCTCCCTGGACGCCTGCAGCCGGGCGATGGCCAGCACGGTGTTGAAGGTCTTCAGCAGCTCGTCGGCCTCGGCCAGCGCCATCTGCAGGGCGTCATTGGCGTCGATGCGCCCGGCCTCCGCATCGATCAGGGCCACCTCCAGCTTGGCCCGCATGCGGGTCAGCGGGCTGCGCAGGTCGTGGGCGATGGCGTCCCCGGCGTGACGGATCGAGGCCATGGACGTCTCCAGCCGGTCCAGCATGCCGTTCAGGCCCGCGCCCAGCTCATCCAGTTCGTCGCCCGAGCCGCGCACCTCGGCCCGCGCCTTCAGGTCGCCGCCCTTCACCGCCGCCACCACCGTGTTGAACCGGCTCATGGAGCGTTCCAGATTGCGGCTGATCAACAGGCCTCCGCTCAGGCCCAGCACCACCACCAGCAGCATGGCCCCCCACAGGGCCTGGGTCAGGCGGTCCAGATAGGCTTCGGTGTCGCCGATGTCCTCGGCCACGAACAGCAGCTCGCCGCCCTGCAGCCGCACCATGACGCCCAGGGCCTGCCGCCGGATGATGCGCCCCGTCTCGTCGGTGTCGGTGAAGCGGAACGCCTCCCACCGCTCGGGCGGGTCGTCCGGGCGCGGCTCCACCGGGGTGATGTTCAGGCTGCGGGTGACCGGCTCGCCCTCGGCGTCCAGCAGGATGTAGAGATAGGGTCCGCCCCTCAGGATGCGCTCCACCAGCGCCTGGTTCAGGGGGTTCAGCCCCCGCTCCCGATAGATGGCGGTCAGCACCCCCACCTCGCGCCGCACGTCGGCCTCGGCCCGCGCCCGCGCCTCGGAGGCCGAAGCCACATAGACATAGGCCAGCACCGCGCTGGCGGCCGCGGCGAACAGGGCCACGAACATCAGCGTCAGCCGGAAGGGCGTGCGCCGGAAGAGCGAGGGCAACGTCATGAGGCCCTAGGCCTCCAGCCGGTAACCCGCGCCTCGCACCGTCTGCAGCATGGCCTTGTCGAAGCCCTTGTCGATCTTGGCGCGCAGGCGGCTGATGTGGACGTCGATGACGTTGGTCTGGGGGTCGAAGTGGTACTCCCACACCTTCTCCAGCAGCATGGTGCGGGTCACCGACTGGCCGGCGTGGCGCATCAGGAATTCCAGCAGCTGGAACTCGCGCGGCTGGAGGTCGATCTCGGTTTCGCCCCGGTGCACCGTGCGGGCGATCAGGTTCATCTCCAGATCGCCGACCTTCAGCACCGTCTGCACCCCGCCGGTCTCGCGGCGGCGCGACAGGGCCTCGACCCGCGCGATCAGCTCGGCGAAGGCGTAGGGCTTGACCAGATAGTCGTCGGCCCCGGCCTTGAGGCCCGTGACCCTGTCCTCCACCTCGCCCAGCGCCGACAGGAACAGGACCGGCGTCTGGTCCCCGTCCTTGCGCAGGGTCTCAACCATGCCGACCCCGTCAAGGCGCGGCATCATGCGGTCCACCACATAGACGTCGAAGCCGCCCTTCTGGGCCTCCATGAGGCCATAGGCCCCGTCCACCGCGTGGGTCACCTCGTGCCCCGCCTCGGACAGGCCGCGCACCATGCGCCCGCGGCCTCCGCATCGTCCTCGACCACCAGTATGCGCATCAGCCCCGTCTCCAGAATCGCCAGCATAACGCCAGAACCTGATTCACGGGATCAGTGAAATCACGAAGCGATCCACCGATCCCGATCAGGCGTCCGGCGACCCTATTCCTCGTCGCCGTCCAGTTCGAGAACCACCGGGCGATTGCCGTTGGGTGTCCGCACCAGAAGCAGAACGCCCGGACGCCCGGACTCACGAACCCGCTGCACCGCCTGACGGAATTCAGCGGCGGTGGAGATTGCGCGGCCGTCTGCCTGGATGATGACCATGCCGGGAGCGAACCCACGTGTGGCCGCCGTACTGCCAGAGGTGACGCCCGTGATCACCAGACCATTCACGCCCGAAGCAATGGAGTGACGTTCGCGCAAGGCGGCGGTCATGGGCGCGACCGTCAGACCTTCGATGGTGGTCCCCGCCGGCGCTTCGGCCTGTCCGGGACGCGGCGCGCCGCCAGCGTCACCAGCTTGAGCATTCAGCTCGTCTGCAGACGGGCGAACGCCGGAACGCACGCTGAGCTGGACGCGCCCTCCTTCGCGCAGAACGGTGAGACGCAGGGTATCGCCCGGCGCGGCCTGACCGACACGACGTGTGAGGTCTGTGTTGTTGCGGACCGGTTGGCCATTCAGCTCCACGACGATGTCGCCCGCCTGAACGCCGCCCTGCTCCGCCGGTCCGCCCGGCGTGGTGCTGTTGACGTAAGCGCCCTGGACGTCGTCGGCCAGACCAAGTGCCTCGCGATAGTCGTCGGTGAGGGTGCCGATCTCGACACCGAGGTAGCCGCGCTGGATGCTTCCATCCTGCATCAGTTGCTGGGTCACGCGCTGCGCCGTGTCGGCGGGGATGGCGAAGCCGATGCCCACGGACACGCCGGTGGGCGAGAAGATCGCGGTGTTCACCCCGATCACCCGGCCATAGATGTCGAAGGTCGGGCCGCCCGAGTTGCCCCGGTTGATGGGCGCATCGATCTGGATGTAGTCCACGTACTGCTCGCCGATATCCCGACCACGCGCCGAGACGATGCCCGCCGTGGCCGAGCCGCCGAGGCCGAAGGGATTGCCCAGGGCCACGACCCAGTCGCCCACACGGGGCTGGGCCGAGGTTTCGAACTCCACGAACGGGAACGGCCCGCCATCCACCTTCAGCACCGCCAGATCGGTTTCCGCGTCACGGCCCACGATCCTGGCCGTCAGCTCCCGGTCATCGGTCAGACGCACCGTGATTTCGGACGCGTTGGCGACCACGTGGTTGTTGGTGACGATGAAGCCGTCCGCCGAGATGAAGAAGCCCGAGCCGGAGCCGGCGCCCTCCATCATCGGCTCTTCGCCGTCCTCGCCTTGCGGCTGCTGCGGCACGGAGAACGGGAACGGCAGGCCCGGAATGTTCGGGAAGCCGCGCATGCTGGGACGCGGCACCCGCGTGGTCACGTCGATCTGCACCACGGCGGGCGAGACCTGGTCGATGATGTCGGCGAAGGAATTGGGCGCGCCCGGGGGCGGCTGGAACAGCACGGCGCCGGCGGTCGAGGCGGGGACCAGGCCCCCGCGCATCTCGGCCCGCTGCTCCTGCGCGCCGGCCGCGGGCCAGTCGATGATCCCGCCGGCGGTCGCGGCGGCGGCGAAGGTCAGTCCGACCGCGGCGCCCAGAATGAATTCCTTACGCTTCAGCATCGTCGTCCTTGTGTCGTTTCGGGCGGGACCGAAAGGCGGCCCCGTGCCCCTTGATATAACCCTATGACGCGGCGCGCCAAGGCGAACCAGTTACGGTTCATACAGATCAGGGATGATCATGGGGCGAGGATGCGTCCAAATCCGGGCGCTCCGCCAGGCGTTTCGCCAGCGCGGCTTCCTCCGTCGGCGTCAGGGGCGCGGCCTCCGCCGGGCGGCGGCGCAGGGTGGTCAGCAGCACGCCCCCCGCAATCAGGACCACCAGAAACGGCCCCAGCCACAGCAGCACCGTCCCGGCGTTGAACGGCGGCCGGAACAGCACATAGTCGCCATAGCGCCGCACCAGACCGGCCTCGATCTGCTCATCCGTGCGCCCCGCCGCCACCTCGTCACGCACCAGACGGCGCATGTCGGCGGCGATCCCGGCCGGGGAATCGGCGATGGACTCGTGCTGGCAGACCACGCAGCGGATGTCCCTGAACAGCCCCTGCGCCCGCGCCTCCTGCGCCGGATCGGGCAAGGGCTGGTCGGGCGCCGCCGCCGGTTCGGCGAAGGCCATCAGGAGCAGAGCAGCGACGAGCGCTCCTCCCCCATAAGCGAAGCGCATGGGGGAGGGG
>NZ_BATC01000071.1 GCF_000466985.1 Brevundimonas abyssalis TAR-001
CCGCCTCGGCCTTCGCCGGACTGACCGCCGCCGCGCGCACGCCCGCCGACGCCCGCTCGCTGGAGGACATCGTGCGCGAACTGCTGCGCCCGATGCTGAAGGACTGGCTGGACGCGAACCTGCCCGGCATCGTCGAGCGCGAGGTACGCGCCGAGGTGGAACGCATCTCCCGCCAGGGCGGCGCCTGACGCCGACGCTGGCCCTGGGGGCCTCATCCGACTATCTACGGAAGGCGGCTCCGACGGGGCCGCCTTTTTCTTTCCCACGAAACGATCACGCGATGCTTGAGAAGACCTTCGACCCCAGGGCCGCCGAACCGCGCCACTATGAACGGTGGGAAGCGAGCGGCCTGTTCGCGCCCCGGGAGCGCGCCGCCACCGACGGCGCCGCCGACGCCTATTCGATCGTCATTCCCCCGCCGAACGTGACCGGATCGCTGCACATCGGCCATGCGCTGAACAACACGCTGCAGGACATTCTGGCGCGCTATCACCGCATGAAGGGCAAGGCGGTGCTGTGGCTGCCCGGCACCGACCACGCGGGCATCGCCACCCAGATGGTGGTGGAGCGCAAGCTGGCGGCGGAGGGCAACATCGGCCGCCGCGACCTGGGCCGTGACGCCTTCATCGACAAGGTCTGGGAATGGAAGGCCGAGTCGGGCGGGACCATCGTGCGCCAGCTGCGCCGCCTGGGCGCCTCGTGCGACTGGAGCCGCGAGCGCTTCACCCTGGACGAGGGCCTCAACGCGGCCGTCCGCAAGGTGTTCGTGCAGCTGCACCGGGACGGGCTGATCTATCGCGACAAGCGGCTGGTCAACTGGGACCCCCACTTCCAGACCGCCATCTCGGACCTCGAGGTCGAGCAGAAGGAGGTCGAGGGCGCCTACTGGCACTTCGCCTATCCGCTGGCTGACGGCGTCACCTACGAGCACCCGGTCGCCTTCGACGAGGACGGCAAGCCCACCGAATATGAGACCCGCGACTACATCGTGGTCGCCACCACCCGTCCGGAGACCATGCTGGGCGACACCGGCGTGGCGGTGCATCCGGATGATGAGCGGTATGCCGGGCTGGTGGGCAAGGCGGTGATCCTGCCGATCACCGGCCGGCGCATCCCCATCGTCGCCGACGACTACGCCGACCCCACCAAGGGCTCGGGCGCGGTGAAGATCACCCCGGCGCACGACTTCAACGATTTCGGCGTGGGCAAGCGGGCGGGTCTCGCCACGCTCAACGTCATGGATTCCCTGGCCCGGATCACCGCCGCCGACACCCCCGACGTGCCCGCCGATTACGAGGGCATGGACCGCTTTGCCGCGCGCAAGGCCATCGTCGCGCGCGCCGAGGAAGAGGGCTGGCTGAAGGCCATCGAGAAGACGAAGCACATGGTCCCGCACGGCGACCGCTCGGGCGTGGTCATCGAGCCGTGGCTGACGGACCAGTGGTACGTTGATGCGAAGACCCTGGCGCAGCCGGCCATCAAGGCGGTGGAGCAGGGCGACACCACCTTCGAGCCCGCCAGCTATTCCAAGATCTATTTCGAATGGCTGCGCAACATCGAGCCGTGGTGCATCTCGCGCCAGCTGTGGTGGGGGCACCGGATTCCGGCCTGGTACGGGCCGGACGGGCATATCTTTGTGGCAGAGAATGCTGAGGAGGCAAACGCTGCCGCAGCGGAACACTATCGCGACGACCCCAGCGGTGGCGCTCTTCTATTCAAGCTGACGAATGGGGAATTGCTCGTTCAGGATGAGGACGTCCTCGACACCTGGTTCTCGTCCGCCCTGTGGCCGTTCTCGACCATGGGCTGGCCGGACAAGACCGAGGATCTGGAGCGGTTCTATCCGACGTCCGATCTGGTCACGGCGGCGGACATCATCTTCTTCTGGGTCGCCCGGATGATGATGATGGGCCTGCACTTCATGGATGAGGTGCCCTTCAAGCGGGTCATCATCAACGGCCTGGTCCGCGACGAGAAGGGCCAGAAGATGTCGAAGTCCAAGGGCAACGTCATCGACCCGCTGGAGATCATCGACGACCTGGGCGCCGATCCCTTGCGCTTCACCATGGCCATCCTGTCGGGGACTCGTGACATCAAGCTGTCGAAGCAGCGTATCGAGGGCTACCGCAACTTCGGCACCAAGCTGTGGAACGCCGCCCGCTTCGCCCAGATGAACGAGGCGGCGCGGGTCGAGGGCTTCGATCCGGCCACGGTCGAGCAGACCATCAATCGCTGGATCCGCGGCGAACTGGTCAAGACCGAGCGTCAGGTGGCGGACGCCATCGAGGGCGGGCGTTTCGACGACGCGGCGGGCGCCCTGTACCGCTTCATCTGGAACGTGTTCTGCGACTGGTATCTGGAGCTGGCCAAGCCGGTGTTCGGCGGCGCTGACGAGGCGGCGAAGGCCGAGACCCGGGCCATGACCGCCTGGACCCTGGACCAGACCATCAAGCTGCTGCACCCGGTCATGCCCTTCATCACCGAGGAGCTGTGGACCCAGCTGGGCGGCGAGGGGCTGGTCATGGGCGCGGCCTGGCCGGAATTCCCCGAGACCTTCATCGACGCGGACGCCGGGGCCGAGATCGGCTGGCTGGTGGATCTGGTCACCGAGGTGCGGGCCCTGCGCGGCGAGATGAACGTGCCGCCGTCGGCCAAGCCGCCGCTGACCATTGTGGCGCCCGACAGCCAGACCGCCGCCCGCGTGGAGCGTCACCGCGATCTGCTTCAGACGTTGGCCCGGGTCTCGTCGGTGCAGACGGCGGACGCGGCGCCGGCGGGCGCGGTGACCTTCGTCTCCGGCTCGACCACGGCGGCACTGGCGCTGGCCGACCTGATCGATCTGGGCGCCGAACGCGCGCGGCTGGAGAAGGCCGTGGCCGACTTCGACGCCGACATCGGCCATGTGAACAAGAAGCTGGGCAATCCCAATTTCGTCGCCCGCGCCGCGCCCGAGGTGGTGGACGAACAGCGCGAGAAGCTGGCCGCCGCCGAGGCGGGCAAGGCGAAGATGCAGGCCGCGTTGAAGCGGCTGGAGGACCTGACCTGAAAACCCGGCTGGACCAACTGCTGGTCGCGCGCGGCCTGTTCGACACCCGCGCCCGCGCCCGCGCCGCCATCGAGGCGGGCGGTGTGATGGTCAACGGCGAGCCCGCCAAACAGCCGTCGCAGAAGGTGGAGGAGGACGCCGCCGTCACGGCCGAGCCCGCGCACCGCTTCGTGGGCCGCGCGGCCCTGAAGCTGGATCACGCCCTGACCCTGTGGCCGGTGGCGGTCGAGGGGCGGGTGGTGCTGGACGTGGGCGCCTCCACCGGCGGCTTCACCGAGGTGTGCCTGGAACGCGGCGCCGCGCAGGTCTTCGCCGTGGACGTGGGCCACGCCCAGATGCACCCGGCCGTGGCCGACGACCCGCGCGTGGTCAATCTGGAGAAGACCGACGCCCGCACCCTGACCCCGGACCTCATCGACCAGGCACCCGAGCTGATCGTCTGCGACGTCAGCTTCATCGGCCTGGCCAAGGTCCTGCCGACGTCTCTGTCGCTTGCGGCGCCGGGGGCCGACCTGGTGACCCTGGTCAAGCCGCAGTTCGAGATGGAGAGCCGGGGCGACGTGGGCCGCAAGGGCGTGGTGCGTGACGCCGAGGCGCGCGCCGCCGCGCTGGAGCGCGCTGTCGCCTGGCTGGACGAGCAGGGCTGGACCGTGCGCGAGACCACGGACAGCCCCATCACGGGCGGCGACGGCAATCGCGAATATCTGGTCTGGGCGACCCTGCGCGGCTGATCCTCGTCAGCCGCCCCGAGCGGCCCTCCCCCCGACGGGGAGAGGGCCTTTCGAGCGTCAGTCCTCGTGGTCCTTGCCCGCCGTCTTGTCGCCCCGCGCCATGGCGAAGACGACGCCGGAGAGGGCGGCCAGGGCGACCAGGTTGGGCAGGGCCATGGCGGCGTTGGAGATGTCGCCCATGCGCCAGACGAACTCGATGTGCTGGAACGAGCCCACGAAGATCATGCCGACCCACAGCAGGCGCCACGGAATGGCGACCTTCTGGCCGAACAGGTGCGTCGCCGCCCGCTCGCCGTAGTAGCTCCAGGTCAGCAGGGTGGTGAACACGAACAGGATCAGGGCGACCGAGGCCACCAGACCGCCGATGGTGGTGGTCCCGAACAGCAGGGTCGGGAAGGCGGCGGTATAGGCCGCCAGCGTCATCTCGAAGCCGCGCAGGTCCGAGTTCCAGACATGCTCCACCGTGCCGCCCCCGGCGGGGAAGGCGCCCTGCACCGTCAGCATGACCAGGCCGGTCATGGTGCAGATCACCATGGTGTCGATGAAGGTGCCCATCATGGCGAAGCGGCCTTGGCGCGCCGGATCGTCGGTCTTGGCCACGGCGTGGGCCATGGGCGTCGAGCCCTGACCCGCCTCGTTGGAGAACAGGCCGCGCGCCACACCCGCGCGGATCGCCATCATGACCCCCGCGCCCAGGAAGCCGCCGGTGGCCGCCGTGCCGGTGAAGGCGCTGCTGAAGATCAGGCCGAAGGAGGCCGGCAGGTCCTCGATGTTGATGATCAGGGCCAGCAGCGCCATCAGCAGATAGGCGATGGCCATGATCGGCACGACCTTCTCGGCCACGCTGCCGATGGACTTGATGCCGCCGATGATGACCACGAACACGGCCGCGGCCACGAACAGGCCGGCCGCCCATTCCGGCACGGGGGCCAGGTTGGTGATGGAGTCGGCGATGGAGTTGGCCTGGATCATGTTGCCGGTCGCGATGGCCGAGAACAGGGTGCCGAGGCAGAACAGGATGGCCAGCCAGGTCCACTTCTTGCCGAGGCCCTTCATGATGTAGCTCATGGGGCCGCCGCGATAGGCGCCGTCAGGCCCCACCGAGCGGTAGCGGATGGCCAGCGAGCCCTCGGCGAAGGCCAGGGCCATGCCGAACAGGGCGGTGACCCACATCCAGAACAGGGCGCCAGGGCCGCCGAGGGTGATGGCCGTGGCCACCCCCGCCAGATTGCCGGTGCCCACCTGGCCGGACAGGGCGGTGGACAGGGCCGCGAAGGGCGAGATCTCGCCCTTGCCGGATTTCTCTTTCTTGAACAGGCCGGCGAAGGCCTCGCCCAGCTTCAGGATCGGGTAGAAGCGCAGGCCGATCATGATCCAGGCGCCCACGCCCAGCAGCACGATGACCATGGGCGGGAAGGGAATAACGGCCTCGCCGTTCCACGATCCGCCCCAGATGAAATCGCTGACGTTGGTCACGCCCGCGTAAAAGGCCTCGATCCCCTGAGGAGCCGGTGTCGTCATGTCGAATTGTCCCCCAACGCCCGCACTCACGGGCCGTTACTCGGGGTTACTTAGACGGTAAACGGAGGCCGTGGCCAGCCCCCGGATCACTCCGCGGGGGGACAGCCATCGAACGACCCTGCGTTCACCACCGTCAGGGTGGACATGTTCAGCGGCATGACCGGCCCCATCGAGCCGCGGCCGTGGCCGGTGTAGAGGTCGATCTTGGCGCCCTTGATTGCCCCGCCGGTGTCCGATGCGTACCAGAAGCCGTCATGGGTGCGGCCGTCCGCCAGACGCAGGCCGACGGTCTCGCGGATGTACAGGCGCGTGCGCCGGGGCACCACGCGGGGGTCCACCGCAACCGTCCGCATGGCGATGGGCTGGCAGCCCAGGGAGTCCATCCCCGTCGCCCCGCCGCCGCCCGCGTGATACAGCCGCGCCGACAGCCGCCAGTCGGGCTCCGCCTCGTGCAACGACGCTTCCAGAAGCGCCTGCGCCTCCGCCTGGGCTTGTTCCTCGGCGATGATCTCGTTGTAGGCCACGGGGCCTTCAAGCGCCGGTTCGGCGTTGGCCGGATTGGCGAACAGCATCATCAGGGCGGCCACGGCGGCGGCGACGGTCAGCATCATGAGGACTCGGGTTACGCCGGGTCTGGTGGTCGCCGGCGCGGGCTGAATGACTCATTCCGCGGGCGAAAAAGTGGCGCCCTTGCTGGACGGCTTGACGCGGCGACGGCATGGAATGTCCAGACTGCTGCTGGAGAGTCCGTCATGCGCGATCATCCGTCCACGCCCCTGACCGGCTATCCCGTGCGGACAGACGACGAGATCGTCACGGCCGCGACCGCTTTCCGCGAGCAGATGGCGCGGCGGCGCACGGTGCGCGAATTCTCCGATCGGCCCGTGCCGCGCCCGGTGGTGGAGCAGGCGATTTTGACTGCCGGTTCGGCGCCCTCCGGGGCCAATCACCAGCCCTGGTTCTTCACCGTCATCGAAAGCGCCGAGGCTCGCGCCCGCATCCGCCGCGAGGCCGAGGCGGAGGAGCGCGCCTTCTATGCCGAGAAGGCGCCCCAGGAATGGCTGGATGCGCTCGCGCCCCTGGGCACCGACCCGGACAAGGGCTTTCTGGAGACCGCGCCCGTGTTGATCGCCGTGTTCGGCCAGAAGCGCGGCGGTCCCCGGCCCGGCGACGACCGGAAGAACTACTATGTCTCCGAAAGCGTCGGCATCGCCACGGGTCTGCTGATCTGCGCCCTCCATCAGGCCGGGCTGGCGACCCTGACCCACACTCCCGCGCCCATGGGCTTTCTGAACGCCATCTGCGGCCGCCCCGAAGGCGAGAAGCCGTTCCTGTTGCTGGTGGCGGGCCATCCGGCGCCGGACGCCACCGTGCCGGTCGCGGCGCTGGGCAAGAAGCCGCTGAGCGGCATTTCGAACTGGATATGAACCACCCGGACGCCAGATGCCTTACACGGGACAGGCACGCCCGACGTCTCGATCCACGATCCGCATCGGCATCGCCGGGTCGAGGCGGACGACGACCAGAACTGAATCCGCCGAACCAGGGATCTGAATGACCACCGAACACCACGCCACGCCCGGCTTCGACGACCAGGCGCCGGGGACGTCCGGCCTGCGCCGCCCGACCCGCCGGTTCATGGAGCCGCAGTATCTGGAGACCTTCATCCAGGCCCTGTTCGAGGTGGCCGCGCCGCCGGAGGGCGCGACCCTGATCGTCGGCGGCGACGGACGGTTCTTCTCGGATCAGGCGGCGGCGACAGTGATCCGCATGGCCGCGGCGCACGGGTTCGGCCGGGTGCTGGTGGGGCAGGGGGGGCTGCTGTCGACCCCGGCGGCGTCGCATCTGGTGCGGCGGCATGAGGCGTTCGGCGCGGTCATTCTGTCGGCCAGCCACAATCCCGGCGGACCGGACGGCGATTTCGGCGTCAAGTTCAACGGCGCCTCGGGCGGTCCCGCCCCGGCGTCCCTGACCGACGCGGTCCGTGACCGGGCCATGGCCTTGAGACGCTACAGCCTGTCGGACCAGCCGGCGCCGCCGCTGGGCCGGCCGGGGACCTTCGATCTGGACGGCATGGCGGTGGAGGTCATCGATCCCGTCACGGCCTACGCCGACCTGATGGAGACCCTGGTCGATTTCGACCAGATACGCGCCCTGATCGCCCGGCCCGACTTCTCCATGATGTTCGACGCCATGCACGCGGTGACCGGGCCCTATGCCCGGGAGATCCTCGAGACCCGGCTGGGCGCCAGCGGGGTGGTGATGAACGGCGCCCCGTCGCCCGACTTCGGCGGCGGGCATCCCGATCCCCATCCCAACCATGCGCCCGAACTGGCCGCGGCCCTGTTCGGCGACCAGCCGCCGTCCTTCGGCGCCGCCTCGGACGGGGACGGGGACCGCAATATGATCCTGGGGCCCGGCATGATCGTGTCGCCCGGCGACAGCCTGGCGATCTTGACGGCCAATGCCGCGCGCATCGGCGCCTATCGCACCCGGCCGCTGAAGGGCGTGGCCCGTTCGGCCCCCACCAGTCGCGCCGTGGACCGGGTCGCCGAACGGCTGGGCCTGCCGGTCTATGAGACCCCCACCGGCTGGAAGTATTTCACCAACCTGCTGGACGACGGCCGCATCACCTTCTGCGGCGAGGAGAGTTTCGGCACCGGCGCGGACCATGTGCGCGAGAAGGACGGCCTGTGGGCGGTGCTGATGTGGCTGAACCTGCTGGCGGTCGAGGGCCGGCCGCTGCCGGACATCGTGCGGGATCACTGGCGCCTCTACGGCCGGGACTATTACCAGCGGCTGGATTTCGAGG
This sequence comes from Brevundimonas abyssalis TAR-001, assembly GCF_000466985.1. GTDB lineage: Bacteria > Pseudomonadota > Alphaproteobacteria > Caulobacterales > Caulobacteraceae > Brevundimonas > Brevundimonas abyssalis. The sequence continues at coordinate 8,111 of NZ_BATC01000071.1, forward strand.
ATCTGGACGCGGCCCCTGCGGCGGACTTCATGCGCGACCTGCGCGCGGACCTGGACCAGATGCCGGGCCGGACTGTGGGCGGCTTCACCGTGCGGAAGGCCGAAGAGTTCCGCTATGTGGACCCCGTCGACGGTCGGTGGCCGAGCAGCAGGGCGTGCGGCTGTGGCTGACGCCGGACGCCCGCATCACCTATCGCCTGTCGGGCACCGGCGCGCGCGGCGCGACCCTGCGGGTCTATGTGGAGCGGTTTGAAGCGCCATCGGGCGCGATCGACGCCCCCGTGGCCGAGGCCCTGTCGGCGCTTTCGGCGGCGGCGGCGGAGGCGGCGCGCATCGTCGAACGCCTGGACCGCACCGCTCCCTCCACGATCACCTGATGGCCGACATGAAACGCTTTGAAGAGCTCGATTACCGTCCCACGGCGAAGGGCCCCGCCATCCTGCGCCGGCGCTGGGTTCCGGCGGTGGACCGGCATGTGGTGGAGATCCTGCTCGGCGACGAGCACCTGATGTCGGACCTGTTCATCGAGGGCGAGTCCGAGCTGGCGCGCCGCGCCCTGGCCATGGCGCCGGATCGGCCGCTGTCGGTGCTGGTGGGCGGGCTTGGCCTCGGCTACACGGCCCGCGCCGCGCTGGAGGACCAGCGGGTTACCCGCCTGACGGTGCTGGACGCGCTGCAGCCGGTGATCGAGTGGCACGAGGAGGGGCTGGTCCCTCTGGCGCCGCCGCTGCGGGAAGACTCGCGCTGCGTCCTGCGCCTGGCCGACTTCTTCACCTGGTTCTCGCCCGGCAGTCCCCGGCACAGCGACGAGACCTATGATCTGGTCCTGCTGGACATCGACCACTCGCCGACGCGCCTGCTGGCCCCGGACCATGCCGCCTTCTACACCCCCAGGGGGCTGGCCGATCTTGCGCTGGGCATGCGGCCGGACGGGGTGTTCGCCATGTGGTCGGACGATCCCGCAGAGGACCATTTCATCCACGCCCTGAGGGGCGTGTTCGCCGACGTGCGCGCCGAGGATGTGCGCTTCGAAAACCCGCTGACCGGCGAACCGTCGCAATGCACCCTGTATCTGGGACGCAGGCGCTGAGATCAGGGGCGGGGTTCGCGGCGTTCGAACGCCGCCATCTGCGTCGGCGCGCCCAGCCCGGCCGCGCAGGGTCCGACGTCGTCGAAGCGCACCGCACAGCCGTTGCGGTCCGCCACCCCGTTCGCCCAATGCCGGAACCGCTCGCGGCCCCATTCGAACCGGTGGTCCCAGTGTCGCTTGCGCCCCGGCTTCAGGCCCAGCAGTGGATTGTAGTCGGCGTTGGGCGTGGTGATGATCACCGTGCGCGGTTGTCTGAGCACGAAGAAGGCGCGCTCGACCTGCGACAGGGCGTCGGGCTCGATGTGCTCCAGCGTCTCCAGCATGACGAAGGCGTCGTGCCCGCCGAGATCGAGGGCGGGGTCCAGGAACGACCCGTGGATGAAGCGCAGTTCCGCCCTGGTTTCGATGGAGGCGACCCGCGCCTTGAGGGTGTCCAGATCACCCAGGCGCAGCTCCACCCCGGTGAGGGCGTCGAACCGGTCCTCGCGGATCAGCCGTTCGAACAACGGGCCGGGGCCGCAGCCGAGGTCGGCGACGCGCCGCGCGCCGCACCGGACCAGGGCGTCGACCACGGCCTGGATCCGGCCCTCATGCAGGCTGGACGGGGCGACGCGGCCCTGTGGCTTTTCCGGATCGGCGAACTGGATTGCGGCCTCCCTGGAAAGACTGGCGGCGAACGGGCTCAGATCCTCAACGGAACAGCAGCACCGGGATTAGGCAGGTGCGGATCATGGCCGTGGTGGTGCTGCCGACGATGAAGCGACGGATGGGCGAGTGGCCGTAGGCGCCCATGGTCAGCAGGTCGATCTCCGCCTTCTTCACATAGTCGGCGATGACGCTCTCGGGGTCGCCCGCGCGCAGCTCCATGGTGTAGGCGCCGCCCCAGGCCTTGAGCTGGGAGTCCGCCCAGGCCATGTGGGCCTCGTTCTCGGCACGGGCCGTTCCGGCCATGACCACGTGGACGTCGAAGTCCTTGAACGCTGCGTCAGACACCAGGAACGCGATCGCCTTCCGGGAGCTGGCGCCGCCGTCATAGGCCAGCAGGATGCGCTGGACCGGCTTGAAGGCGCGCGAGGCCACCAGCACGGGCCGGGTGGTGGACCGCACGACCTGTTCCACCGAGCCGCCCAGGTGCAGCCTGGCGAAATCCGCCGCCTCGCCCCGCTTGCCCAGAACCACCACGCGGGCCTCGGGCTCCAGCTCGGTCACATTGTCCACCAGACTGCCGTGACGCAGGCGGGTCACCACAGTCAGGCCCTGGTCCCGCAGACGCGCTTCGGCGCCTTCCAGAAGGGCGCGGCCCCGCTCCATCCGCAGACGGCCGCGCTCTTCATCGAGCCGCGTCAGATTTTCGAGCAGGTGCTCGCGGGCGCCCAGGCCGATGCTGCCCGACATGTCCGCCGCCACGGCGTCAGGGGCGCGGTCGAGCACATGAAGAAGCTCCACATCCGCCTTGAGGAGGCGCGCGGCCCAGGCCGCGTGGTCGCAGACGCTGAGGCCATAGATTGACGCGTCGATGCACGCGAGAACTTTGGTCATGGCCGTTTCCTCAGTGGCTCAGCAGGCGTTCAAGCGCGCCCGGCTTATCGTGGACGCCGAACTTGTCGACCATGGTCGCGCTGGCCTCGTTCAGTCCGATCACCTCCACCGTCGTGCCTTCGCGGCGGAACTTCAAGATGGCCTTGTCCAGGGCGGCGACGGCCGACACGTCCCAGAAGTGGGCGCGGCTGACGTCGATGCGCACATGCTCGACCGCTTCCTTGAAATCGAAGCTGTTCACGAAGGCGTCCGCCGAGGCGAAGAAGATCTGGCCGAGGACCACATATTCGCGGCCGCGCCCGCCATCCACCTCGGTGGAGCGGACGGCGACGATGCGCGCCACCTTCTGGGCGAAGAAAATGCCCGACAGCAGCACGCCGGTGAACACGCCCTTGGCAAGGTCGTGGGTGGCCACCGTGACCACCACGGTCGCAGCATGACGAAGCTGGAGCTCTTGGGATGCTCCCTCAGATTGCGGATGGAGGCCCAGTTGAAGGTGCCGATGGACACCATGATCATCACGGCCACCAGGGCGGCCATGGGGATCTGCGCGACCCACGGCCCCAGGGCCACGATCATGAACAGCAGCAGCAGGCCCGCCGACAGGGTCGACAGACGTCCCCGGCCGCCGGATTTCACATTGATCACCGACTGGCCGATCATGGCGCAGCCCGCCATGCCGCCCATGAAGCCGGCCACGATGTTGGACAGGCCCTGACCCTTGCACTCGCGGTTCTTGTCGCTGGGCGTGTCCGTGAGATCGTCGACGATGGTCGCGGTCATCAGGGACTCCAGCAGGCCGACCACGGCCAGGGTGGCCGAATAGGGCAGGATGATCAGCAGGGTCTCGAGGTTCAGCGGGATGTCCGGCAGCAGGAACATCGGCAGGGTCGAGGGCAGTTCACCCATGTCGCCGACGGTGCGCAGGTCCATGCCCATGAAGATGGCCAGGGCGGTCAGGACGACGATGGCGATCAGCGGCGACGGCACGGCCTTTGTCAGGCGCGGCAGCAGGTAGATGATCGCCAGACCCGCCGCCACCATGGCGTAGGTCTGCCACCCCACATTGGTCAGCTCCGGGAGCTGGGCCATGAAGATCAGGATGGCCAGGGCGTTCACGAAACCGGTCACCACCGACCTGGAGACGAAGCGCATCAGCACGCCCAGCTTGAGATAGCCGGCGATGATCTGGAGGACGCCGGTCAGCACCGTGGCGGCGAGCAGGTACTGCAGCCCGTGCTCGCGGACCAGAACCACCATCACCAGCGCCATGGCGCCCGTGGCCGCCGAAATCATGCCCGGTCGTCCGCCCGCGAAGGCGATGACCACGCAGATGGCGAAGGAGGCGTACAGCCCCACCGCCGGATCGACGCCCGCGATGATGGAGAAGGCGATCGCTTCGGGGATCAGGGCGAAGGCCACCACCATGCCCGCCAGCAGGTCGCCGCGAACATTTCCGAGCCAGGTCTGGCGCAGGACTGCGAGATTCATTCAGGACATCCTCTCGCACAGCCGGTCTCGGCCATGCGTGACCGCCGCAGGGCGGTTCTGATTCAATTGTTCCGATGCACGCAGATGCGGCTGGGAGAGGCCCCGACGCCGCAGTTAGACCGTCCAGAAAGGACAGCAGCACGTGCGCGGCCCTCCTAACAGATATCTTGTGCAGCGCAACAGAAAATCAGCGGCCGCGGACGTCCAGCCTTGACCGGCTGGAGGCGGAACCCGGGATCGGCTAAGTCCCCTCATAACGCCAACCCCACCGGATTGTCCCATGCAGCGCGCCCCCCTGAAACGAGCGTTCCTCGCCCTCGCCGCCGTGGCCGTGATCGCCGCCCCGGCCGCCGATGTAGGGGCCTGGGGCGCCACCGGCCACCGGCTGATCGCGGTGGCGGCCATGCGCTCGCTGCCGGACGAGATCCCCGCCTTCCTGCGAACGACCGAGGCCGCCACCGAGGTGGGCGAACTGACCCGCGAGCCCGACCGCTGGAAGGGCGGGCCGCGGACCCATGCCCGGGAGCGCGACACGGCCCACTTCATCGACTTCGACGACAACGGCCATGTGCTGACCGCCGCCGGCCCCCACATCGACGCCATGCCCGAGCTGCGCAGCGAGTATGAAGCGGCCCTGACCCAGGCCGGCCTGGATGTGGATGACGCCGGGTATCTCTATTACGCCCTGATCGACGGCTGGCAGCAGCTGGTGCGCGACTTCGCCTACTGGCGCGTGCTGAACGCCGCCGAGGCGCGCGAGACCGATCCGGGCAGGCGCGCCTGGTACGCCGAGGATCGTCGTCGCCGCGAGGCGTTGCTGATCCGCGACCTGGGGGTCTGGTCCCACTATGTGGGCGACGCCAGCCAGCCGCTGCACACCTCGATCCATTACAACGGCTGGGATCGGGACACCCCGAATCCCGAGGGTTTCACCACCTCGCGCCGCACCCACGGCCTGTTCGAAGGCGCCTATGTGCGCGGCGTGGCGCGTCTGGATCTGGTGGAGAGCGCCATGCCCGAGCCCGACCTGGGCGAAGCCGCCATCGAGCGCCGCACCGCCCGCTATCTCGGCCAGGGTGTGGCCCAGGTGACGCCCTTCTACCGGCTCGAGCGCGACGGCGCCTTCGCCGAGGGGGATCCGCGCGGCGGGGCCTTCGCGGTGGAGCGGCTGGGCGCCGGGGCGGGCGAGCTGCGCGACCTGATCGTGCTGGCCTGGCGCGAGAGCGCGGGCGCCCGCGTCGGCTGGCCCGCCGTCGCGGTGGCTGAGGTGGAGGCGGGGACCGCCGATCCCTGGGACGCCATGATCGGGACGGACTGATCTCTTGGCGCAATCGCCCGAAGACTGGCTGAGACAGGCGCTCGATCACCAGAATGCGGGGCGGCTGGAGCAGGCTGTCGCGGCGTTCGAGGCCTGCTGGCGCTGCGGCCCGAGCTGGCCGACGTCTGGTTCGATCTGGGCCGGCTGCGACGCCGGATCGGGCGGCACGAGGCGGCGCTGGACGCCTATGATCGGGCGCTCAAGCTGGGCGTGCGCGGGCCGGAAGAGGCGCGGCTGAACCGGGCCGTGATCCTGTCGGAGGACCTGCACCGCCCCGACGAGGCCGAGGCCGAGCTGGACAAGGCGCTGAAACTCAATCCCCGCTTCGCCCCCGCCTGGCTCAATCTGGGCAATCTGCATGAGGACCGGGGCCGGCGCGATCCGGCGCGCGCGGCCTATGAGCAGGCGCTGGCCTTGGAGCCGGGCAATGTGCTGGCCCTGGCGCGGCTGGCGGGCGTCGCCCGGGCGTCCGGGCCGGACGATCCGCTGATCGGCCGGCTGCGCGCCGCCCTCAAGGCCATCG